>JAEZAD010000116.1 GCA_023430565.1 Verrucomicrobiota bacterium
CCGCTCTCCATGCGCGCCGCTAGGTTCACGTTGTCCCCCATCATCGTGTAATTGAAACGCGTGCGGCTGCCCATGTTGCCGATCATGCACACGCCCGAGTTCAACCCGATCCGCGACTGCATCTGCCACACAATCTCCGGCCAGCGTTTCTCCTCCGCCTTCCATTTTTCCCGCAACTCTCCGAGCTTCTTGTGCACGCGCTGCGTCGCCACGCACGCGCGATACGCGTGATCCGGCAGCGCGATCGGCGCGCCAAACATCGCCACCACCGCATCGCCGATGTATTTGTCCAGCGTCCCACCCTCCTCCTGCACGATGTCCGTGCACGCCGTCAGATACTCGTTCATCAACTCGACCAGCGGTCCCGATCCGAGCTTCTCCGAAAACGTCGAGAACGACTGGATGTCCGAAAAATACGCCGTGATCTCCGCATCGTGGCCCCCCAACTGCGGATTCTCGCCCGACTCCACCATGCGATCCACGAGCTGCGGCGACACATACGCCCCAAACATCCCCTTGATTCGCCCCTTCTGTTTTTCCTCCTGCACCAGTTGCCAGCCGATCGCCGCGAAGCTCGCCGTGAACGTGGCGCCCAGTGGCACCGCCATCGGCACGACCACGTGATGCACTTTGAAAAGATACAGCAGCACCCCCACGAATCCCGCGAGCAGCGCCCCGGCGAAAACTTTCTGACGAACGCTTTTTGCGCCACCGGTGATCGCGAGGGCGGCCACTCCCATGCTCAGCAAAAAAGTGATCGCCACTCCCACCCATTCCGGCGGGCGCCGCAAAAACAGCCCTGATCGGATCGTCTTCACCAAATTGCCGTGCAACCCCACCTTCGGCACCGGGGTCGCGTCAAACGGCGTCGGCGCCAAGTCCTGCAACATCGGATCGACGGGCCCCACCAACACGATCGCATCGGCGAACTGCCTGAAAAACGCCTGCGTCGCCTCGCGCGCCTCTTCAGACTCCGACTCGAGATCGCGTCCATGAATCAGCACATCCGCCATGCTCGCCCGCGGATTCAGCTCCGGATTAGCCCAGCTCGAAAACCAATTCACCTCCAGCAACTGCCCTTCCGCCAGCGGCACCTCCGCCTCGACCCCGCCGTCCGGGCGCACAATCCGCAGCATATCCGGCCCGATCTTCACCGCCGACTCGCCCAGCCCGAGGTCCTCGAGCACCAGTTTGAGCGAAAGATGATAAAACGTCGGATTCGGCGTCTGCGCAAACAAGGGCACCCAGCGCGGCACCTCGTCTCCGCCATAATCGAGGTCGACATCGATCAACCCGACCGAACCCCACGTCGGCCCCATCAACGGATATTGTGGCAACTCCGGGAGATCGTTCTTCGCGCGATCGGAAAACCCCAGCCGCAACAATGGAAAATGCCGCTGCCCTTCCTGCAGATACGCCTGCCCGCCACTGTATTGGGCGCCAAGAATCACCTGCGGGTGCTTCCGGATCACGCGGGCAAACTCGATGTTTCGCCGGTTGAGCTCCTCCCGCGACACCATTTTCGACGCGCCATAATCCGAAAACACGAAATCGAACCCCACCGCTTTCGCTCCCCCAATTTCGATCAACGCCTGGGCCACCCGGCCGAAGTCGCCCCGGCTCCAGGGACGCTCCCCCATTTCCTGCACCGCGCGCGTATCCAGATCGACATACATCACCTTCACCGGCGCCGCGATCTCGCCGCGAAACAGATAACGCAGCTTCAGCGTCTGGTTCTCCAGGACATCGAACCACCCCAACGCGCCCCCCACGCACCACACCGCCGGAATCGGCAGCAACCACAGCCACCGCAGCGACGAAACCGCTCGTCTATTTTTCGGCTGAACCACGGCGCGACACTCCTGGATTCAGTCCGCGCCGTCGCCCGTTGGATCGTCCACCCGTGTCCGTCTTCAGAACGTTTTACCGTCGCCGCCCGTTGTCCGGATGGGCGCCGTCGTCGGCCCGAAGTTGGGATTCCCCACATCGGTCGGCCCTTGCTGCGAATCGTCGTTCTCGCCCGTTGCGGGCTGCTGCTCCGTCTCCTGCTCTTCCTGTTCTTGTTGTTCTTGCTGTTCTCCCTCCGCCCCGGACGTGTCGCCCGACGAACCCGCGGTCGAACTCACGATCAAGGTTTCCGATGCCTCTACGATTTCGACGGCCGCCACCTGGATCGCGGCCAGCGTCTCCGTCGAAGCCTGCGTCAAGCCTTCGACCGTCGGCGTCGAATTCAAGGTCACCACTCCGGTCGCCTCGTCCACCGTCACGTCCACCGAGACCGCCACCTCGTTGCCCGTCTCGACCGACACACCCGCCGCAGCCGGCGCTTCGAACAACACCACGCCCTCCGCGGTGCTCAGCGTGAAAAACACCCGGCCGCTCGAGTCCGGCCGAAACACGATGCGGAACGTCGTCCCGCGAATCCCCGCCGCGCCCACCGGCGTGCCCACCCTGAACTCCGAGCCCGCCTCGCGGTTCAGTTTCTTGACGTTGCCGACCAGTTCGCCCCGCGTGAGATGCACCCGCGTCGTCGAGGTCGTCGGCTCCGCCTCCAATTCTCCAATCGGTCCCGGGTTCGCCCACGGCTCCATCAGGAATTCCTCGATGTCCATCGTCGAATCGCCACCCAGATTCAGCGAAGATCCATTTTCGAACACGAGAATCACGCTCGAGTTCGGGCCCGTTCGCACCGTGGTGTCCTGCGCCACCGTATCGCCCTGCCGCAACGCGACCGCCTCCTGCAACGACGCGCCACGGTTCGCCACCGTCACCGTCCCCGCCACCTTCGCTGCCACGATCCGCCCCGGAGGCCGCTCGGTTTGCGCACGCGCGGAAACCGCAAAAAAAGCGAGAGTGCCGCAAAGCAGCAGCCACGAAATCAGTTTGGTCGGGCGCATGTGAGCTGGATTCAGGGAGCGCGGCTGCGTTCGGCCAATCGCTGTCGCAATGCTTGCGCCTCGCGCTTTCCAGGGTCAAGCCGCAAGGACACCTCGACCGCCGCCAGCGCCTGCAGCCGCGCCGCCGGCCGCAGGCTCAGATGCGCCGCCTGGTAATACCACCCAATCGCGTTTGCCGGCGCGAGTTTCAGTCCCTCGACAAACGCCCGCCCGCCCTCCACCCAGCGGCCCTGCAGATCCAGCGCGACGCCGCGCCGTATCCAGAACTCCGGCACCAGGTTCGAGCACGCCAGCGCCAGGTCGGCCGAGCGCTCGGCCTTGCGCGCCAGGTCCGTGCGCTGCTTCGGCTCGGTCTGAGCGAAGAGCGCCGTCGCATACGACACATCCGCCCACATCGCGCCATTCCTCGCGTCGAGCTCGGTCGCCCGGCCCAGCTTGTCCATCACCTCCGCGAGCACCGGCCGCCACTCCTCCACCGGCGTCGCGCGCACCGCCATCCGATTGATCGCTTCCCGCGCCTGATAACGCAGCGCCTCCGCCCGGTAGAGCGGGTTGACGAACCACCCGCAGCCCGCCGCCGCAAACATCGCCACGCCGACGCAGAAATCCCGCTCCAGCCCCGACGCCCGGCCCGGCTCGCCCGCC
Organism: Verrucomicrobiota bacterium; assembly: GCA_023430565.1. Lineage (GTDB taxonomy): Bacteria > Verrucomicrobiota > Verrucomicrobiia > Opitutales > Opitutaceae > Opitutus. The sequence goes on from JAEZAD010000116.1 coordinate 3,543, forward strand.
GCCGCCGGCCAACAGCGCTGCACGACCAGCGCCGCCAACGTCCCGAACGTCAGCGCCAGGGCCGGAATCTTGAAGTGGAAGTCGACGAACGCCTGCACCCCAAACGCCGCCAGCCCCGCCGTCATCCCGCCCAACGGCAACGCCTCTCCCGCCCCCGGGCGCTCCGGCCCCCGCGTCCGCTCCTTCCACCTTCGCCGCGCACACATCGCCACCACCACGCCACCCGCCCCGAAGAACAACCCGGACCCCACCGCCCCATAATCGCTCGCCGTATTCAGATATTCGTTATGCGCCCACTCGGGCTCGTCCTGGAAACGCTCCGGCCGGTGTTTCTCGAACATCAGGTTGTAGCTCCCCCCGCCGCTGCCCCACAGCGGATGTTCGCGAAAAATCTCCCACGCTCCCCGCCACATGATCGGCCGCGTCTTCTCGCCCAGGTCGACCTTCAGCTGCGTCAACCGCACCCGCACCACCGGCACGGCGAAAAACAGCGCCGTCACCGTCGCCGCGAGCGCCACCGTCGCGATGCCCGTGAGCAAAACCCTCCGCCTGACCGATCCCGCCGCCGCCAGCAACGGCCACGCCGCCGTCACCACCATCGCCGCGATCCACGCCCCCCGGCTGACCGTCAGCACCAGCCCCAGCAAAAACACGCCCGCCAGATAGCCGAAAAACACCCGCTGCACCGCACCCGCACCCCGCCGAAACGCCAGCGCCCCCACCGGAAACACCACCAACAGCAACAGCGCGCCCAGACTGTTGGGAATCCCAAACGGCCCGCTCACCCGCCCGAGAAACTGATCCGACTGCGTCCGACCCAGCATCAGCCAGTCGGGTTGCACGAAGCGCTGGTAACACCCCAGCACCACCGCCCCGAACGCCAGCGCCACCAGCGCGCCAAACAACACCGCACGCGCCTCCCGCGTGCGCACGCCATTCAACACCACCCAGAACACCGCCATCAGCTGCGCCCACCCCACCCAATCGCGCCAACCGATCCACGGAACCGGCGAAATCGTGTGAACGTTGACCGCCGCATACCCAAGAAATGGCAGCAGCCACCAGCCCGCCGGATGCACGCGCGCCACGCCGCCCTTTCGCCCCGACAGCTCCTCCCGCCACCACACAAAACCGATGAGATGCACCACGAGCAGCAACCCGCTCAGCGCCGTCGTCACCACCATCGTCTCCGGCCTGTATCCACCAAGACACAACGTGGTCCACGTGATGTTCACCACCAGCAGCGCCACCTGCGCCCACTCCCAGACCCGCACGCTCTGGCCAGCTTTCGTTATCGCTCCGACCATTGTCATTCTGAGCGGAGCGAAGAATCCAGGTGATCGAACCAGGGCAGACGCACGGCTACCTTCATCTCTCCTCATCCGCCCCCGAACAAGGTGTTTCTCTCCGCCTCCACTCCCGCGCAGGCCATGAAAAAAGCGCCACCTCTCGCGAGGTGGCGCCAAACTTAACAAATCGAAACCACCGCTCAGGTCGTCGGCACAGTCTGGATCGTCTTCAGGATCCGACCCGCGACGAGATACGGATCCGCCGCCGAGTTCGGACGACGGTCCTCGAGGTAACCCTTGTAACCGGCGTTGACGAAGCTGTGCGGCACGCGAATCGACGAGCCACGATCGGCAATGCCGTAGGTGAACTTGTCGATCGACTGCGTCTCGTGGAGACCGGTGAGGCGGAGATGATTCTCCGGACCGTAAACGGCGATGTGTTCGTCCATGTGCTTGTTGAAAGCAGCCATGAGCTTCTCGAAGTAGGGCTTGCCGCCCACTTCGCGCATGTGCTTCGTCGAGAAATTCGAGTGCATGCCCGAGCCGTTCCAATCGAGCGGCGAGTTGAACGCGCCGAGGATCGGTTTGCAGCGCCACTCTATGTCGACCTCATGCTTCTCGCAAAGCCGCGTGAGAATGTAGCGGGCCACCCACATCTGGTCGGCCGCACTCTTCGAGCCCTTGCCGAAGATCTGAAACTCCCACTGGCCCTTCGCGACTTCCGCGTTGATGCCTTCGATGTTGATCCCGGCGTCGAGGCACAGGTCGATGTGCTGCTCGACGATCTCGCGCGCGACCGAGCCAACATTCTTGTAACCGACACCCGTGTAATACGGGCCCTGCGGGGCCGGATAGCCGCCCTTCGGAAAGCCGAGCGGGCTGCCGTCCTTGAAAAAGAAATACTCCTGCTCGAAACCGAACCAAGTGTCCGGATCGTCCGGGATCGTCGCGCGCGAGTTGGTCGGATGCGCTTCGCCCGTGTGGAGATACGTCTCGCACATCACGAGCACGCCATTCTTGCGCGTCGAATCCGGATAAACCGCGACCGGCTTCAGAACCACATCCGAGCTCTTGCCTTCCGCCTGCTGCGTCGAGCTGCCGTCGAAGCCCCACAGGGGAAGTTCTTCGAGCTTCGGGAAGCTGGCGAAGTCCTTGATTTGGGTCTTGCTGCGCAAGTTGGCCAGCGGCGTGTAGCCGTCGAGCCAGATGTATTCCAATTTGTATTTGGCCATAGGGAGACGTTTTGGAGGAGTTGTTTGGGGGCGCCGTGCTGTGCGAGCGAAGTGGGTAGAGCTGCTCTCCCAACCTCGGCGAGCACAGACAAAGAACCGTCCCCGGAATTAGCACTTCGTATGCCAGTGACGATCACAACTTGGAGTCCTTATGCCGCTATGACGCACGCCGAAAGTCGTTCGCCGCTCGCTTGCACCTCAGCGCTCTCGTCGCGCCAAGCGCGCGCTTGCCACCTGGCCCTTCCGACAAATTACTTCCCTTTCCGCCATGCACGAAGTCAAAGACACCGCCCGCGCCCTCGTGCGCATCGGCTACGACGGGCGCGTGCACAAGACCTTCCGCGGTCACCTCGCCCGCGAACGCTTCGAGCACGAAATCCGCGTCCTCCGCCGCCTCGAGGAACGCGGTTGCACCTTCGTTCCCCGCCTCATCGAGGTCGACCCCGACAACCTCAAGATGGTCACCACCCACTGCGGCCAGCGCGTCGACTCCCTCAACCCCGAACGCCAGAAAGAGATCTTCGCCGAACTCGAAGGCTACGGCGTCCGCCACGAAGACCGCGACCTCCGCAACATCACCTACCGCATCTCCGACGGCCGCTTCTGCATCATCGATTTCGAATTCGCCACGCTGCTCGAAAACGGCCGTGACGGCGCCTCGTTGAAACCTTCCGCCGCGCAATGACCCCCACGCCCCAGCCCGCCGCTCCCGCCCCCAATCCCGAGCCGCCGGCCCCCACCTCGAAATTCCGCTGGTCCGGCCTCACCCACGTCGGCCGCTTCCGCCCCAATAACGAAGACGCATTCCTCGCGCTGAATTTCGACGGCCACGATCTCCGCTACCTCGGCAAAACCGGCGAAGCCTCCGTCGCCGGCACCGATTTCGTCTTCGCCGTCAGCGACGGCATGGGCGGCGCCAAATCCGGCGAGTTCGCCAGCCGCATCACCGTCGACCGCGTCTCCCGCCTGCTCCCCCGCGCCTTCCGCCTCACCGCCGCCGGCATCACCAGCGGTTTTCAAGACGTCCTGCTCGAACTGTTCACCGACATCCACCACGACCTCCTCAAACTCGGCTACTCCTACGAAGAATGCGCCGGCATGGGCTGCACCCTCAGTCTCGCCTGGTTCACGCCGCAATGGATGTATTTCGGCCACATCGGCGACAGCCGCATCTACTTCCTGCCAAAGGAAGGCGGCCTCACCCAGGTCAGCCACGATCACAGCATCGTCGGCAAACTCCGCCGCACCGGAAAAATCAACGAACGCGAACAACGCACCGACCCGCGTCGCAATTCCCTCCAGCAAGCCCTCGGCGCCGGCAACCAGTTCATCGACCCGCAAGTCGGCGCCGTCGGCCACGATCCCGGCGACCGTTTTCTCATCTGCTCCGACGGCCTCGTCGACGGCCTCTGGGATCGCCAGATCGAGGAAATCGCCCGCAGCACCCCCGACGGCCAATCCATCGCGCTCCACCTCGTCGAAACCGCCGTCCAAAACTCCGGCCGCGACAACACCACCGCCGTCGTCGTCGAAGCGCTGTAGGAGCGGCTTTACGCCGCGAGCTTCACGCGCAACACGCCGAATGACTGCCGCGCGCTCCCTCGTCTTCGTCTACGGCACCCTCAAACGCGGCTGCTCCAACCATCACGTCCTCGCCGGCCAGCAACTCCTCGGCGCCGCGCGCACCGCACCCGGCTACCGTTTGCATCATCTCGGCGAATACCCGGGCATGATCGCCGCTCCCGAAGACCCCACCGGCGTCGCCGGCGAACTCTGGTCGGTCGACGCCGCGACGCTCGCGCGCCTCGACGCCTTCGAAGGCACCGCCGAAGGCCTCTACCATCGCGAGCGGATAAAACTACTCCCGCCCTTCGCCGATCGCCGCGTCGACACCTACCTCTACGCTCAACCCGTCGCCAACCGTCCCATAATTCCTACGGGCGTTTGGCTCGAATCTTCCTCGTAGCGGCGAGCGCCAGCGAGCCGTTCTCGCCTCAAATTTTCAAATCCTTCTTCCGCACTCGCCGCACCGCCACGAACCGCGCGCGAAACAGCTCGTCCAACAACTCTCGCGTTTCCGCCGGTATCCGCTCCACCAATTCATCCAGTTTCGGCAGCGCCTTCGAATCGTCCTCAATTTCCTCGGCCGCATCCCGCACCACCGGCACCACCTTCTCCCCGCGCTCCGCCGACTCCGCCAAAAACGCCGCCTCCTCCGTCTCCGTCGGCCAGACATTCGTGTCGTCGTCGCCCGCCACGGAAGGGTCCGCATTCCCGCGTGGCGCTTGAACCTCCGCTTCCTTCAAAGCTGCGCCCGTATTCCCGGACAGCGGGAGCGCCTGCCCTCCATTCACCGGCTGCTTCTCCTGCTCCTTCCTCCCTCCCCCCTGCTCCAGCGCGGCGGTCAGCCGCGCGTCCAGCCCGTCAATCAGCCCTTTTTTTTTTCGCCCGAAGCCGCCCCACCGTCGGGCGCCTCCTCTGCCAGCGCCGCGAGTTCCTTGATCAAACTGTCGATCGCGCGTGCCCGGCTCGCATCGACCGCCTTCAACAAGGTCACCTCGAAATTGATCTTCTCCGCCAGCCCAAGCTTCACCGCGCCCTCGCCTTCGCGCAGTCCATCGAGCATCCGCGTGATCTGCTCCGTGCTCAACTCCGTCCCGAGCAACGCACTTCTTCCGCCCTTCGCGATCGCATCGAGCAGCGCCGTGCGCACCAGCGCCTGCAAGTCCGACAACAACCGCACCAGATCGCGACCGTTCGCATCGCACTCGTCCACCAGCGCCACGATCTTCTTGTGATCCCCGGCAGCGAGCGCCGCGCCGAGTTCCGCGATCTTCTCCGCCGACACGAGCCCGTAAACATCGAGCACCTCCGGCTCCGTCACTTCCGTCCCGCAGAACGAAATCATCTGATCGAGGATCGACTGCGCATCGCGCATCCCGCCGTCCGCCATCCGCGCGATACATTCCAGCGCGCCATCCGTGATCTTCACCTTCTCGCTCGTTGCGATCTTCTTCAACCGCTCCACGATCAGCGGCGCCGGAATCGGTTTCAGGTCGAACCGCTGGCAGCGCGACACGATCGTCGGCAAAACTTTCTGCGGGTCCGTCGTCGCGAACACGAACTTCACGTGCTCCGGCGGCTCCTCGAGCGTCTTCAGCAGCGCGTTGAACGCCGCCGCCGACAACATGTGCACCTCGTCGATGATGTAGACCTTGAACTTCCCCTGCGCCGGCGCGTATTGCACCGTGTCCCGCAGGTCGCGCACCTGATCGACGCCGTTGTTCGAGGCACCGTCGATCTCGATCACATCGAGATGCGACCCCTCCGCGATCGCCTTGCACGCCGGATCGTTCGGATCGAAATCCGCCTTCGGCCCATCCGTGCAATTGAGCGCCTTCGCAAAAATCCGCGCCGTCGACGTCTTCCCCGTGCCCCGCGGCCCCACGAACAAATACGCATGCGCGATCCGATTGCGCCCGATGGCGTTTCTCAACGTCCGCACCACATGATCCTGCCCCACGACGTCCTCAAACGTCTGCGGCCGCCACTTGCGCGCGATGACTTGGTAGGTGGTGCTCAAAGCGGAAATTCAGAGTTGAGAGCTGAGAGTTGAGAGTGAAAAGCCGAAATCTCGAACGGACGCTTTTTCTCTCAACTCTCAGCCCTCATCACTCAACCTTTGCCGCGTTGAGCGGCAAAAAAAGTGGCCAGGCACTCCACGGCACTGGGAGAACGTCGTTGCCGTTGCTACCTTCCGGTCCTGGCGGAGTTCACGCGCCTGCCCATGCATGGCACCTGGCCGACGCGCACCATGCCCCCGAAC
>JAEZAD010000125.1 GCA_023430565.1 Verrucomicrobiota bacterium
GATGAACGCCCTTCCGCCCGGCTTCAGGATGCGCGAGATTTCGCGCAGCACTTTGATCGGCTCCGGCACGTGCTCGAGCACTTCGGTGCAAAGGATCACATCGAACGAATGGTCCGGCACCGGAATCGCGAGAATCTCCGACACGTAATCGATATGTCCATACGCGCTGGTGTTGCCGTGCTTTTCCCTGCCGGTGTATTGCTTGAAATCGTGCGTCTTGTAGTCGCAATGCGCGAACAACGGCCGGTATAGGCACGTGCCCGCGCCGATATCGAGCACCCGTGATCCCGCCGGCACGGTCGCCGCCTTCGCCTTCACCCAGCGATCGCGCGAGCGTTGATTGAAATCGTGAATCTCCGCCAGCGGCAGATCGGAATGCGGCAGCAGCGAGGTCGCCGCAGCCGGCATTTCCACCGCTTTCGTTTTCGGGGGTCGTGCCACCGGGCGTGCCGGCTGGGCTGCCGGTGCGGCCGGCGCTTCCGCATGAATGTTCGCGGGCCCGACATTTTCCTCGTGCGCCAGCACCGCCCGCAACTGCCGCCGCCAGACTTCATACGTGGGCTTCTCCACCGGTGCCAACGTGCTTTCCCACAGCAGCCCATCCGCCGCTTCCACCAGCTGCTCGCGCGTGAGAACCTCCGTCTTCACACCAAACGCGTGCACGTTGCTCAAGTGCGGTTCATGCGGCCAACGCGTGGCTTTCGTCTCCACCTGGCCAAAACCCAGCGCTTGCAACGTGTGCTGATACCGCTCGGGAAACCAGTGATCCACATGATACGCCCACGACGCCGCCTGGTCGCCCGCGAGGTGGCGCACCGCGCCCATCTTGAATTTCCACGGCGCATCCGAAACCAGCATCTCGGCGCTACCTTTCAGATCGGGCGTTTCGATATGCAACTTCCCGCCGACCTTCAGCCACTGCTGCCATTTGATCAGCATCGCGAGCGCCGTCACGCGATTGAAATGTTCGAAGACGTGATGCAGCCGGATCTCGTCCACCGATTCCGGCGGAAACTCCATGCGCACAATGTTCGCCTCGTAGTCCGGCCGCACGCTCATGACGTTATGCTGATCCGCCGGATAATCGATGTTCACATAACCCTTGAATCGCTGCTCGCCGCACCCGAGATGCAGCCGCAGCGGCTGCCCCTCGCGCCACAGGCCGCGCTGCTTCAGTCCATCGAGGTCGCTGCCCGGCGCAGCCGATTCCGTCCCGGCCTTCTCACCGCTTTCAAGCTTCTCGGACAACGCTCTCGCCGGCGCAAAATCCGGCGCCGCTTCCAAAACTTCGTCCAGCAACGCTCGAGCCGCCTCCAGCTCGCCGGCACTCGCGAGAATCGACGCGAGATTCCAGCGCACCCGCCAGTGATGAAACCCGTGCTCGGCGACGAACAGAAAATCCTTCCCCGCGTCGGCCTGGTGCCCCTGTCCGAGCAGGCTGAGCGCCCGCCAGAAACGATAATGAAGCGCCACTCCGAGTTTTTCCGCCGCAGTATGCGCCTTAGGCATGTCGAGCAACGCCCCCCGCTCCTGACCACTCGCCTGCTGGATGATGTTTTCCGCCTCGAGCACTTCCTGAATTTCCAGATTCTCGCCGTCATACAATCGGCTGACCGTCAGAGCCTGAATCACCGGCGAAACCGCGAACTCCGCCTTCGCCGACACCGCCAGGCCGACATCTCCCAGCACGAAAAACTGGTAACCCATCTCCGCCAGCCGCGCGTAAATCTCCGTCAGCGCCGGATAGCCGTGCATCGACGGCGGCAGATTCGGACGATTCGCGCTCACATCGAACAACCGCAGATCGTCCACCAGAATCACCGATCCTTCCGGCGCGCTCCGCGCAATCGTCGCCAGTTCCTCGAGAATCGGCGTGTTCTGCCCGCCGAACGCCGTCACGCCCTCGCTGTAGTGTCCATCCAGCCAGAACAAGGTCGGCCCTTGCAACGTGGCCACCACCTGCGCCAGCACCGCCGCCGAATCTCCTTGATGCACGTTGATCGAGGGTGTGCTCGCGAAGCGAGCCTTCGCCTTCTCTGCCAGCGTCTCCGCCAGCTCGATCGTGTGCACGACCGGAAAGAGCGCACTCGCCGCCGCCGCACTGTCTCCCTGAAAAGTTCCCGTCTCCACGAACGCAGCCAGCGGTAGCCGCTCCTTCAGTGCGCTCAGAAATTCGGGGTTCAAAGAGCCGGCTTTTGTCTTCGTCGGGAGCAGGGTCAACATGAGCGTCGTCGTCTGGGCATTGAAGGTTGTGGGGACGTCGCCCACTCCACCCCAGCGCAGGCCAAAGGCGGTAAGGACAACATGCAGCGGCCTGTTCGCAGGATTCGCGCCCGCCGCAACCCGTGTTTTCCAACCTCTTTACTGACCGTGGCTAAACAATCATTTTCATGGTGCGAACGTCCGACGAATCTCCCGGTTCCGTCATCAACCCGCACGCGCGGCAAAATTTGCCCGCCCGAGAACGTCCTCAGCTGACGGCCAACCGCCCAGCCCAGCAGCGCTGCAACGCCGCCCCAAACCTCTCCGCCTGCCCGCGATGATCCAGCAGCGGCGATGCCCGCATCGCTGCGCGCAACCGCTCGCCGCTCGCCGCCGTGCGCCGACCGTTCGCCGCGAGCCCCGCCGCGATCGCCGCGTATTCATCCTCCGAATGCGCCACCCACTCCGGCCGGCCGATTGCACTCAACAAACTCGCCCCCACCCGCGAGCGATGGCTGTCCCCCGTGAGCGTCACCACCGGCACACCCATCCACAGCGCTTCGCAGGTGGTCGTCGTGCCATGATACGGGAACGTATCGAGCGCCACATCCACCCGCGCATACGCGCTCAGATGCGAGGCGCGTCCGGGCATTCTTCCCACCATTTCCACGCGCGCCGGATCGATCCCGTGCGCCACCAATCGTTCGCCGCACCGCCGCTGCGTCTCCGCCTCATCCAGCCCGGCCGATTTCAACATCAACGTCGCCCCAGGCACTTCGGCGAGCACACCGCTCCACAGCTGTAATGTGACATCGCTCACCTTCGAGAAATTGTTGAAGCACCCGAACACGACTTCCCCGGCCCCCCCACGCTCGCGCAGCGGCTCCGGCGCGTCCGCCGGTGGCGCATAAGCCCACGCCGTCGGAGCGAAATGCACCAACTCTTCCGAGTGAAACGCCTCCGCCTCGCCGACCGGATCCGCCACCGCATCCGTGAACCGATAATCCATCTCCGCCAGTCCCGTCGTATCCGGATATCCCAGATACGTCACCTGCACCGGCGCGAGCCGACGCGCGAACAACGGCAATCGATTGAACCCCGTGTGCCCCGCGAGATCCACCAGCACGTCCGGCGCATCGCCCCGAATCGCGGCCTCCACGCGCTCGTTCGACCAGCCCGCGAAATGCCGCCAGCGACCTGCCAGCGCG
>JAEZAD010000346.1 GCA_023430565.1 Verrucomicrobiota bacterium
AGGCGGTCGTAGTCGGCGTCTTTCCAGCCGGTCCAGTTGTAGCCGCTGGTGGAGGTGAAGAGGCCGAGGAAGTTGGAGGCGTCGGGGAAGTCGGCGAGCCAGGCGCCGAAGGTGATCGTGTAGTTGCCGGACTGCTGGTTCTCGAGCCAGGTCTTTTGCTCGCTGGGAGCGATGGTGACGCGGAGGCCGAGCTCGCGTTGCCAGGTGGCCTGGAGGGCTTCGGCGTAGCGCGGGTGGATCTCGTCGTTGCGACATTGAATTTCGAATACAGGGAGGTCGCGGCCGTCGGGGTGGCCGGCGTCGGCGAGGAGTTGGCGGGCGGCGGCGAAGTCGGTGGCGACGCGGGTGCGCGCGGTGTAGCCGGCGAGGTTGGGCGGGGTGAGAGAGAACGCGGGGGCGCGCGTGGATTGGAGAATGGTGCGCGCGAAGGTGTCGCGGTCGATCGCGAGGGCGAGGGCGCGGCGGATGCGCGGGTCGTCGAGCGGCGGACGGGCGGTGTTGAAGCGGAGGAAGTTTGCCTGGGTGAGCGGGTCGATGCGGAGGCGGTCGGGTTCGCGCTGGCGCCAGTCGGCGACTTTGGCGATGGGGAGGTTTTGGGTGGCGTGGACCTGGCCGGCGCGGAAGTTGCGCTCGTCGACGTCGGGGTTGTCGGTGGGGAGGAAAACGATCGATTGGAGTGCGACGGAGCCGGCCTGCCAGTGATGCGGATTTTTGCGAACGACGACGCGGGCTTGCGGGCGCCATTCATCGAGGGAGAAGGGGCCGCTGCCGACGAGGTTGCCGGGGCGGGTCCAGGCGGTGCCGCGGCGCGACGTGCCGTCGAAGGCGGCGAGCGTGCGCGGGTTTAGCGCGAAGGTCGGGACGGCGGCGGTGAGTTGGGCGAACCAGGGCGTGGGGCGTTCGAGGGTGACGACGACGGTGCGGTCGTCGGGTGCGGCGACGCCGAGCTGGGTGGGATCGGTGAGCGTGCCGGCGGCGAGGGTGGCGGCGTGCTTTATTGGATACAGGAGGTAGGCGTTGTCGGAGGCGAGGGCGGGAGAGACGAGGCGGCGCCAGGAGGCGACGAAATCGGAGGCGAGGACGGGTTCGCCGTTGGACCAGCGGAGATGGGGGCGAAGGTGGAAAGTCCAGGTGAGGCCGTCGTCGGACGTTTCCCAGCGTTCGGCGGAGGACGGGACGGCTTCGAGGGATTGTTCGTCGAGGGCGGTGAGGCCTTCGAAGAGGGCCATGTGGATGTTGCCGTCGGTGTAGGCCGTCATGAGCTGCGGATCGAGATCGGCGGGTTCGGCGGCGTTGCCGAGGAGGAGGGTGTTTTCGCGCGTGGCTTTTTCGACGGGCGTTTCACGCGGGGTGCAGGAGGCGAGGAGCGCGAGGGTGAGAAGAGCGGCGATCCAGCGGAGGACCGGTGACGGCGGAGGCATAAGGAGGAATGGATGCCGCGCGCCGTCGCGCTGCAAGTTTTGGGGCGCGGACGGATATTTCATTGCATCACGGCGTGATCGCCGATTTCACGAACGCGCAGCTTCAAATCCTATGGAATGGTATTACGCGGTCGGTGAGCAGCGCGTGGGCCCGGTGGCGCCGGCGGAATTCGAGGCGCTGGTGCGCAACGGGGTGGTGAAGGCGGGCACGCTCGTGTGGCGGCAGGGCATGGCGAACTGGCAGGCTTATGGGACGCTTGTGGGCGGAGGAACGGCGGCGGTTTCGGGGATGAGCGCGGATGCAGCGAGGCCGGACGATGGCACGGAGGTGTGCGCGGTGAGCGGGAAGCGTTATCCGCGGCGGGAGATGATCCAGTTCGAAGGGAAGTGGATCAGCGCCGAGCATCGGGATGCGTTTTTCCAGCGGATGCGGGAAGGTGTGGTGCAGCCGGGGCAGTTTGTTTACGGCGGGTTCTGGCGGCGCTTCTTCGCGAAGATCATCGATGGGATCGTGGTCAATGTGATGTGCATGGTGCTGAACATGCTGCTGGCCGCGGTGCTGCTGGGATCGATGAATTATTTCACACGGCAACCGGATCCGCAGAACATCGCGCCATTCCTGGTGTTTCAGGGTGCGACGATGCTGGTGAACATCGCGATCGGCCTCGGCTATGTGGTTTTGTTCGTGCGAAAGTTCGATGCGACGCCGGGCAAGATGGCGCTTGGGTTGAAGCTGTTGCGCGCGAATGGGGCCTCGCTGACGACGGGGCGGATCATCGGGCGATTCTTCGCGGAGATCCTGAGCTCGATCATCCTGCTCATCGGCTACATCATGGCGGGGTTCGACGAGGAGAAGCGGGCGCTGCACGATCGGATCTGCGACACGCGGGTGATCAAGACGAGGTGACATGGTTGCCGGACCCGCGCTGCCCTGCCCGAAGTGTCGCAAGCCACTGGAAGCGATTTCGTGGCACGATGCGGAGCGCGGGAGCTGCTGGAGCTGCAAGAAGGATTTCGAGTTCGAAAGCTTCGCGGCGCTGACGATCGACCGGCCGAAGGCGGTGCCGCAGGCGGTGCTCGTGGCGGAGCATGCGACGTGTTTTTATCACGGCGAAAACCAGGCCGAGACGGTGTGCGAAGGCTGCGGGCGGTTCGTGTGTGCGGTGTGCGCGGTGGATTTCGGCGGCCGGCGGATCTGTCCGCCCTGCATTGCGGTGGCGAGGGAAACGGATGCGCGGGCGGTGAGCCAGCGGACGCTGTTCGACGGAATCGCGCTCGCGCTGGCGGTGCTGCCGATTCTGTTTTGGCCGCTCACCCTGGCGACGGCGCCCGCGGCGTTGGGGGTGGCGGTGATCGGCTGGCGGAAGCCGCGCAGCCTGGTGGCGCCGCGGCGGACGAAGCTGGTGGTGGCGGGGGTGCTGGCGCTGGCGCAGGTGGTCGGGTGGATTCTTGTGTTCGTCTCGCTCTGGACGAAAGACTGAAGGCCCGATGCAGAAAGCGCCGAAACTCTACACGCGGTTGACGCGCTCGCCGCCGGCGGTGGCGAGTTACAAAAGCCTCTGGCTGGCGGCGGATCATCTGCTCGTGCTGAGCTCCAGCGGGTATCACGAAGAATACCGGCGTATTCAGTTTCGGGATATCCAGGGGTTTTTCATCATGGCGTCGGAGCGGAGAGGGTCGTGGGCGCTGGTGTGGGGAATCTGGACGGCGATCAGCGGGCTGGTGCTGGCGGGAAATCTGATCATGGGGGCGTGGCCGGTGGTGTCGGGCGTTTTTCTGGCGATCGGCGCGGTGGTGCTGCTGTGGAATTACCTGCTGGGACCGGGGTGTAATGTTTACGTCGTGACGCGGGTGCAGACGCAGCCGCTGCAATCGCTGGTGCGGAAAAAGAAAGCGCGCCAAGTGCTGGCGAGGCTGGCGCCGTTGATTGCGGCCGCGCAGGCGGACCTCGTCGTGGTGCCGCCGCCGGTTGTCGGCACGAGTGCAACCGTGGCGGCGCCGCCGCCGGTGTCGTGAACGCGCCGCCGCCGATCCCTCCGTCGGGTGGCGGGGCGGGGGCGGTGCACACGCGTCGCTGCGTGCGGCATGCGCAGCGCGAGGCAGCGGCGCGCTGTCCGGCGTGCGGCGGATATTTTTGTCGCGAATGCGTGGTCGATCACGGCGGGCGGGTGCTGTGTGCGCGGTGCCTGGCGAAGGCGACGGCGAAACGGCCGGAGCAAAGCAGGGTGCTCGACGGGGTGTGGCGCGGGCTGGGGCTGGCGGTGGCGGTGTGGGTGTTGTGGATGACCTTTTATGCGGGCGGGCAGTTGTTGTTGCGCTTGCCGGAGGAGACGCACGCGGAACGAGAGTGGAGCCGGAGGGAGCCGGCCGAAGAACGATGAGCGCGACGCGTGGACGCGCCGCGGGTCCGGCGGCGAGCGAACTGGTGGAGGAGGCGGTGCATCTGCTGCGGCAGGCGCCGGCGGGAACGCTGGCGATTTATTACGCGGGCACGGCGCCCTTTGCGTTGGGCGTCGTGTTTTTCTGGGCGCGAACGACGTGGTTTCGACCGACGGATGAAACGGTGGCGGGGTGGGCACTGGGGCTGGTGGGCCTGTTTGCAGCGATGAAGCTGGCGCATGTGGAGTTTTGCGGACGGTTGATGCGGCGGAGGCTGGGCGATGCGCCGCCGGCGTTTTCGTGGCGGCGTTTGATGAGGGTCGCGGCGGCGCAGCTGCGGTGGCAGGCGTGGGGGATGATGGTGCTGCCGGTGTCGCTGGTGTTGTCGGTGCCGTTCGGGTGGGCGTATGCGTTTTACCAGAGCGCGAGTGTGATCGGTGAGTCACCGCGGCTGAGGGCCGAGGCGTGGCAGCAGGCGCAGTTGTGGCCGGGGCAGAATCACCTCGGCCTGCTGCTGCTGTCGGCGTTTGGGTGTGCGGTGTGGGTGAACGTGGCGGTGGCGTTCTGGCTGGTGCCGTGGCTGGCGAATCGACTGCTGGGGATCGACAACCTGTTTGGGATCGCGGGCTGGCGGATGTGGAACACGACTCTGTTTGCGGCGATCACGATGGTGACGTGGCTGGCGGTGGATCCGCTGGTGAAAGCGTTCTACACGCTGCGTGTGATGTATGGGCGCTCGCGGAGGACAGGGGAGGATTTGCGGGTGGAGTTGCGCGCGGCGAGACGGAGTGGAGGGCGGGCGGCGGTGCTGGCGGCGATGGTATTCGGCGTGGGTGTGCTGGCCGGGCCGGAGTTGCGGGCGGCGGAGAAGGAGAGCGGACCGGTGCCGGCGGTGCGTGCCGAAGAATTGGATACGGCGATCGATGACGTGCTGGCCGGGAGCGGATTCGAGTGGCGGCTGCGTCCGCTGCCCGGAGCGCCCGGGGCAGATCAAGCGCAGGAGCAGGCGGGATGGGCGAAACGGCTGGCGCGGACCGCGGTGGAGTGGGTGAAAGACGGGCTGCGCTGGGCCGCGAGGACGTGGCGCGATCTGCAGCGGTGGATGCGGAAGATGTTTCCCGAACCGGACGGGGGAGGCGCGTCGGGGGGCGGCGCCGTGGGTTGGGCGGCGATGCAGGTGTTGCTGTGGGTGACGATCGTGGCGGTGATCGGTTTGGTGTTGAGCGCGCTGGTGGTGGCGTGGACACGCGGGCGGAAACTTCGCGTCCGGACGATCACGGCGAGACCGGTGGAGGCGGCGGTGCCGGATTTGTGGGACGAAGCGACGCAGGCGGCGCAGCTGCCGTTCGATGGGTGGCTGGCGCTGGCGCGCGAGCAGCGGGCGCGGGGCGAGTGGCGGCTGGCGTTGCGGGCGCTTTATCTGGCGACGCTGGCGCGGCTGGCGGCGGACGGACTCGTGTCGCTGGCGAAGTCGAAAACGAATCTGGATTACGAGCGCGAACTGCGGCGACGGGCGCTGGCGCGGCAGGACGTCGTGGGCTGGTTTGCGGGACGCCGGCGGGTGTTTGAGCGCGTGTGGTATGGGCGGGCGGTGGCGGAGGAGGAATTGGTGGGCGAGTGGCTGGCGGATTTGGAAAGGAGGGCGGCGTGAGCGGACGGATGGGAGCCGTGGGGTTGATGCTGTTGATCGGGCTGACGCTCGCGGGATTCGCGGCGCTGTTGCGGCTGCGGTTGGATCGGGGCGACAGCTTTCCGCTGTATTCCTCGTTGCGGTCGGATCCGTTTGGGCTGCGCGCCCTGCACGACAGCCTGGACCGGTTGCCGGGGATGACGGTGACGCGGAGCTACGAGCGACTGCAGGACCTCGCGTCGTCGCCGGCGCGAACGATCGTGCTCGCAGGTTGGTGGCATGGAGAGTTGCACGCGATGGAGGCGGACGAGGCGCGGGCGATCGATGCGGCGGTGCGCGCGGGGTGTCGCGTGGTGATCGCGATGCGCGACGTGCAGGATCTGACGGAGGAGACGGACGTGGGGACGGCGGAGAAAGCCCACAACGAGGAGACGGAGGCGAAGAAAGACGAGGAGGAGCCGACGGATCTGGCGGAGCGTTGGGATGTGCGGACGAAAGTGCGGTGGTTGGTGCGGGATGCGGTGGCGGCGGAAGGTGCGCCGGAAGGATTTGCCGACATGCCGCGGTGGACGAGCGATGTGCATTTTGAGTTTCCGCGCGAGGTGCCGTGGAAGGTGCTCTATCGGCGGGGTGGCGAGCCGGTGTTGATCGAGCGGACGCGCGGGCGCGGGTCGGTGGTGGTGGCGGGCAGCGGATTTTTTCTGACGAACGAGGCGTTGCAGCGGGAGCGGGTGCCGGCGTTGCTGGCGTGGATGGTGGGCGAAAACCGGCGCGTCGAGTTTCACGAAGGGCATCTCGGCGTGGTGGAGCGTCGCGGGGTGGCGGCGCTGGCGCGGAGCTATGGGCTGACGGGGGCGTTTTTCATGTTCGTGATCGCGTCGGGATTGTTCGTGTGGCATCGGATGGCGCTGTTTGTGCCGCCGGCGGCGGAAGCACGGGAGGTGGCGATGACGTATCAGCCGACGGCGGGCCTGGAAGCGTTGTTGCGGCGGGCGGTGGCGCCGCGGGAACTCGGGGCGGCGTGCGTGGCGGGCGCGCGGCGCTGGCTGCGGCCGATGGAGGTGGAGCGGGCGGAGGCGGCGTTGAAGCGCGCGGAGGCCGACGGCGCGTCACCGGGCGAAACCTATAACGCGGTCGCGCGCGCGGTGCGGCGGCGGTGAACGGAAGGATTTTTCATGACAACAAACCTCGAACACTTCGCGGCCACGCTGGCGTCGGCCCGGGCGGAAATCGGCAAGGTGATCATCGGACAGGATGCGGCGATCGAGCTGGCGCTGGTGACGCTGTTGACGCGGCAGCATGCGTTGATCGAAGGCGTGCCGGGCGTGGCGAAGACGCTGCTGGTGCGGACGCTCGGACGCGTGCTGGGCGTGGAGAGCGGACGGGTGCAGTTCACGCCGGACCTGATGCCGGCGGATATCACGGGCACGAACGTGTTCAATCTGCAGACGAATCAGTTCACGTTGATCCGGGGGCCGGTGTTCACGGCGTTTTTGCTGGCGGACGAAATCAATCGGGCGCCGGCGAAGACGCAGGCGGCGCTGTTGCAGGCGATGCAGGAGCGGGCGGTGACGATCGATCGCGACACGCATGCGCTCGATGCGAATTTCACCGTTTTCGCGACGCAGAATCCGGCGGACTCCGAAGGCACGTATCCGCTGCCGGAGGCGCAGAAGGACCGGTTTTTGGTGAAGATCAAAATGGAGCCGCCGGCGCGCGAGGAGGAGCTGGCGCTGGCGAAGCGCATGCTGGGCGGGCAGGCGCCGGAAGTGGCGCTGGCGGAAGGGGTGGTTCGGCCGGTGTTGGGGGCGGGCGAACTCGCGCAGTGGCGGGCGGCGCTCGATGGGGTGCTGGTGCGGGACGAGTTGATGGCGTATATGGTCGATCTGGTGCGTGCGACCCGGACGCATGAAAGCGTGCTGATCGGCGCGGGGCCGCGGGCGACGCAGGCGCTGTTGCTGGCTAGTCGCGCGAAGGCGGCGCTGAACGGGCGGGATTTTGTGACGCCCGACGATGCGCGCGGGCTGGCGGGAGCGGTGCTGGGACACCGGCTGGTGTTGCGCCCGGAATACGAAATCGAAGGGATGACGATCGATGAAGTGCTGGCGCGGATACTGGAGCAGGTGGCGGTGCCGCGGTGATGAGAACGGTGGTTAAAACCCGACGAGTTGCGCGGCGAGCGCGCAACCTACCCGACGGAGGCTGCGCATGAAAGCGGTGCCGGCGATGCGGCTGGTGTGGTGGGCGGTGGGCGTGGCGGGCGTCGCGGCGCTGGCGGGACCGCTGGTGGAGCTGCGGCCGTTCTGGGTGTTGGCGGCGGCGTTGCTGGCGGCGGTGGCGGCGGGGGATGTGGCGTGGGCGTTGTGGAAGACGAGGGTCCCGGAGCCGTCGATGCCGGACGTGGTGCGGCTGACGAAGGATCGGGCCGGAGCGGTGCCGGTGATGTTGTCCAATGCGAGCGGGCGGGCGCAGCGGGTGCGGCTGGCGGTGGGCTGGCCGGCGGGATTCGAGATGGAGAACGACGAAGGGTTGGTGGAGTTGCCGGCGGGAGCGAAACGCGTGCGGGTGGAGCTGGGTTGCACGCCGCGGCGGCGAGGGCGGTTTGGCGGATTGGTGGCCGCGGTGGAGAGTCGGTCGGGACTGGGGCTGTGGTTATTGCGGGTGAGAACGGTGCTCGCGGGGGAAGTGCGGGTGTATCCGAATCTGTTCTCCGAGCGGCGGCAGCTGGCGGCGTTGTTTCTGGCGCGCGCGCAGCAAGGGGCGCTGGCGCGACGGGTGGTGGGGCGCGGCAGGGAGTTCGAGAAACTGCGCGATTATCTGCCCGGGGATGGCTTCGACGAGATTCACTGGAAGGCGACGGCGAAGCGGGGGCGGCCGGTGACGAAGGTGTTTCAGGTGGAGCGGACGCAGGAGATTTACGTGGTGCTGGACGTGTCGCGGTTGAGCGCGCGGCCGGTGGTGCTGGACGGGGTGGAGCAGACGGCGCTCGAGCGGTGTTTGACGGCGGCGCTGGTGTTGCTGCTGGCGGCGGAGCGGATGGGCGACCGATTCGGGCTGGTGGCGCACGACGATCGAGTGCGGTTGTTTCTGCGCGCGGGGCGGGGGGAGGGTCACTACGCGGCGTGCCGCGAAGCGGTGCTTGGGTTGCGCTCGAGCGAGGCGACGCCGGATATCGCGGAAATCGTGCGGCATCTGCGCACGAATCTGCGGCAGCGGGCGCTGTTGTTTTTTCTCACCGATCTGACGGATCCGGTGCTGGCGGAGGATTTCGCGAAACACGTGCGGGTGTTGTCGCGGCAGCATCTGGTGCTGGTGAGCCAATTGCGCGCGCCGGGGGTGGCGCGGATTTTGGACGGGGAGGACGTGAAGGACGACGGCGAGGTGTATGCGCGGCTGGCGGGGCATGAGCGGTGGACCGAGGCGATGGCGCTGGCGCAAACGTTGAAGCCGCTCGGCGTGACGGCGGCGTTGTTGGAGAACGAGACGATGGCGGCGCAGTTGGTGACGCAGTATCTCGAAGTGAAGCGGAGGCAGAGGTTGTGAGGGCGTTCGCTGGCAGTCGTGGTGTGGGAACGTGGCGTTGTAGAAGCGCGCGTTTGAAGTCCTGTTGTCCCGTGGTCGGTGGTCCTGTGGTCGTTTTTCGATGATCGTCAATCTGGGGAAATTCATCGCCGAGGAGCGGCCGGGGTGGGAGCGGCTGGAGGCGCGGTTGAAGCGGCTGGCGGACGATCCGTGGGCGGAGATGTCGGCGGAGGAAGCGCGAGAGTTTGAGCGGCTTTATCAGCGGGCGGCGGCGGATCTGGCGCGGTTGGCGACGTTTGAAGCGGAGGCGGGCGTGCGACGGTATTTGGAGAATTTGGTGGCGCGGGGGCACGCGGAGATTCACGGCACGAAAGCGGAGGGGACGCGGTTTCATCCGTGGCGATGGCTGGCGCGGACGCTTCCGCAGACGTGGCGGCGGCGGGCGGGGGCGTTTGGGCTGGCGTTCGTGCTGATGATGGTGGGTGCGACGTTCGGCGGGGCGGCGGTGGCGTTCGATCCCGGGGCGAAGCGAGTGCTGATGCCGTTTCCGCATTTGCTGATTTCGCCGGCGGAGCGCGTGGCGAAGGAGGAGAGCCGGGGAGCGGAGGAATTGGAGGGGAAGCAGGCGCGGTTTTCGGGAATGTTGATGACGCACAACACGCGCGTGACGCTGACGGCGATGGCGCTCGGGATGACGTGGGGCGTCGGCACGCTCGTGCTGATGTTCTACAATGGCGTGGTTCTCGGGGCGGTCGCGGTCGACTATGTGGCGGGTGGGCAGACGGTGTTTTTGTTGGGATGGTTGTTGCCGCACGGGGCGATCGAGCTGCCGGCGATGCTGGTGGGCGGCCAGGCGGGTTTCGTGCTGGCCGGGGCGCTGCTGGGGCGGGGGAAGCGCGAGACTCTGGCGATGCGGTTGCGGGTGGCGGGACCGGATGTGGTGACCTTGTGTTTCGGCGCGGCGTTGATGCTCGTGTGGGCGGGGCTGGTGGAGGCGTTCATGTCGCAGTATCACGAGCCGATGCTGCCGTATGGCGTGAAGATCGCGTTCGGCGTGGTGGAGTTGGCGGGGCTGGCGTGGTTCCTCGGGCGCGCCGGGCGCGCTGGAAATCCCCAAGGCCAAATTCCCAACGCCAAAGAAAAATCACGAGGAGGCGTGCGATGGAGGTGAGCGAACGCGCGCAGGTGTGGCGGGTGCGGACGCCGGAGGGCGTGGCGTTTTCGTTTCGGCTGGCGAGTCCGGTGTTGCGGATGGCGGCGACGGCGATCGATTGGGCGGCGGTGTCGGCGGCGTGGTCGGTGGTGGCGGTGGCGATCGCGTTGTTGCAGGTGTTGAGTGCGGACTTGGCGGGGATGGTGGCGGCGGTGAGTTATTTTGTGCTGTCGCAGGGGTATCGGATGGTGACCGAATGGGCGTGGCGGGGGCAGACGGTGGGGAAGCGCGTGTTGCGGCTGCGGGTGGTGGACGAGCGCGGGCTGCGGCTGACGTTTGCGCAGGTGGCGCTGCGAAACTTGCTGCGGTTCGTGGACGGGCTGCCGGTCGCGTATCTGGTGGGTGGATGCTCGGCGCTCGCGAGCCGGAAGGCGCAGCGGCTGGGCGACCTGGCGGCGGGGACGCTGGTCGTGTGGGAGCCGGAGGAGGCGGTGCCGGAAATCGCGTGGGCGAGCGCGGAGAAATACAATTCGCTGCGCGAGCATCCGCACGCGATCGCGCGGCTGCGGCAGGCGGTGACAACGAGAGAGGCGCGAGCGGCGGTGGCGGCGCTGGCGCGGCGGGACGAGTTGGAGCCGGAGGCGCGGGTGCGGTTATTCGGCGAATTGGCGGAGCATTTTCGCGGGTTGACGGCGCTGCCGGCGGAGGCGGTCGAGGGAGTGTCGGACGAGCAGCTGGTGCGGAATGTGGTGGACGTGTTGTATGTGAGCCGGCGGTGAGAAGATGGACTACGGGACGACGGACTACGGGACGACGGACGGGATTGGACTACGGGGTGGGGGTGGGTTCGGGTTCCCAGACGGGGGCGAACTTGGAGCGGCCGTCGCCCTGGCGGGTGACGGGGCCGGAGGCGAGGACGCGGTAGTGGCGGAAGGGGATTTTGGTGATGCCGTTTTCACCGTGCTCGAGTTTGCCGTCCCAGGATTTTCCGGGATGGCCCCACAATCCTTCGGCGTAGATCGGCTGGCCCTGGGCGATGTCGACGAGGACCATGCCGTAGCGTTGGAGGGCGATGCAGACGATGCGTTCCTCGCGGGTGAGGTCGAATTGCGAGAGGTCGAGGGCTGGGTCGAGCTGGAGGACGGTGCCCTGCGGGATGCCGCCTTCGGTGAAACCATCTGTCCACGCGGCGGGGAAGACGAATTCCTTGTAGGCGCAGAAGCGCGAGGCGGCGGCGATCTTGTGGCGGATTTCACCGGCCATCACTTCCTCATACATGATGAGGCCGGCGACGGCGGGAACGCCGGAGGCGCGGCTGGGGCCGTGAAAGTGGATGCTTTCGCCGTCCTTCACGCCGAGTTCGCGGGTGGAGAAAACGCCGGTGCCATTGGCGGGGTAGACCATGCCTGTAGCGGATTTCCAACTACCGTCGGGGTTGCGGCGGAGGGCCCACATGTCCCAGACGAGATTGCGCTCCCAGTCGACGAGCGCGAGGTGGGCGTCATACATCTTGTCGGGCTGGGCGTCGGGTGGGATGGGGACGAGGCTGAAGCCTTTGCCGTGGCCGAAGAAATCGCGGTCGGTGTGCCAGCGGATTTTCTCTTCGGGGGTGATTTCGAGAACGCTGACTTCCTGGACGGGCGTGGAGGCGCCGACTTCGTAGACGGGGATCGTCCATTGCTCGCTGTTGGTGAGCCAGCCCTGGCTGGTAGGCTCGGATTCGAGGAGGGCGATCCAGCGGTCGGAGCGCGGGTCGATCTTGGCGTCGGTAGGGATCGGTTGGTTCCAGAAGCTGTCGTCGGAGAAGAAGCGGCGGGGTTGGGGCGAAGGCGA
Source organism: Verrucomicrobiota bacterium (assembly GCA_023430565.1). Lineage (GTDB taxonomy): Bacteria > Verrucomicrobiota > Verrucomicrobiia > Opitutales > Opitutaceae > Opitutus. The sequence continues at coordinate 11,939 of JAEZAD010000346.1, forward strand.
AGCGGAGGAAGCGGAGAAAAGAAATGAGGCGAGGACGACAGGCGCGAGAAAGAGCGCGGGGAGTTTCATGGCGAACGGTCGATGCGCTCGGGGAGGCTGTAAAGGGGGGTGGGGGCGAACCCGTTTACGAAGGGGACGGCTGGCGGGCGCGCGGGACGACGGGCCACTTGCTGGCGCTCGCAGCTACGGCCGCTTGCTGGCGCTCGCAGCTACTTAAAAAAAGCGCGGGCGGCTCGGCGTAGTGCGAGCGGCCCGCGGCGGGGGCGCCGGTCCCGGCAGGGAGCGACGCGGCGAATGATTTCGCGAGGGTTTAGACGGAGCGCGGTTTGCGCGCGATGACGCCGACGCCGATCAGTGCGACCACACCGCCGGCGACCATGTAGACGATGTGCTTGGGCTGGCGCGCGCCGCCGTCGACGGCGTTGGCAATCTCGGTGCCGGCCTCAGATGCGGCGCCGACGACAGAGTCCTTGCGGTTGAGGCCCTGCACGAAGAGGAAAATGCCGAGCGCGATGAGGATGATGCCAATGATGTTTTTCATGGTTTAGTAGGGGTGGCGACGACCGACCCGGATTGGCGGGAGGCGTTCCGCCCGCCGCAGGGAGGGCACGGCGCAAAGCTGTGAGCCGAGGATCGGCGTTTGCCCGAGGGGGGGGTGGGGGAGGAACCGAGAAGAGCGGAGCCAATCTTCGTTTACAGAAGATAACGAAGGGAACGAAGAGCCGGAGGTGAGCGAAAGCCGCTCCGCGAGTTTCGTTCGGTTGTGGGCGGGTCTTATTGACGGCGAAGTTGGTGGAGGCGTTCGCGGAGGCCGGGGAAGTTGGGGTCGAGGCGGAGGGCGTGCTCGAAGCGCGCGATAGCTTCGTCGCGACGTTTGTCGAGAAGGAGGGCGAAACCGAGTTCGGCGTGGAGGGAGGCGTCGTCGGGTAGGTGGGCGAGGGCGCGTTGGTAGTGAGTAATGGCGTCGGCGAAGCGGCCGCGGCGGGCGAGCGAGACGGCCCAGGCGCGTTGGATGGCGGGGTTGTCGGGAGCGAGAGCGAGCGCTTGTTCGAGATGAGGCACGGCGTCGGCGGACTGGCCGAGTTGGTCGAGGGCGCGGCCGAGTCCGAAGTGGGCCATCGCGAGGTTGGGTGAGGCGGCGACGGCCTGGCGGAAGTGCGTGGCGGCGTCGGCGGGAGCGCGGCGGGCGAGGAGGGCGAGGCCGACCTCGACCTGCACGGGCGCGACATCGGGGCGGAGTTCGGCGGAGCGGCGGAGATGCGCGAACCCTTCGTCGGCGCGACCGAGGGTCGGGAGCGCGAGGGACAGGCCGAGGTGCGCGTCGGCGTGGTCGGGTTGAACGGCGAGCACGGCCTCGAACAAGGCGGCAGCCGCGGGGGCGCCGCCGCCGCGCACGGTTTCGAAACCATAGCGCAGCGCAGCCTCTACGTAGGACGGCTGGGCGTGGATCGCGGCGGTGAGGTGCGAAACGGCTTCGTCGCGCTGGCCGAGGCGAAGGACGGCGATGCCGAGGCGAAAGCGGGCGAGGGTGTTGTCGGGTTTGAGGTCGAGGACCTGACGAAACAGGGCGATCGATTCTTCGACGCGATCCTGGCGTTCGCGGATATCGGCGAGCGCGAAGAGGGCGATGTCGTTGCGTGGGTTGAGGGCGAGGGCGCGGCTGGCTTCGGTCTCGGCTTCGTCGAAGCGCCGAAGACCGGCGAGGGTGTAGGCGAGGTAGCCGTGGGCGGCGTCGTTGTTTTCGCTGACGCGGGCGGCGTGGCGGAAGAGGGCGACGGAGTCGCGCCAGGTCGCTTGTTGATCCCAGGTGCGCGAGAGGCAGGCGATGAGGATGACACCGGCGGCGAAGGAGGTGGCGGTCCGTAGCGCGGGGCGGGCGAGGAGGTCGCGCAGGGACCAGACGAGTGCGAGCTGAAGGCCGAGAATGGAGAGATAGGTGTAGCGATCCGCCATCGCCTGCTGGCCGACCTGGAGAATGCCGATGGCGGGGAGGAGAACGACGAGGAACCAAAGCCAGCCGATGAGGAGCCAGGGGCGGCGGGGGCGTTGGCGCCAGGCGAGGAAAGTCAGGAGCGTGAGCAGCGCCAGGGCGGCGAGGACGACGAGCACGGGCCAGGTGCCGGGATGCGGGTAGAAGACGGCGAGTTCGGCGGGCCAGAGGAATTTGCCGAGGTAGCGAACGTAGGAGACGACGGCGTTGGCGAGACGGGCGGCGAGCGGCAGCGGGAGTGTGAACGCACCGAAGCTCGTCTGCATCAGGATCGTCACTACAGAGATGATCGCGGAGAGCGCGAAGAAGGGGATTTTCTCGCGAAGGAGAGGGAGCCAGCGGGCGGCGAGGGTGCGCAGCGGAGAGCCGGAGGGATCGGCGGCGGGGAGACGTTGTAGGGGCCAGACGTCGAGGAGGAGGAGGACGAGAGGCAACGAGACGAGCATGGGTTTGCTCATCAGACCGAAGAGGAAGAGGGCGAGGGTGAGGGCGTAGAGGCGGCGGGCGTGGCCGGTGACGCGACGACGTTCCGCGTAGCCGGCGTAGGCCCAAAGGGTGAGCAGGAAAAAACAGCCGCTCATGACGTCCTTGCGCTCGGTGATCCACACGACGGATTCGACACGCAGGGGATGCCAGGCGAAGAGGGCGGCGGCGAAGGCGCTGGCCCAAAAGGCGCCGGTGAGCCGACGGAAAACAAGAAAGACGAGGGCGGCGTTGAGCGCGTGCCAGAGCGTGCTGGTGAGGTGATGGCCGAACCCGACCTGGTCGTAGAGTTCCCAGTCGAGCATGTGGGAGAGCCAGGTGAGCGGATGCCAGTAGTCGGCGGCGCCGGCGAAGGCCCAGGCGATGCTCGAGGCCGTGAGGCCGGCTCTTACGTGGGCGTTATTGGTGATGTAGCTCGGGTCGTCGTAATTGAGAAAGCCGTAGTCGAGCGAGCGGCTGAAGAGGAACACCGTGCCGGCGAACAAGAGGACGCAGACGAGGAGCGTGACGAAAGGCGGACGGACGAGGGGAGGGCGGGCGGACACCGCGGGGGATTACGGCGGTGGGAAAAATGCGCGGCAATGTTTTTGAACGGCGCGACGGCGGGGGAAAAGATGCAGAGAGGGGTTAGCGGGCTCGTGCTCTGAGTCGTGCTCTTACTCATGCTCTTGCTCGTGATCGTGATCGTGCTCGGTTGAGGGCGAAGATGAGCACGAGCACGAGCACGAATCATGAGCACGACGGGGTGTGGGGTGAACGCGGCTCGGCTTCGCTCTACCAGTCGCTAGTCGAAGACGCGGTCGCGGGGGTCGATGACGAACCAGCAGAGGGCGCCGACGAGGAAGAGGGC
>JAEZAD010000135.1 GCA_023430565.1 Verrucomicrobiota bacterium
CTCGCCCCCTGGCAACCCAAACGCATCGTCTGGAATGTCGCCACCTGGGGCAGCCCGCCGCCCGACGACGCCCTGCGCCTCGACGTCGGCGGCTTCAATCCTCTCCTCGGCGAATCCTACGGCGAGATCGCCGCCCGCTCCCGCTCCCAACACAGCAGCCAGGGCATGGGGAGCCTCGGCAGCCGCGGCCCCGCCCTCGAACATTTTCAACTCCTCGCCGGCGAATCCATGTCCGCCGACTTCATGGACGGCGTCGATTCCTCCTGGTCCCGCCTCCCCGGCGGCGCCGCACTCCAGCCCCTCGCCGACGCCGCTCTCGCCGGCTTCAACGTCCTCGATCCTTCCGCCTCGCTCCCCGCCCTCCTCGATCTTCGCCGCCGCCTCGCCGCGCTCCCCGCCGATCCGCTCGCATCCGAAAAACAGACACAGCTCGACCGCCTCATCCTCGCGTGCGCCGGCCTCTACGTCGACACCACCCTCGAAAACGCCGAAGCCGTCCCCGGCGAATCGCTGAAACTCCGCCACAACGCCATCGCCCGCCAGCCCGGCGCCACGCCCATCCGCTGGCTCGCCGTCCGCTACCCATCGCTCAATCAGGAACTCGCCATCAACGCCGACCTCCCGTCCAACAGCCTCATCTCCCGCGAAAGCGAAAAAACGCTCCCGTCCCAAACCCCGCCCACCCAGCCCTACTGGCTCCGCCACCCCGGCGAAGTCGGCACCTACGCCGTCGACGACGTCTCGCATATCGGCCTCCCCATCAATCCGCCCGCGTTTCCCGTCGAACACATCTTCGAAATCGCCGGCGAACGCCTCGTCATCGCCGACGAACCTGTCCAGGTGATCCGCGATCCCGCCCGCGGTGAAATCCGCCGCACCCTCGCCGTGATCCCGCCCGTCTCCCTCCGCTTCGTCGACGACCTCGCTCTCTTCGCGCCATCCGCCTCGCGCTCCGTCGAGATCGAAATCGGCGCCACCCGCCCCGACGTCACCGGCACCGCCACCATCGAAGCCCCCGCCGGCTGGTCCGTCTCGCCCGCCTCGCAACCGTTCACCCTCGCCCGCCCCGGCGAACGCACCCGCGTCGCCTTCACCGTCACCGCCCCCGCGGAAACCGCCACCGCCGCGCTCACCGCCGCGCTCACCGCCGCCGCCGACGTCTCCGGCGTCACCTTCCGCCACGCCCGCCAGGATATCCGCTACGACCATATCCCCGCGCAACTCCTGCAGCCCGTCGCCACCCTCAAATCTTCCGCCGTCGACGTCGCCGTCCGCGCGAAAAACATCGGCTACATTCCCGGCGCCGGCGACGCCACCGCCTCCGCCCTCGCGCGCCTCGGTTGTTCTGTCACCGAGCTCGCCCCCGCCGATCTCACCCGCGAACGCCTGCGCGAATTCGACGCCATCGTCCTCGGTATCCGGGCCTACAATACCCGCGCCGATCTCGCCCCGCGCATGACCGAGCTCTTCGACTACGCTGAAGCCGGCGGCACCGTCATCGTCCAATACAACACCGCCGGCGGCCTCCAGGTCCGCCCGCTCGCCCCCTACTCGTTGAAACTCTCCGGCGACCGCATCACCGACGAACTCGCGCCCGCCACCTTCCTCGCGCCCGATCACCCCGCTCTCAACACCCCCAATAAAATCACTCCCGCCGATTTCGACGGTTGGGTCCAGGAGCGCGGTCTCTACTTCCCCAACGAATGGGCGCCCGAGTTCACGCCCATCCTCGCCTTCGCCGACGCCGGCGAGCCGACCCGCGAAGGCGCGCTCCTGGTCGCCCGCCACGGCCAGGGTTGGTTCGTCTACACCGGCCTTTCGTTCTTCCGCGAACTCCCCGAGGGCGTCCCCGGCGCCTACCGCCTCTTCGCCAACCTGATCTCCCTCGGAAGGTAGGACGCGGCACCCGACCCCTCCGCACCACGCCCCTCTTTTCTCTCTCTTCTTCCGAATGTCCGCCCGCCTTTCGACACCGCAGCAGCCTCCCGTCCCTCCCGACAACGACGACCCCAACGTCCCCGGCTTCCACACCTGGCGCGGCGTCTACCTTTTCGTCATCGGCTGCTTCGTCGTCATCGTCGCCGGCCTCACACTGTTCACCTGGGTCTACGCATGAACCCGATCGACTGGCTCGTGCTGCTCGGGACGATGCTCGGCATCGCCGCTTACGGCACGTGGCGCACGCGCCACACCGATAATCTCAACACCTACCTCAAGGGCAGCGCCTCCACCAAATGGGGCACGATCGGCATCTCCGTGATGGCCACGCAGGCGAGCACCATCACCTACCTCTCGCTCCCGGGCCAGGCCTACGAAAACGGCATCGCTTTCATCCAGAATTATTTCGGCCTCCCGCTCGCCCTCATCCTTGTCTGCGCCGTCTTCCTTCCCATCTACCGCAAGCTCGGCGTCTACACCGCCTACGAATACCTCGGCAAACGCTTCGACCAGAAAACCCGCCTCCTCGGCGCGTCCCTCTTCCTCCTCCAACGCGGTATCCAGGCCGGCATCACGATCTACGCGCCGTCGATCATCCTCGCCTCCGTCCTCGGCTGGCGCCTCGACCTCACGATCATTTTCACGGGCCTGCTCGCCATCGTCTACACCGTCACCGGCGGCAGCGCGGCCGTGAACCTCACCCAACGCTGGCAGATGGCCGTGATCTTCGGCGGCATGCTCACCGCCTTCTGCATTCTCCTCTACAAGCTCCCGCCCGACGCCACCGAGATCGCCGGCGCCCTCGGCAAACTCCACGCCGTCGACTACTCCCTCGATCCCCAGGTCCGCTACACCTTCTGGAGCGGCATCCTCGGCGGCTTCTTCCTTTCGCTTTCCTATTTCGGCACCGACCAGTCGCAGGTCCAGCGCTACCTCGGCGGCGCGCGTCTCCGCGAGGGCCGCCTCGGTCTCATGTTCAACGCCGTCCTCAAAATCCCGATGCAGTTCTTCATCGTGATGCTCGGCGCCCTCCTCTTCGTCTTCTATCAGTTCCATCCGCAGACGCCCCTCGTCTTCAACCAAACCCACTGGCAGCGCCACCTCGACGGCCCCCACGGCGAAACCTTCCGCGCTCTCGAACAACGTCACCTCGACGCCCACGCCGACAAACAGGTAAAAATTCGCGCGTGGACTTCCGCGCGCGAAACCGACGCCGAACCCGCCGCCCGCGCCGCCATGCTCGAATCCCAGCGCACCTGGGAATCCATCCGCCAGGAAGCGCGCACCACCCTCCAATCCGTCGATCCCGCCGCAAAAAAAACCCGCGACTCCGACTACGTCTTCATCACCTTCATTCTCACCCAGCTCCCGCACGGGGTCATCGGTCTCCTCATCGCCGTCATGTTCGCCTCCGCCCTTTCCTCGAAAGCCGGCGAACTCAACGCCCTCGGCACCACCAGCACGATCGACATCTGGCGACACTTCCGCCCGCTCGCCGAGCACGACGAACCGCGAAACGTCCGCAACGCGAAATGGTTCACCGCCGTCTGGGGCCTCTTCGCCATCGGCTTCGCCCTCTTCGTCAGCTTCGCCGAAAATCTCATCGAAGCCCTCAACATCGTCGCCTCGATCTTTTACCCCGCGCTGCTCGGTGTCTTCATCGTCGCCTTCTTCTTCAAGCGCGTCGGCGGCTCCGCCGCCTTCTGGGGCACCGTCGCCGCCCAGGCCGTCACCATCGGCATCTACACCTACGGCAAGTTCAACCCCGACCACGAAATCGGCTACCTCTGGCTCAACCCCATCGGCTGCGCCGCCTGCGTCCTCTTCAGCCTCCTTCTCCAAACCCTCCTCCCCGCGAAACCCGCGAACACCCGCGAACCTCAGCCCTGAAAAACAACCTGTCATTCTGAGCGAAGCGAAGCTCCGTTTCCACCTTCGCGTCCCTTCGTGTCCTTCGCCCTATCCGTGTCCATCCGTGTTCATCCGTGGTTAAATTCATCTCCGCTATTCGTGTTCATTCGTGTCCATTCGTGGTTAACCCAATCACGAGCCCTCGCGCCCTTTCGCGTATTTAGCGGGCACTGATTCTCCGCATGCCCTCCCCCGTCATCTGCTTCGGCCAGCAACCCTGCGGTTTCTTCCCGCGCCGCTTTCTCTACGCGAAATTCCAGACCGCGCGAAAACTGCAATCCGAGCTCGGCGGCGAAATCGTCTTCTTCTTCCACGACAGCGATCACGACCCGCGCGAAACCCAGACCATCCTCCGCCACCGCAAAACCGACACCCCGCTCACCTTCAACTTCGCCTTCGCCAACAAACTCCAGCGCAAGTTCTCCCCGCTATTCCTGAAGAAAATTCCCGCCGGCTGGCGCGACAACACCGCCCGCCAGCTCGGAGCCTACGCCCCGCCGCCCCTCGTCGATCTTTTCAAAACCGTCGACGCCCCCAACGTCGCCGACTTCTGCCTCGAGATGTATCGCCGCCTCGGCCTCCTCGAAGGCGTCCGCGTCGTCCGCTCCAGCGATCCCGAAATCCGCCGCTCCGCCTGCGACGTCTCCGACTGCTTCGTCGACGTCCCTCACGCCGGCGAAATCGTCCGCGCCCGCTGCACCGACGGCACCCTCAAACTCCACGAGGGCGGCGACCATTACATCACGCTCCCATCTGTCAGCTTCATCAAGGACCAGGTCACGCCCACCCGCGACACCCGTCTCCGCTGGATGCAATCCATCCTTCACTGCACGCACTACATTGCCGGCGCCGGCGAACAGGCCTACTTGAACAAAGCCGACGCCCCCGACATCACTTTCGTCAACCGCGACCCCATCGACCGCTCCGACGAAGCCTGGACCGAGTAACCGCCGCCCATTCCACCCTCCCACTTCCTGTCATTCTGATCGAAGCGAAGAATCCACGTGGCGCGTCCGCCTGAGATCGTCCCTTCTGAATTTCCGGATCCATCCAAACCTCACCATGAAACCCGCCGTCGACCTCCTCGCCTTCGGCGCCCACCCCGACGACATCGAATTCGGCTGCGGCGGCATCATCGCCCGCGAAACCTTCTCCGGCCGCTCCGCCCATTTCGTCATCTGCTCCCGCGGCGAATCCGCCACCAACGGCACACCCGCCCAGCGTCTCCGCGAAACCAATACCGCCGCCGCCCACCTCCGCGCCACCGCCGAATTCGTCGACCTCGACGGCGATGCCCACCTCGAAATCAAAGCCGCCCACGCGATCGAACTCGCCGCCCTCCTCCGCCGTTATCGCCCAACCATCGTCCTCGCGCCTTCGCTCGTCGAAAACCAGCACCCCGACCACTGGCGCCTCGGAAAGCTCGTCCGCGACGCCGCCCGCCTCGCGCGCTACGGCGGCCTCAAAGAACTCCGCAAATCTCCCGCGCACGCGATCGATCACCTGTTCTATTACTCCGTCACCGCCGACGCCGATCCGCGCGACATCACTCCGATCCTCGTCGACATCTCCGCTCCCGAAATCCTCGCCGCCTGGACCGCTTCGATGGACGCCCACGCCTCGCAACAAAAGACCCGCAACTACGGCGAACTCCAGCTCACCCGCGCCCGCCTCCACGGCCTCCGCGCCGGCGTCTCCCACGCCCTCCCCCTCTGGCCCAACGACCCCCTCGTCGTCCCCTCCCTCGCCACGTTTTCCACCTCCGCCCGCCGCTTCTGATACTGTCATTCTGAGCGAAGCGAAGTTCAGCCGAAGGCTAGCCTGACATCCAGTTGGACGATCGACGCGCCGGCCCATTCTCGAACACCTCCGCCCTCTTCGCATCCCCTTCGCGCTCTTAGCGTCTTCCCGCTTAATCCCTCGCCCGATTCCCCATGCCCGTCCGCCCCCTGAAAATCGGCATCACCTGCTACCCTTCCGTCGGCGGCAGCGGCATCCTCGCGTCCGCCCTCGGCGAAGAGCTCGCCCACCGCGGACACGAAATCCATTTCATCAGCTACGAGCGTCCGTTCCGCATCGCCGTCGACGCCACTCACGTCTTCTTCCACCCCGTCGTCGTCAACGACTACGACCTCTTCAAATACCCCGACTACACGCTCCCGCTCTC
>JAEZAD010000140.1 GCA_023430565.1 Verrucomicrobiota bacterium
GACAACTGGAAGGACAGCCCGAACTGGCGCATGGTCGAATCCTTCGACATCCACTCGCCGGACGATCGCGACGCCATCGTGGTCTGCACGGTCACGCCGGGCACCTATACGGCGATTGTCGAAGAGAACGACCAGTCGAAGGTCGGCGGCGTGTGCATCGTCGAAATGTTCAACATCGATCCGCACTCGAAGTCCCGTCTGGCGCACGTCTCCACCCGCGACTTCTGCGGCACCGGTGAGAACGCACTGATCGCCGGCCTTTCGCTCCAGACGCGGAAGACTCTGGTGGTCCGTGCCACCGGTCCCTCGATGAAGGATGCGGGCGTAGCCAACGCGATCTCGAGCACGAAGCTGATCGTGCACAAGCTCAACCCGAACAAGGAACTCGCGCAGCGGACCTCCTGGCAGGTCGCCGGCAACGAGCGCCTGAATGGGGACCTCAGCTGGGCCAAGCCGAAGCACGAGAAGGAAGCGGCGATCGTGATCACCTTGGACCCAGGCCTCTACTCCTTCACGGTCGAGCCGGCCGACGGGGTGCCAGGCGTGGCGCTGGTCGAAGTTTTCTCCGCGGACTAACGAAAAGGGTGGGTTCGCCCAACAATGCACTTGGCGCTCTCACCCGTTTACCTCCTCGCTTTCTTTGTCGGTTTCGGGGCGTTGCTCATCGCTGCGGTGCTCATCGTGCTGGTCGCGAGGCGCAATGCTTCCGGCCAGTCGAAGGGCGGCCAGAACCGGTCAACCTCGTCGGCGACCGGCGGCGGCGCGGAAGGATTTCTGTTTTCGTCCGCCGGCGCCGCTTAGGTCGCCCTCGCTACACGACCTGTGTCAGGGGCTGAATCTTCGCGATCGCGCGGCCGTGATCGCGCTCGACCAGCCATAAACACCGGGATGTGTCATGGAAAGCTTCGTGGTCATGTCCAGTGGTAATCGACGATCTCTACTTGTTCAGCCGGAGTCATTCGCGCCCGTGAAGGACTCCGGCCCCGCCCGGGTTTATGCACGCTCGTGCCCGAGCCCGCCGCCCCCACCACCCCGCTCCCGCCCCCCTCACCGCTCGTCCTGATCGGCCGGCTCGCCTTCGCCGCCGCCGTCGCGTTCTGGGGTTTCCAACATTTCCAACACGCCGCGTTCGTCACGCGTGCGATGCCGCCCTGGCCCGACGGTTTTCCGTTTCGCGAAGTCGCCGCTTACACCGTCGGCGCGCTTTTCATTCTCGCCGCGCTCGCCCTTCTCCTTCGCCGCCAGGCCCGCCGCGCCGCCGTGCTCGTCGCCGTCGTCGTGTTCCTCGGCTTCGCCTTTCTCGCGCTGCCCAACGCCTTCAACGACGTCCGCCTCGGCGGCGCCTGGACCCACGCCGGCAAAGCGTTCTGGATTGCCTCCGGCGCACTCCTCGTCGCCAGCACGTTTCCCGTCGATCCACAAAGTCCCACCGATCGCCTTTTCGTGCTCCTCGGCCGCATCGCCCTCGGTGCGTTCATGATCCAGTCCGGCCTCCAACATTTTCTCTGGGCCGACTTCGTCCACACCCTCGTTCCTGCCTGGATGCCCGGCGGCCCTTTCTGGACCTACTTCACCGGCGTCGCTCTCGTCGCCGGCGGCCTCGGCCTGTTCATTCCCCGCACCGCCCGCCTCGCCGCGCTCGCCTCCGGCGCCATGGTGGCCGCCTGGGTCCTGATGGTCCACATTCCCCGCGCGTTCTTCACGGTGCGCGACACCAACGAAGCCACCGCCCTCTTCGAGGCCATCGCCTTCAGCGGCCTCGCCTTTCTGCTCTCCGCGAAAACCCCGCCCGCCCGCGTCAGTCCCCAATCAACCGCTTCACTTCCGCCACCAGTTTCGTGAGCGACGCGGTTTTCTCGATGTAGGCCGCGACTTTCGTCCCCACCGTTTCCTCCGCCACCTGCGGATCGATCAACACCCCCGTCAGCAAAATCACCGGCGTGTTCGGCAGCACCGCCTTGAACTGCTCCACGACTTCGAGCCCGTCGGCATCCTCCAGCTGCAGGTCCGTGATGATCAGATCCGGTTTCTCCTGCCGGATCGCCTTCATCGCCTCCGTCGGCGACGCCACCGCAATCATGCGATAACCGCGCGCGGTAAGATACTGCGTCAGCAGATCGCGGATCTCCGCTTCGTCATCGAGATGGAGGATGGTCTTTTTCATGTTCGCCTGCGCCAGGGTTTCGCTTCGCACCAAATTTTCACGCCCGCCCTTCTTGCGACACCGACGCCGCATGCACGATCAGAATTCCGCCGACCACCTTGTCGCGGTCTCGCAGCGGAAACAGCGTGCACTTCGCCGCCACCTTCCGACCCCGCCGATCCTCGACAACCGTCGCCCGGTCGCGCAATTCACGCCCGTCGCGCAACGCCTGCGCAATCGCCCCGATCGGCGACAGCTCCGCCTCGCTCGTCGCCTCCACCAGTTGCACTGCTTTCCCCAACGGCCCGCCAAGCAGATCCTTCGCCTCCCAACCCGTCAGATGCACGACCGCCGGATTGATGCGCGTCACGTTCAGCGCCTTCGTCAGCACGAACACCAGATCGTAAACCGAATCGACGATCAGCTGGTTGTAGCGCAGCTGATGCTCCAGCGCCTGGTTCGACCAGCGTCGCTCGAGATTCTCCAGCGTGAGCTGCTCGTTCGTCGCCGCCAGCTCGCGCGTCCGCTCGCGCACCTTCGCATCAAGCCGCTCATTCGCCTCCTCCAACACCGTCGCCGCCCGCCGCCGCGCCGCGAGATCGTCGCGAATCAGCCAGCTCACCGCCCCAAACAACACCAGGTTCAACGCCACGCCCGTCCCCACGATCCAACGCGTCGTCTGCGCCTGCAGGTAGGACTCGCGGTCTCGTGCCGCCAGCAGCGCCATCTGCTCCCCGCGTATCCGCTCCACCGCCCGGCGGATTTCGCCGATCGCATCGACGCCCGCGTCAGCCGCGAGCAATTCCTGCACCTGCGCCGTTTCGCCCGCATCGCGCGCCGCCGCGATCCGCTCCGCCAGTTCCTCCCGCTGATTCGCCAGCTCCTCGAGCCGCATCACCTGCTGGTGCGTCCCGTCCTCACTCCGCGTCAGCGCCTTCGCGATTTCGACGTGCTCCGTCATCACCGCAAACGCCTCCCGCGACGCCGCCAGATCCCGCCTGTCTCCAGTTAACAAATACGTCCGCATCGCCCCTTCGCCCGCGCGCACCGTCGACAGCACCCCGTCGACTTCCGCGATCACCTCGTGCGTCTGGTTCACCCAGTCGCTGCTCACCTGCGCGCCATTGATCGCCCGCACCGCATAAATCGCCACCGCCGCGAGCACGCCGAAGATCGCCAGAAAAAAGACGTAGACGCGACGCAGGGTGTGATCTTTCACGAGAGAAATTGAAGCGGCGGGACGGCGCTCGAAGCTGCCATCAGCCTTTTCGCCGGTCGGGATCGTTGGCCGGCGGCTCGGTTTTTACCACCGTAATTCCCATCTTCTTCCGATCCTCCGCATAGCTGTAGGTGAACTCCGTCGCCGAGGTCCAGTTCGCCTCCGCCGTCGCCGCAACTTTGTCCGCGATCTCGCGCAGCGTCGTCCCGCTCTTCTCCAGGTTCACCGTGTAGTGGCGGTTGTTGTAATCCAGATACGCCTTGTTCTCCGCCACGTAACACACCGCGTGCGCATACATGCCCACCATGCGCACGTGAATCAGCCGCGTGCGATAGCCCTTCTGCTTCAACACGTGATCCGCCAACACCGCGTAGTCGTCGCAGTCCCCCGTTTTCGTCGCCAGGAACTTCTCCGCCGCCTGCACGTGCACGTGATACTCGTAATCGAAACGCTCGAAGTGATTCGCAAAGCGCTTCGGCGTCAGCTTCGGGTCCGTCAGCAACTTCTCCAGCGTCACCTCCGCCGCGCCCAACGTCGTCGCGCACGCCGCCATCCAGACAAGCGCCGCCCGCCGGCGCTTCGAGCGTCCGGTCGACGGTGGCAGCGTAAAGACGTTGTTCATCGGACGGTTTCCGTGCCTCCACTGCTGGTTAATCGGATCGGCTCGTTCGCAGTGAAGACCAATCGCGATCTCAACCGAGCCCCCGGCTCCGCCGCAACCCAAGGGTCTCCATTACCCGTTTTCACGCCTTTTTCTCGATGGCGGGCGGTGCCCGCTTCCGGAATGCTGCTCGTGCCCCCACCCCCCGGCTCCCCATGCCCTTCACGCTCAGCCTTCCCGTTGCGCTCTCCGCCATCCGCTCGCTCGTCAAATTCCGCGATCGCGTCGACACCATCCTCTCCCTCAGCAAGGCCGCCGATCCCCTCCCGTTCCTTCTCCCACCGGCCCCCGTCGATCACGGCCCGCACCTCCAGGCGATGCTCGCGTTTTTCCGCAGCCCCGCCGGACGCGATGTCCTGATCCTGCGTGGTCTCGAACCTGTCTGGTCCGCCTTCGCGCCCAACCCACCCGCCGCCAACGCCAACGACCTCGATACGCTCTGCCGCGCGTATTACGAAATCCACGACATCGCTCCGAAAATCCTCGGCCCCGACCTCGACCGCCATCGCCTCGCCCGCGGCAGCACGAAAGAAGCGCAACTCGCCTTCTACGTCGTCGAAAGCGACCGCCTCTCCCGCAATCCCGCCGTCAGCCGCGTCCTCCTCGCCGCCGCCGACACCCTCCTCGAATTCGGCGCCGCCCACGCCAATCTCTTTGTCTCCGACCCGCGCACGCGTTCGCTCGTCGAATCGCTCCTGCGCGAGTTCGCCGAAAACCGCGATTGGGACGACGCCGGCGCCGGCCTCATTTTCAAAACCCTCCTCGGTTCCACCGCCCTCGCCGCGCTGCAAAATCCGCAGCAACTCCCCGACTCCCCCATCGCCAAAGTCCTTTTCGCCGCCCTCCACGACGTCGAACGCGAGCTCGGCGCCGACTTCGCCGCGAAACTCATCTCGCGCGACGGTTTTCAATCCCTCCTCAGCCGCTTCCTCGTCCAGGCCGCCGACCATCCCGCGCTTCTTCCCGGCAAACCGCTCCTGCAGGAATCGCTCGCCGCGATGCTGAAAACCGCCGGGCAAAATCTCGATAGCCTCCTCCTCCGCCAACCCGGCGCCGTCGAAAATCTCCTCCACGCCGGCATCGCCGCCGCCGCCTCCTCCGCCGCCCCGCTGCTCGACCGCAAACTCGGCGACCGCCCGCTTCTCGCCGCCGTTCTCGCCTCCCTCCTCGACTCCACCCAGAAAGCCGCCAACAAAAACCAGCTCCTCGCCGACATCGCCGACGGCGATTTCCTCGCGACACTCTACAAAACCGCCCTCCAAAGCGTCGCCGATCATCCCGCCGCACTCGCCAGCGCCGCCAAACTCGACGCCCACGTCGCCCAACTCGTCTCCTCGTGCGCCGCCGGGTTCGCCACCGCCGGCCTCGCCCAGGCCCTCGCTCCCGCGACACGCCGCGCCGTCGCCATCCGCACCCTCGAAACCCTCGCGACCGAACCCGCCTTTCTCTCGCGCCACGACGATTTCACCGCCCGCGTCATCTCCTCGGCCCTCGCCGCCAGCGCCGCTGCCGCCAAGGACGGCCTGTCTGCCCAGGACTTGTCCGCGATCGCCGAACACGTCGCCCGCACCGCCGCCGGCAATCTCGCGCTCCTTGAGATGGACGACCGCCTTCGCCCCACCGTCGAAGCCCTCGCCCAAACCTTCTCCGCCGCCGGACTCTCCGCCATCGCCACGCCCGCCGGTCGACGTGCGATGTTCTACGCCGGACTCGAAGCGCTCGCCGCGAATCCAAAAATCTGGGACGACTTCGCCGCCCGCGACCTCGCGCAACCCCTCGTGCGCGGCATCGTCCAGGCCCTTTCCACCAACCCCAGCCGCCTGCTCTCCGGACCCGCCCTGATTCCCGCCTTTCAGGAAACGCTCGAAGCCGCCGCGCGACGCGGCCGCGTCTTCGTCGACAAGCAAACTACGCCCGACGCCTTCCAAGCCGTCCTCGTCGCCGCCCTCGCCGCCGCCGAAGACGCCATCGGCGAATCCATCGACGCCAAAACCCTCCCGCTCTACCTGCGCCGCGTAACTCTCGCCTTCCTCGCCGCGCCGTTCGACCCCGCCAAACCCGAGCTCGCCGCCCTCCTTCAACAACACCTCCCCGCCGCCGCCTGAGCCGCGCTCCCGCCATGAAAATTTCCCGCCTCTCCTCTCTCGCCACTCTTCTCGCCAGCCTCCTGCTGCTCTCCGGCTGCCCCGCCACCCTCACGCCCGAAACCGCCGACCTCCAACACGTCCACGAACTCTACGCGACCGAGTTCACGCTCCTCGACGATGCCATCACGTCCGTCGGCGAAACCAGCACCGCGAAAAAGACGTCCTCGGGCGACGCCTTTCTCCAGTCGCTTCGCGCCATCAACGACTACCGCGCCCGGCATCCCGACAAATCCCTCGAACTCGCCCATCTCGACGTGCTCGAAGGCATGATCTTCCTCCAGTCCGGTCGCTTCGGCCTCGCCCGCGCCGTCGCCCCCAACGTCGAAAAAGCCGCCATCACACTCCGTTCGGCGAACTCGCCGCGCCAGTCCGCCACCGGCGCTGCGTCGACTTCGCGCACCGTTCGCGACGCGCTCTTCGCCCGAAATTTCCCCGCGCTCCTCGATGGCTGGTCCGCCACTCGCGACGGCACCTCGACGCCGGAAACGTTCGAAACCGCCGCGCGTGCGATCGCGAAATACCTCGGGGAATCCAGCTCCGTTCTGAACCGCGATCACGGCGCACTCTATCTGGCGACGAGCGCCGCGGTTTTCTACGCCTGGGCTCAGGCCCGCGACAGCAACCGCGTCAACCTCGACCCCAGCGACGACAAACTCCGCGAGCTCGAACAGCGCCGGCTTCAACGCTACACCGCCGCGCGCGATCTCTTGGCGGGTTTCCTCACCGACGCCGAACGCACCGTCCGCCTCGCCGACGAGCTGGGCAACGAAATCCCCCGCGGGCGCCTTCGCTACGCCCAGTGGTATCATTTTTTCAACGACGCGCTGGCCGGCCGGTGAAGCGGGCGAACCGCGTTCCCCGTGCCCGCGCCCATTCAGCGCACACCGTTCCACCCATCTGCGTCATCTTCCTCGCGATCAGGGAAACACGCGCGCTCTCGTCCGCGCCCCGCCCGGTCCTCAACTCGCAATTTCTTTGCTAGGATTCCTCCGTGTTTGCCGAAAGATGGTCCAGCCGGCTCCAAGGCGCCCTGAAACGCGGCGTCGCACGCGGCATCCTCCCGTTCGACTGGGGTGCCGCCCGCTCGCATCGCACGTTTGTCGCCACCAGCCCTGAGGAAAGCCCGCTTACCTTCAGCGAAAAAGTCCGCTACAAGCTGCGCCACGACCGCCGCGCGATCCTCAAAACCTACGCCGACAAGCTCGCCGTCCGCGATTACGTGCGCACCACCTGCAGCGACGTTCGTCTCCCGCGTCTGCTCGGCGTTCACGCCACCGCCGAAAGCGCCGTCGCCGGGATCCCGCGCGAGCCCTGGGTCATGAAAGCCTCGCACGGCTCGTCCATGGTGCTCGTGAGCGCTGCAAATCGCCCCTCCGCCGCCGAAGTCCGCCGCTGCGCCCGCCAATGGCTCCGCGTCGACTACGGCCTGCACTATTGGGAGTGGCAGTATTTCAAACTGCCGCGACGCATTCTCTTTGAAGAGTATCTCGGCAACGAGAACGGCGTGCCGCCCGACTACAAATTCTACGTCATCCATCAGCGCGTGCGCTTCATCGAGGTCGACCAGAACCGCTTCACGGGCCACACGCGGGACTTTTTCTATCCCGACTGGACTCCGATCGATTCCCGTATCGGCCCGGCCCCCGTCGCCTGCCGGCGTCCGCCACCCCCACCCCAACTCGAACGGATGATCGCCATTGCCGAAACGCTGTCCTGCAACACCGATTTCTTGCGCGTCGATCTCTATGCCGTCCGCGATGAGGTGTTCTTCGGCGAACTCACCCACACGCCCGCCGCCGGTAATTTCAATTTCGCCGACCGCGCGCTCGACGAGAAACTCGGCCACGACTGGCGGCTGCCGCGCCATTTCCGCTGATCCCCTCACCCGCCTCATTCGTCGCAGGAGCGCTTGATCGCATTTACTCTTTCGGACGCCACAGAGGACGACCTTCGTCGGCGTCAAACACATCGAAAAACGTCTGGATGTCTTTGCGGCGCGCCAAGCCGGCCGCCCTTTTCTCCTCCTCCACGCCTTCGCTCACGGTGTCGCGCCAGCCGCGCTTCCGCATGAACGCGTTCCACATCTCGATCTCCTCCGCTTTCGGGCGGCGCCCGTGGAGAAAACACCAGCGCAGAATCTGCCGATCGGTGCCTCCTTCCAGGGTCCGCTTGCGGAGCGCGCGATAGCGGACGCCAAGAAATCGCACGCACCGCGCATCGAAGAAATACCAATTCTCCTCCCCGAGATTGTAGCCCGGCGGCAAACGCCCCGCCGCCTGCAGGCGGATCTTGTCGAGCATCCGGCCGAAATAGACCATTCCGCCCACCTCCGCGTGAGGACTGCGCAATCCGGGATTTTTCATGGGGAAAACCGTTCCCCGACATAAATCCGAAGTCCGCGTGGCTTCAACCCTCCGCTCGGTTGCACCGCATCCGGCCGCGGCCCAACTTTCCCGATGTCGCTCTTCCTCATTCGTCACGCCCACGCCGTGTCCGCCGACGAAAATCCGAATCGCCCGCTCAGCCCCCGCGGCCGCCAACAGGTCCGCCGCCTCGCGGCGTTCCTCGCAAAATCAGGCGGCTTCGGCTGCGCGGAATTGTGGCACAGCCCGCTGGCGCGGTCGATCGAGACGGCCGGGCGATTGGTGCAACACCTTGGTCTCGAGGCGCGGTTGACCCTTACGCCTGGCTTGGAGGGCGACGACCCTCCGGATCGGATCGCCGCGCGTCTCCGTTCCCGTCGTGCCCCGCTCGCCCTCGTCGGTCATGAGCCCCACCTGAGCGCGCTCGCCACGCTTTTGGTCAGCGGCCGCACCGAACCGTCGGGCTTCGTCTTGAAAAAATGCGCCGTCCTCGCGCTGGTTCGCCGCGCCGGCGCGTGGTCCGTGCTCTGGCAAATCACGCCGCAACTCTACGCGCCTGACTCCCACTGAGCCCCTGGCAACCGCCTTTCCGGCCCAGATGCGCGGGGCTTGCGAAAGCCGCGTTTTCTGCGCTTCGCCGTTGTGCTTGCGGATTAGGCGTATCCGAAATCCAGCTACCAGCCGGGTGATTTTCCCCGAATACTTGGGAACCTTTCCTCAAGGGGTCTTGTAGAACCGGACTCCCGCTGCAGGTGCCGGGTTATTTCGGGTGACCTAATCTGGGGAAAAATATGCGAGAACTATCCTCTAGGAACACCCGTGAAGACAGGGCCCATCCGGGGCTTTGCCGATCCGTCCCACCGGATTACTTACCGGATTTTAACCCGGTAAAGTCTTCACACATCCAGCCGCCGTGTTCTCATTCACCCGACAGGTCCGGCATCGCGCAGCAAAATCACAATGATCAACCATCCTGAGAATGTTCAAATCACGCCCTGTCAGCGCTAGTGCCGGCTTCTTCTTTTTCTATAGTATCTTCCTTAGTTTCGCCTCCGCTCAGTCACTGTATAAATCAGATGGTTCGTTGGATACGGCCCTGTATAGCCGGCTGTCGCAGACCTACGACAAAGCGACCATGGAGCTGCGACTCGGCTCCAGCTTCCTCGACCTGAGCCCGAAGGCGACCGACGATCGCCCCACCCTCTACCGCCCGCCGTCCTACAAACGGGTCAGCGGCTACATCCGCACCAATCCCTACGAACTGGGCAGCACTCCCCAGACCGACAGCGATTATTGGAGCGAAAGCGGCCAGGTGGCATACGTGCCGACCGACTCGAGCGACCCGGGACTGGATCGCGTGCAACTCTACGCCTATTACGACCGGGTCTTCGCCATCAGCCCTCGCCTGGATTGGGCGAGCGGCAAACCCCACCCCGACCTCCAAACGCGCGAGCCCTACTACGCGACGCTCTTCGGCTCGCTGCCCAAACACCCGATCGCCATGGCGCGCAATTACGGGATGCAGTGCAACGAAGCCATCGTCCTCTATCGCGGCGGCTACATGGCCGTCGCCGGCACCCAGACCAGCCGCACTTCGTCGGAACGGCCGTATCCGGGATTTATATTTCCCAAAAACAAAGTCCCCACCGGCATAGCGCTGACCACGGCGAACGAGTTCGCCCTCGTCACCGTGTGGGATACGACCACCCGAAAAGGCCAGCTCGCCGTGTTCGCCCTCGAGGGCAAATACCTGAAGTTCCACACCTGGCCCTACATGGCGATGCCCAACCAAGGCAGCTGGTCCGGCTTCAAGCTCCTCGGCTACGTCGACCTGCCGATGGCCATGCCGACCTCGGTCTCCGCCGCGAGCAACGGCTGGTGGAGCGGCCCCTCCCAGACCGGCGGAAAAGTTCTCAGCCAGATCAACCTCGCCAACGAAAACGAACGCAAAAACGTCTACAGCGGCTCCTGGGCCGGCGTGGTCGCGCGCGGCGGTTACGCCATCGTGGCGTCGAAATACGACAACAAGGTTGCCCTCGTCGATCTCGCCCCGCTCTTCTCCCACGTGCGTGAAAGCTACTTGAGTTCCGCCACGAGCTACAAAGCGACCCTCGCCGCCCGCGGCACTGGCGCGAGCAATTTCCCCCAAGCCTTCTCGGTCAAGCCCGCCAGCACCCCGAAAGTGGTCTGGCAGAGCACCGTCTCCAAGCCCACCGCGGTGCTCGCCGGGATCAAGATGGACCGCTGGACCAAGGACTATTTCAAAGCCTACGTCGCCTCGGAAAACGGCACCATCACCATCATCGACACGACACCGCTCATGAAGCGCAACTCATGGGAGCGCCTCGGTTCGCTTCGGATCGCCGGCACCTTCAATGTCGGGCGCAACCCCGTCAGCATGTGCTTCACGCGGCGCGGCGACAGCAACCTCCCGTTGCTGCCGAAGAAATCCGACGGATCCCAAGTGTCGCCCGACCCGCTCAATAATATTTTCTATATCGCCGTTCGCGGCGACCGAAAGGTGGTCGCCGCGGTGACGTTCGAAGGAAAGGGCGCCGTCTATCGCACCATCAAGGACAAGCGCATGGGCGATCCCGTCGCAGTCAGCACCGCCATTCGCGGCCCCATGGTCTCCGTGGCCGACTTCCGCGGCAAGAAAATGATCAGCTTCCGCGTTGGCACCATCAAGGACGCTCGTAATAAAAAAGTTTACGGCTGCGGAGCCGACGGCAAAGCGCCCTTCGAATTCGCCGGTGAAGTTCCGTTCGCCGGGTATCCTTTCCTGCTCAATTCAACGAACGTAAACTGATCGCAGGTCCAAACATCAAGCGATAGAAGCATGCAGCGTGGAGTGTCCTCACGCAGCAACGAAACCGGCGGCCTGATCGGCCGCCGGTTTTTTTACACCACCTAGGGTTGTCCCGTAAATCTTCGCGCCCGCTCTCCGGCGCGCCGGGAATCCCGGTAACCGTCCTCTGTTTGGTATCGGATTTTTTACTACAGGAGACTTACGGTCCCTTTACTAGGTAGAGGCTTCCCATCCTCGCTCCAGCTGCTCTCATCGCTTTCAACCCCGGCGCCGTTGCCGGGAAACAACACCCAAATCATCACGAGTATGTCTACTGCCTTCTTCAGAAACGCAGCCCTCGCCGGTGTGTTGGTAGCATGCGGATTTCTCTCTCGGAGTTTCGCACAAACCGCACCCTCGCCCGCCGTCACCCGGCTGGTCCTTGTCAACGCCTCCCTTCAGCAGGATATCCGCGCCCTTCAGACGACGAACGATATTTCCCTTTCGAGCGATGGTTCCGCCCTTAATATTCGCGCCGAAGGCAACAGTGCCGTTCGCAGTATTGCCTTCTATTATGATGGCTCGCTGATCCGGACGGAAAACGTCGCGCCTTTCGCCTTCTGGGCGGACGACTCGGGCAAATATCGGAAATGGACCCCCACCGCCGGCACTCACAAGGTCCGCGCTATCCCCTACTCCTCCACGGATCGAAAAGGGACCGCCGGGCCGGCCTTCGAAGTCACGCTCAACGTCACGACCGAAACGGCCACCGAGGCTCCCGCCCCGTCCGGCCTCGCCGTCACCAAGCTGACGCTCGTCAATACCCTCACGCAGCAGGACATCCGCACGCTCACGCCCGGTAGCGTGATCGACCTCGCCGAAGTCGGAACCGCGCTCAATATTCGCGCCGATGTGAGCGGTGCCGTCGGCAGCATCGCGTTCAACCTCGCTGATCGCACGATCACGGAGAACATCGCCCCCTATGCGATTGGTGGCGACGACTCCGGTAAGTTTCGCAAGTGGTCCCCGCCTCTCGGCGCCCACACGCTGCGCGCCACTCCGTATTCGTTGAAGGATCGCCGCGGTTCGGTCGGCACGCCCATCGAACTCGCCATCACGGTGGTGCAGAACGCCGGAGGCACACCGCCGACCGCTCCCGCGCCCGAGCCGACCCCGGAACCCGAACCCCTTCCGGATGCCGATCCGGATCCGTTGCCCGCTCCGGCGCCCGGAAATTCGCTCGCTTCCAAACTCTACGATGCGGCAGGCAACCTGAACGAAACTCTCTATAACAAGCTCGCCACGACTGTTGACAAAGCCACGGTCGAATTGCGCCTCGGCCCGAGCTTTCTCGATCTCAGCCCTGACGCGGCGGATGACCGTCCGACCCTGTATCGGCCGCCGTCCTACAAACGCACCAGCGGCTATATTCGCACCAATCCCTACGAGCTCGGCGGCCCGCCCGTCACCGACGGCGACTACTGGAGCGAAAGCGGTCAGGTGGGCTACGTCCCGGTGGACCCCGCCGATCCCGGCCTCGATCGTATTCAGGTCTACGCCTACTACGATCGCGTATTCGCCATCAGCCCCCGTCTCGACTGGGCCAGCGGCAAGCCGCATCCCGACCTGCAGACGCGCGAGCCGTATTACGCCACGTTCTTCGGTTCGTTGCCGAAGTATCCCGTCGCCATGGCTCGCAACTACGGCATGCAGTGCAACGAGGCGATCGTCCTTTACCAGGGCGGCAAGCTCGCCGTCGCGGGCACGCA
Organism: Verrucomicrobiota bacterium; assembly: GCA_023430565.1. GTDB lineage: Bacteria > Verrucomicrobiota > Verrucomicrobiia > Opitutales > Opitutaceae > Opitutus. The sequence goes on from JAEZAD010000140.1 coordinate 13,091, forward strand.
AACCAGCCGCGCGGGCCACGAGCGTCCGTATCCGGCTTTCCAGTTCCCGGCGAACAAGGTCCCGACCGGCGTCGCCATGACGACCGGCAACGAATTCGCGCTCGTCACGGTGTGGGACACCGCCACGAAGCAGGGCCAACTCGCCGTCTTCGCGCTCGAAGGCAAATACCTGCCGTTTCACACCTGGCCCTACATGGCCATGCCGAATCAAGGCAGCTGGTCCGCCTTCAAGCTCCTCGGCTACGTGGACCTGCCGATGGCCATGCCGTCGTCCGTCTCCGCCGCGAGCAACGGCTGGTGGAGCGGCCCCTCGCAAACCGGCAATCTCGTCCTCAGCCAGATCAATCTGGCCAACGACTCCCACCGTAAAAACATTTACGACGGCGGCTGGGCCGGCGTCGTGGCGCGCGGTGGTTACGCTATCGTCGCCTCCAAGTTCGACAACAAGGTCGCCCTCGTCGACCTCGGGCCGTTGTTCCGCTACGTTCGCGAAAGCTACCTGAGCTCCGCCACCAGCTACAAGAACACCATGGCCGCCCGTGGCACCGGCGCGTCGAACTTCCCGCAGGCGTTCTCCGTCAAACCCGAGGTCACCCCGACGGTCGTGTGGCAGGCCGACATCGCCAGCCCCAACGCGGTCCTCGCCGGGTTCAAAATGGATCGCTGGACCAAGGACTACTATAAGGCCTACGTCGCGTCCGAAGACGGCACGATCACCATCGTCGACGCCAGCCCCTTGATCCAGCGCGCCTCTTGGGAGCGCAAGGGATCGCTGCGCATCGCCGGCACCTTCAACGTCGGCCGCAATCCCGTCAGCATGTGCTTCACGCGGCGTGGCGACAGCAACCTGCCGCTCATTCCGCGGAAGTCGGACGGCACGCAATACGAGCCCGATCCGTTCAACAACCTTTTCTACATCGCCGTCCGCGGTGATCGAAAGGTCGTCGCCGCCGTCACGTTCGAGGGCAAGGGCGCCGTGTATCGGACAATCAAGGACAGCCGTATGGGCGACCCCGTCGCGGTCAGCACCGCGATTCGCGGCCCGATGGTTTCGGTCACGGATTTCCGGGGCAAAAAGATGATCAGCTTCCGGGTGGGCAAGATCAACGACGCCCGCAACAAAAAGGTCTTCGGCTGCGGTGCCGACGGCACCGCCCCCTTCGAGTTCGCCGGTGAAGTGCCCTTCGGCGGCTATCCTTTCTTGATCAATACCACCAACGTCAACTGATCGCAGGTCCCAGCTATAAGAGCGACAACCGCGTGGATTGATCAATCCTAGCCAACACCGGCGGCCCTTGCGGCCGCCGGTTTCTTTTTTGCGGATAGAAGATATGCGCAGCCTGACCTAGCCCATGAGACAGGAGTGGGTATGCAGGTAGCGACTCCTAGTGACCGCACCTTCAATCCGCGTCGAACACCTCGACAATTCAGCCCCGGCGGGACGCGCTTTTGCGCGGCAAACGGGTCTGCGACAATCACACGCGCGTGTATCAGCTTTTCAATACGGCGGCTCGCAGGTTCGCTCGACGTCACCGGTGCGAGCGGCGGCTGCCACATGGCCTCAAGCCGGCGGCTACGCCGCAAAGGGCGAACGGACGCGCTGGGCCTTTGGGCGAATGATCCAAGTTATCGCGTCGTCAGGCTGTCATCTTCAGAGCCGGCCTGCCGGGCGGAGCTGAGCGGTCAACTATTCCGTCATTGCGACCAAATTAGGGGCCCCCACTACAGCAAAATGGATCCGCCCGCCGGCCACGATTTTTCCAGCCCCCGCGGCGATCACCGTTCGACCAGAAGCGTAGCTAAAGTCATCGGAGGCCGCGATCGGCAACGCCACCACGGCTCGCCCTTCCTCTGCGACCTGCGGACTGAGTCGCACGGACGAAAGGTAAACGCTGTTGATTGAAACGGTCGGGGTTCCCGTGGTGACCATGAGTCCCGGCTGATTCCGTCGGGCCCAGTCGTCAATACACCCGACCAACAAAACATACGGCAGCGCCCCGAAGTTTCGCCAATAGGCCACTTCCTCATCGTAAACGGAGCGACGAACTACGCGCCGATAAGCTCGCTCAAGCACGTCACGGTATTCCTCAGGTCGCTCCGCTAACCGCGCACGATACCCTTCCATCAGCTCAGCATAAGTGCGTCCCGACGCCGCATCGAGAGCGACATCCCTCCATTGCTGTTGCCCCATTGCGTCGGTGAAAGCCTTGATCGCAATTGTTCGCTGCAACTCGGGATCTTGCTGGAGTTGCGCCTTATGCACGGAAACGAGCTGGGCCACCGTGCTATCTTGGCCACGACTTAACCACGCGGCTGTTTCTTGCGCCGTGGGTTTACGCCCAACCGCCAACGCGAACGAGGCGGCGACACGCTGTTCAGCGATTGTCCCGCCGGCATAAACCGTGACCACGGAAGATAGTGCAAAAGCCAGAAGGAAGAGTAAGGGACGCATGGGATCGCAGGGGCGACAAAGGGATGTGACACAATGGAATCAGTCAAACTCCAGATTTAGCAGCAGTGAGCCACGAGCGACGCTGGCTCACATCCAAAGCTCGGATTCCACGCTGCGCTTACGCCCGTCACGGCTCTCTCCGACACCTAGATTGGCGACCGGAATGCCTACGATCAAAAAAGAGGCCCGACTCTCCATTTTTGAAGAATCGGGCCATAAACCTGGCAACAACCTACTCTCGCGGGACCTTTCGTCCTACTACCATTGGCTGCTCGGGGCTTAACGGCCGTGTTCGGGATGGGAACGGGTGGAACCCCCGGCATGTGGTCACCAGGAAGGGAAACTCGGCGACTTTGGCCGAGTAAGACTACGAAAATTTAGGGCAGCTCTCGCTGTAAGGAGGTAAAGTAAACGCCTAGAACTGTTGAAGTGTGCTGTCTGCACAAACCGGAAAGGTCATTAGTAACAGTAAACTCAACGGATTACTCCGATTACATTTCTGTCCTATCGACCGGGTGGTCTACCCGGACCTTTCACCCCTTGCGGGGATTGTGATCTTATCTTGGGATGGGCTTGGCGCTTAGATGCTTTCAGCGCTTATCCCTTCCGAACATAGCTACCCGGCGCTGCCACTGACGTGACAACCGGAACACCAGAGGTTCGTCATTCTCGG
>JAEZAD010000227.1 GCA_023430565.1 Verrucomicrobiota bacterium
GGGTGCGCGGCGAAGTCGACCAGGATCGCACCGCTGGCGCGGGACGCCGAGGCGAGCGCCTGGTTCAACGCGGCGATGCGCGGCGCGATCAAACGCGCCAGCGGCATGAGAGGCGTGAGGTCGGGGAGGGTGAAACTCAGGACGGTTGCGCCGCGGTCGACCAGGGCGCGTTGCAGGTGCGCGATGTCCGCGGCGACGGCGGCGGCATCGAAACGCGGGGCGGTCACGTCGTTCGTGCCGCAAAACACGGTCGCGAGATCGGGGCGGAGCGCGAGAGCGGCGTCGAGCTGGCGCTCTCGAATCTGCCGCGTGGTCAGGCCGCGCGTCGCGAGGTTGGCATAGAGCAGTCCGCCGCCTTGCGCGGCGTCGACGCGCTCGGCCAGGCGTTGCGACCAACCGCGGTAACCGCCGGCGCCATCGGGATCGTCGACGCCCTCGGTGGAGCTGTCGCCGAGTGCGACATAGCGGGCGAACGAAACGGGTGGTGCGGGACGCATGCGGTGTTGAAGCGAAGCGTCGCGGGCGAAACAAGACTGGCGTGGTCGAAGATCGTCGCGGAGAGGAAGAGAAGCGGAGTTGGCGGTCGGTCCTCTTTCGGTGAAGGGACTCGCCGGATCGCGGGCCTTGCGTCAGGTTGGGCGGCGCATGGCTCTGATTGGAAAACGCAACACGCTCCCCATTGTTCGCGCGGCGACGCCGGGACTTTATCTCGATGGCGGGCCGCTCGGGGAAATTTTACTGCCGGGGAAGTATGCGCCTCAAGGCGTGCGCGCGGGCCAGGCCATGGAGGTGTTCGTGTATCGAGATTCTGAAGACCGACTCGTTGCCACGACGGAAACGCCCTTCGCCGCGGTGGGTGAATTCGCGCTCCTGCGCGTGGTGAGCGTGAATCCGGGGCTGGGCGCTTTTCTCGATTGGGGTTTGGAGAAGGACCTTTTGGTGCCGATTCGTGAGCTCGGCGGACCGGTGAGCCAGGGTGAATGGCTTTTGGTGCATGTTTCACTCGATCCGAAGACAAGCCGCATCGTGGCGAGTGGGCGGATCAACCGGCATCTGAACCTGACGCCGCCGGCGTATGCGGAAGGGCAGCCGGTGAAGCTGATCGTCGCGGGAGAAACTCCGCTGGGTTATAACGTGATCGTCGAGCACGCGCATCGAGGGCTGCTGTATCGCTCGGATCTCGCGGGTCCGTTGACAATCGGCCAGCCGCTCGACGGCTATGTGCGCGCAGTGCGACCGGATGGGAAAATCGATTGCGCGCTGGATCGCGCGGGATTTCAGCGGATCGAGCCGAATGCGAAGAACATCCTCGAAGCGTTGAAGGCGGCCGGAGGAGCGTTGCCGTTGCACGACAACAGTCCGCCGGAGGAAATTCGGGCGGCGCTGGGCGTCAGCAAGAAAGCCTTCAAGCAGGCAATCGGCGGGTTGTTTCGCGACCGGCTGATTTTTATCAACGCGCGAGAGATTCGGCTGGTGCCGCCGGGCGGCGGCGGTCGTGAAGCGAAGCGGCGGTGAAGGCGCAAAGGGTGATGCCCACGGAACACGCGGAATACACGGAAGAAGATTCAGCGAAGCGCGTCGAAGCGCTAACGTCCGATGGGGCTGGAAAGTTCGGATCGGTGACGCGCCTACTTGATCCAGTTGTATAGGAAGTCGGGCAGCTTGCCGGCGTCGTAGGTGTCGACCAGCGCCAGGGCTTCACGCAGGAGAGTGCGGCTTGGGGTCTTCGCTTCTTCGCCCACGGAATCGCACAGTTTGTAGCGTTCGCTGATAACATTGACCAACGGTTTGTAGGCATTGGCGGTCGTGCTCTGGCGCCATTCCGCGGCGAGCTTGTCGGACACGAAGTGAACGGTGCGGAGAGCGGTGACGCCGCCGCGTCCGTGTTCGGCGGTGAGGGCGGCCCATCCGGCGGCGCCGTCGCTCCAGGCTTTTTCGAGATCGAGCACGGGGATGGCGGCGATGATCCGGTTGAGCGTATCGCCGGCGACGCTGGTCAGGCTCACGGATTCGTTGGGAGCGGATGGATCGGCGGCGGGGGTGATGGTGATGCTTCGCGTGCGAGCGTTACACAGTTCGTCGAGCAGATCCCATTCGGCCTCGTCCACCGACCCATCGGCACGAATCGCCTGAACGAGTTGGTCGGCGGTGGCCGGAGTCAGGCTGGGGCCGCCGGCGGAGCGAAGCGCGCGCACCTTTTCGAAAACCGGAAGATTCAGACCGTGGACCTTGCCATCGAGGGGCGTCCGCGGAGTAGGCGGTCCGATGATCAATTCCGGCGGGCGGCTCGGCACGCCGGTGCGACCTTGAGCAAAAAGTTCCGAGGCAAACCCGCTGATCAAGATGGCCGCTACGGCTGGAACGAGACGCATACGCCGACGCTGGAAACGCAACGGGTGGAGTCAATTTGCAACGGGCAGGAGGGCTGTGGCGGAAGGGCGATGCCCACGGAACGCTTTGGCCCGAGGGATCACGGGGGCGGAGAATCCTTGGGCGCGCGGAGAGCGGGGAGTTCGGCGGCGCGGCGGAGGAGGACGTCACGGGCGACGCCGAGTTCGCGAGCGAGTTCGTTGACGCGTTTCGCGTCTTCGATGGAAAGCGTGGTGACGCGCGGCGTCCCATCGCGATCGACCCACCGGATCTGCTGCGGCCGCTGCCTCGCGGTCTTCACGAGTGCGCGGAGGAAATCCAGATCGGCTGTCGGAAGATTCATGGTCGGACGTCAGACTAAGCGCGAAGACGCGAAGGAGCGAGGGTCTATGTGCTGCCACAAAGAGGCGGAGAAGGCGCAAAAATGATGCCGACGGAACTCACGGAAAACACGGAAAGAGAGTCCGGGGGGGCGCACAGCGCCGGTGCGCCTTTGACGCGGCGCCCGCCATCCGTAATCTGGCTGCCCATGACCGACACCCCCTTTACCCCGACCTCATTGCTGGCGCCGCGCGTGGCCAGTTTGCTCGCTTGCTTGGCGCTCATGCCACTGGCCGCTGCCCAGAGCACGCAGACGCTTCAAGCCGCCTACGAAAGCGCCTTCCGCTTGGGCACGGCCGTCAACGAAGCCATCGTCGCCGGCGAGTCGCCCGAGCTGCAGCAGATCGCGATCCGCCAGTTCAATGCCATCACGGCGGAGAACGTGCTCAAAGCGGAGGAAGTGAATCCCCAGCCGGGCGTGTTCGACTTCGCGGCGGCCGACGCCTTCGTCGAGTTCGGCGAGAAGCACAACATGTTCATCGTCGGCCACACGTTGATCTGGCACAATCAGACGCCGTCATGGTTTTTCCATGACGACAACGGTCAGCCCAACACCGCCGAGGCCCAGAAGGAAGTCCTGCGCCGCCACATCGAGAAGGTGGCCGGCCGCTACAAAGGGCGCATTCACGCCTGGGACGTGGTCAATGAAGTGATCGACAACGATGGCTCCTACCGCCCCACCACCTGGGTCAAGGGCATCGGCGACGGCGACGAGCTCGTGAGATTGGCTTTCAAATACGCCTCCCAGTATGCGCCCGACGCCGAGCTCTACTACAACGACTTCAACGCCTGGCGTCCGGCCAAGCGCGACGGCATCGTCCGCATGGTCAAGATGCTGCAGGAGGCCGGCATCCGCATCGACGGGGTGGGGATCCAGGGCCATTGGGGCCTCAACTATCCAAAGAACGAATACATCGAAGCCGCCATCGACGCCTACGCCGCGCTGGGCGTGAAGGTCATGATCACCGAGCTCGACATCGACGTCCTCCCGCTCACCAAGGAAGGCCAGATCATCGGCCAGGGCATGGCGCACCCGCAGTTCCAGCTCGAGGAGTTCAAGACCTTCCTCGACCCCTACAAAGACGGTCTGCCCGCCGCGGTGCAAACGGCCCTGGCCAACCGCTACGCCGAACTTTTCGAGATCTTCCACCGCAAGCGCGACAAAATCGACCGCGTCACCCTCTGGGGCATCCACGACGGCATGTCATGGAAGAACAACTACCCGATCCCTGGCCGGACCAATTACACCCTGCTCTGGGACCGCGCCCTCCAGCCTAAGCCCGCGCTCGAGGCGGTCCTGCAAGTCCCCGCCAAAGCGAAGTAGCCTTTGGCAAGGTTGGGGGGCGCGCCAACTGCGAGCGTGGGCCAAATATGTGCGGCGCGACCGACTGACCGGCGCAACGGGTAGACGCACGTTCCATGCAGAAATCATTTCGGCGCAGCCGAGAGTTGGAAGAACCTGAGAGCTGAAACCTGAAAGCTGAAAGGTGGGGAAGCGCCGGCAGCGTGAAGATGGTTGGGCCGAACGCGCTTCATAACGCGGATGATCGCTACCCATCAGTGGAACTGTTCGCGAGGTCGCCGTGGGGGTATCACTCGTCCACGTCGCGGCAGAGTTCGTCCAGCTGACGGGCGACAAGATCAATATCTTTG
>JAEZAD010000285.1 GCA_023430565.1 Verrucomicrobiota bacterium
CCCCTGCCTTTACGGGATGGCTAAAGTCTACGCTGTCAATGGCGGCAGTGGCCACAATGGACTGGGCATGCCGGGATGCGGCCATGGCTCCAGCAATGTCCACCCAGTGAAGTAGTCTTCCCCCCAGGAGGTTTCCCAACAGGTTGGTGTCATTAGGGAGCACCAGCTCCCTCATCTCAATTTTTGAGTCTTCTATCCTTTTATCTTCCATTTCTTTCACCTTTTCTTAAAAGTATCATTTCCATTATACCATTACATGAGTAACCACGTATGAAAACTCTGACCCCATTACACCCGTGGGTTTATTGTGCTATATGAAATACCCAACCCCAAAGCCTAGGTTTCTTTCATGCCCACCATTCATTAGCTACTTCATGGTATAATAGGTTTATCTGCTTTTTCCTGACAACATAAAAACTCCTGATTACATAAAAGGTTCTCCCGTTTGCTGTCATTGGACTCCTTGTCATTTACTGCTTGAAGACAGTGAACCTATTTGGCGCTCCCTATGGACTCCCCGAAGCCATCGCCATCCTATGCGTGGTTCTCCTCCATCTGTGGAAGAAGAACACCCTCTTGAGTATCGGTGCAGGAACGCTGGTTTATATTGTTCTGGTCCAGAGAGTCTTTTAAATAAGTCGGACAACATACGGAGAAGTATTTATGAATTTTAACAATGAAGCTTCAAGCTGGGATAATGAAAGAAGAGTAAAACGAGCAAAGATTATTGCAGAAAAAATGAGTAAAGCCGTTCCAATAGAAAGTCACTATAATGCCTTGGAGTTTGGCTGTGGGACAGGTCTTATCAGCTTTAACCTTTATGATAAGTTTGAGAACATTACCCTTGTTGACACGTCTATGGGAATGATTGATATTTTGAATCAGAAAATTAAAAACAGCGGTGTGAAAAACATGACAGCTCTTCATGTCGATATAAATAAGCACACGCCTACAATAGGTAAGTTTGATGTCATTTACACATCAATGGCTCTTCACCATATAAAAGATACCGAAACAACCTTGAGAAACCTGTTTGCACTGCTTAATAATGGTGGATATCTCATAATCGTTGAGCTCACAGAGGATGATGGGACCTTTCATAAGCTGGAAAAGGACTTTGATGGGCATAATGGGTTTAACCAAGATTACTTAAGGAGTTTATTAAGTAATATCGGCTTCCAGGATGTTGTGAGCAATGTATTCTATAATGGAGAGAATGTGATTGATGGAGAAATGATAAAATACTCGTTGTTCTTGATGGTTGGAAAAATGCCTTAAGAATATGTATTATTTTTTAACTCCTATAAACCATTAATCTCATAAAAAACAAGAACCCCACTAGGGCGATCACAGATTGCTGGGGAGGCCCGAAAACCTTTTTGTTTTGACAATAGAGCAAGAAACCGTCTAGAATGTTAATTCTAAACGGTTTCTTGTGGGATCCACCGGAGACTCGAACTCCGGACACCTTGATTAAAAATCATAATTCAAAGATTCTCCATAATGATGATAAATACTACTTCTCATGCTACTATTCCAAGTCTTTCACAACTATGTTTCACAACTTTCAATAGTAATGGTTATCTTTTAATAAGCTTCAAAAACATCGCTTTAATGGCCTCAAGTTAGTATCCTCAGCACTTGGTTGATGTTCCATAATATGTATTATATAATTTTTCATAACAAACATTAATAATAAAATGAGGAAATCGGTACCGTCAAGAGTTTTTCGCAAAATCATTTTCCGCTTGGTAGCCGGTGGCCTAACCGACGGTTAATTGGGGATCATCAAGGCCTAACTCCTCAAGATGCTTCATGTTCATGTAACGCTTGATTCCCCAGGCTTTTGTCGCAACATGACGCAATCTTGCGCAAACTAGCATTAGTGCTGAGTTTCCATCGGGGAAGGTGCCTACAACCCTTGTCCTGCGTCGAATTTCCCTATTAAGCCGTTCAATCACAATCCGCGGGCCATCTGGCCAGAATACACTATCTCCGTCCGTTTGGGGACGGGGTAAAATTCTTTCTATTTGCGCACAATAAAGAAATCATTACCGGTTTTTGAAAAATCTTTTTGCCTTTTTGTCTGTAAAATATGGTAAAATGACAAGAACAGAAAGGGGGGCAAGCTCATGAATCAGGCCACGCTTTTGCTCATTGAGGATGAGACCGATGTGCTTGAAATCAACCGGGAATATTTTGAGGGCAAGGGGTACCGGGCCGTTTGTGCGTCCACGCTTTCACAGGCACGCTTTCTGATGGAAGAACACGCCCCCGACCTGATTTACTGGATGTGATGATGCCGGACGGCAGCGGGTTCGACTTCTGCACCGAGCTTCGGCAAAAAACAAACGCCCCCATCATCTTCCTGACCTGTAGGAATGAAAACGAGAGCGTTGTAAAAGGACTATTAAAGGGCGGAGACGATTATGTCACCAAGCCCTATGATCTGGATATTTTGAATGCGCGGGTTACGGCGCAGCTTCGCCGCAGAGGAAATACAGCGGCTGGGATTTTGGAGCTACCCCCGCTAACGGTGGATTTTCTGGCGGGTGAAGCCGTTTTGGACGGTGCTCACACCGCCCTGACCCTAAAAGAGCTGCAGCTTTTGGGCTGCTTTGTCCTCTATGCCGGACAGCGGCTCACCTTTGAAGAAATCTACCGCCGTGCATGGGGAGAACCCTCATCTGGCGCACCCGACACCATCAAGGCCCATATATCCAATCTGCGCAGGAAGATGAAGTTCGATGAAAACGGCTGGTTCGAGCTTTCCAGCCCCCGAAAAAACGAGTACATACTAAGCAAAGTGCGGTATTAGTCAATGCCGGGCAGGGTAAAGAAAACGGAGGTTCCATGCCCTTCTTCGCTTTCAACCCAAATGACACCGCCATGCTGTTCGATGATATGCTTACAGATGTATAATCCTAGGCCGGTGCCGGTATCCTGACCACCATCGGTTTTTTTCTTTTTGTTATAGCGTTCAAAAATCCGGGGCAACCGCTCTGCTTCGATGCCACAGCCGGTATCCGACACACAGACGAGAACACCGCCGTCCTTTCTTTTGGCGGAAACGGTGATCTCTCCGTCGGCCGTAAAGCGCACCGCGTTGGAAATCAGGTTGACGATCACCTGAGATATTCTTGCAGGGTCGGCATATACGGCAGGCAGGCCGCTTTCGATGCGGATGTCCAGCCGGTTGCGGTTTTTGTTAAGAATGGGGTAATGAGTTCTCACGGCAGAATGAATGATCTCCTCCACATAACAACGCACCTGCTCCATAACCATGCGTCCTTCTTCCATACGGGTGACGTCCAGGATTTGTCCCACCATCAGCGAAAGCCGCTCAGCTTCAGAGGAAATCAGTGTCATGCGGCGGGAAACCTCCGGGCCGTCCAGCGACTCTTCCTTTTCCGAAATCTTCTTCACCAACTGTGCATAGCCAGAGATGACGGTCAGGGGCGTTTTCATCTCGTGGGAGGCATTGCCCAAAAATTCGGTTTTCAGCTTGTCCAACTGCTCCAGCATGGCCTTTTCTTCCTCGGCTATGCGGAGAAGCTTACGCTGATGGTCCTGTTCACGTTCCACCGGATTGACCACCGCAAGGGCCAGCTTGTTCGATGCTAGGGGTAGTATAAGCAGCAGAGCCACAATCGCCAGTAGAAGACCCAAAACTGACTGCCATGCAGCAGCTTCCATTTTTTCAAGAGTAAGGCCGGTTTCATGCCCCATAAGTTCCTGAAGTCCGAGAGACATTTGGAGAGCGCCGGTGTTTGGCACAAACATACCGATACGGTATTGATCCTCTCCAAAGGAGTACCATGCCAACAGCATTCCGTCCTCCCCTTTGATATAGGCTGCATTTGCTTCCGATGCATGCAAATCGCTCATAAGGCCACCGTCCACAGTGTAGCCCTGTTCTTCCATCCGCTTATAAAAATTGTCGGCCATCTCCATAAATGTCTGCGGATCAGTCCCACGGACATATAGGCTCTCACCGTCCCATATGAAGACCGCTGCCCCTTCGGTATCTAAATTCCCGGAGCCGTCGTACCCCTCGATCTTCTCATAAATCATGTCGTCGATGAGTTCATACGCTTCCATTAAAAGCACATCCCAATCAGGTGCGCTCCCCTCTGCGGCAAGCTCGGACAGCCGACGGTCAAGCAGCTTGGCCTGTGCCACGGTATAGACTTCACGAATATGGGTTTCCTGTTGATAAAAGGCCATCTCAACCATTCTATGCACATTGCTTGAGAGGGTTTGGGCATGCTCCTGTGAAAGGGTCAACATACGGTAATATGTAATGCCAAAGCTCAAGGCGCAAATCAGAACCGCCGCAAGTGCAACGGTCAGCATCATGACAAGCAACCGTCCTCGCAGCCTGAGCCTTTTCCAAAGGCGGGGCCTAGTCTGTTTTTTTTGCACCATATTCTCCCTCCTATAATTTCGGATATGCGCCACTGTAAATGCCTGTAAATAATTAATTCACCACGTGTAATATTATCCAGAAATTTCACAAGTTTTTCAAGTTGTTCAAGCTAAGAAGCTTTCTATGTAATATTTGTGATTGCAATATTGTAATCCTGAGAGCAGGAGAAAAAACGCCTGTAATCATTAATCTCACAGAGAAACAAAAAAATCCTTGGAAACGCAATGTTTTCAAGGATTTTTGGTGATCCACCGGAGACTCGAACTCCGGACACCTTGATTAAAAGTCAAGTGCTCTACCGCCTGAGCTAGTGGATCATATTGGCTGGGATGGCAGGACTCGAACCTACGAATACCAGAGTCAAAGTCTGGTGCCTTACCAACTTGGCGACATCCCACCATTAAAAGGGGCATCCACAATTATAATGAGGAAGAGTCCCTTTGTCAAGCAATACCCACAAAAAAACAATTCCAGGTCTTGCTCTCAGGTTCATTTGTCGCCATTAAGTAACATGAACCTTGTCCTTTACAATAAGAAAAGCCAGTTTTCGAAGTTGGAAACCGGTTCTTCCCACAGTTTCCAACCTCTATTCATCTGACTTTAAATGGGGTGAATAATGGGAATTGAACCCATGACCTCCAGGGCCACAACCTGGCGCTCTAACCAACTGAGCTATACCCACCATATCTCACGTCTCAATTAAAGACAAACTATATTCTAAGGACTCTGGCCGGGTTTGTCAAGCATAAATTTTGTCTTTGAGCGGTTCAGTCCCGCTTCACAAACGGAATCTCTTCATTAATCAACGTTATGGGGTTGATAAAAAGACCGTTAACCGATGCTGAAAAATGTAAATGGGGGCTGGTTGAAAAACCCGTGGACCCAACCTTTCCAATGACATCACCCTGTAAAACCCAATCCCCCGTCTTGACCAATAGCTCATTCATGTGATAGTACCACGTTTTTAGGCCAAGGCCGTGCTCGATAACGATGGTGTTGCCCGTTTCTATGAGCGAATCGGCGATGAGCACACGGCCATCATTGGAGGCCATTACAGGTGCCCCCGTATCCTGGCCAATATCAAGACCGTTGTGTCTATATGAAGTAGCAGCTTTATTCACAAAACGCCTCTTCCCGAAGTCTGCCTCATTGACTCTTCCTCCCTGGACCGGAAGGATAAACTTTCCATCCCAATAGGGTTCGGGGTCGGCTA
>JAEZAD010000310.1 GCA_023430565.1 Verrucomicrobiota bacterium
GTGCGGGCGAAGACGGTGGTGCCGCTGCCCAGCACGACGTCCTCGCCGATCGCCTTCTCGGCGATGTCGCAGGCGAGATCCATGAACTCCGATGCGCTTCCCCAGTCGCAGTGGAAATCGAGCGTCATGAAGGTGCTGCGGTGCTCGGGCGAGCGGAGCGCCTGAGCGAGGGCGTCCGCCAGCTTGGCCGTGAAGAAGGACGGCTGACGGAACTCCGACTCATGGTTGAATGTGTAGAGGATCGAGGCCTTGACCCCATGGGCCCGCCGGTAGTGGGACAGCAGCCCTTCCGCCGCCATCTTGCTGGTGGTGTAGAGGCAGGAGGCGGTGCGCGGCGACCGTTCGTTCACCACCGCCGGATAGCGTGGGCCGAACACCTTGGACGAGCTGATGTAGACGATGCGCATGGCCGGGTCGGCCAGCCGCGCGTGTTCGAGAAGCGGGTGCAGGCTGCCGCAGTTCACCGCCAGCATGCGCAGGAAGTCGGGCTCGAAGCGGCTGTCGGCGCTGCCGTGGACCGCCGCGGCATGCAGGGCGAGCGCCGGGCGGTGTTCCGCCAGCAGGGCCGACAGCGCGTCGGGCTGGCCGAGGTCGAGCGGGACGTAGGTGACGGGCAGCCCGTCCAACCGCGGGCTCGGCCGGTCCTGCCGCGCCACGCCGACCACGTCATAACCCCGCGCCGCCAAATGCCGGGCCAGGAACACGCCGTCCTGACCGTTTACGCCCATCACCAATGCTGTCGTCATCGTTCGGTTCTGTCCTTTTCGCTGCCCGATTGCCGTGAGCGGTGCCGTGTCATCCTTGTGGCCGTCGATCCGGCGAAAGAGCACCGTCAGAGAAGGTGCATGATTGATCAGGCACTTTGCAGTTCCCGTTCGATCACCGCCCTCATCGTCTCGGTGTCGAATTTCTGTAAGTCATACCGATCGGCAAAGTCGTTGGCCATTGCGCACAGAGCCATGTAATGTTGTGGAACGTAATGGTCGAACCACCACTGGTTCGTGCCGATCCGAGCGGGCGGGTCGGAGAAGGCGCGCAGAGTCAGCCACGCGTACATGATCCCTTTCTCGCTGTTGGGCGAGTTGGTGCGGTAGGCGGAAAGATGATGGAGCGTGACCGGAATGTGCTCCTGGTGGAAGAAGGCCGATTCGTTGCCGATCCACAGTTCCTCATGGATCATGCCTTGCCAGCACACATCGCCGGCCGACCGGTGCAGTCTCCGGTGGGTTTCTTCCTGGAAAGGGGCGTTCGCGGCGATGCCCCGCCAATCGTGAAGACCAAGATCGGCCTGCGCTTCATAATTGCGCCTGTCGACTCCGCAGACGCTCTTTTCCGTCCGCGCCAGCCGTTCCCGCAACAGGCTGAATTCGGCGGGGTCGACGATCTCGTCGGCATCGACGGTGAAAACCCAGTCGCAGGACGCCGCCTTGCTCCCAACATTCCGGGCGTGGGCAAAACCGTGGTCGAACAGGGCGCGGCGTTCGATGGAAACCAGCGTGGTCCTGTCCGGCGGACAGGATGCGATCACGTCGAGGGAGCCGTCGGTGCTTCCCATGTCGACAAAAACAAGTTGGTCGAATTGATCAAAGAATTCTTTCTTCGATACTTCCAAGTATTCCCGTTCATTATAGAGTATCATCACGAGAGATAGGCTCGGCATCTTTTCCTCGTCCTGGCAGGTTAAGGTCTTGGGCAACCTGCGATCATGGTGGTGGTCGGGTTCTCGGTTGCGAATAGGGGCAAGGTCCGGACGCCGTTCATCATATTCATACTATCGTTTATTTGAGTGCCTTATTCAGAAGAACGGAGGGATGATGATGGGTCGTCGGCAAATCGGCAACCATTCTCTCCCTGCCTCAACTCCCGGACCCGGTGAAACGTCCTTAGCCCGGGCGCTGTTGATGAATGTCCGATGCCGGAGTGACGGTCCATCCGAACAGGGAAGTGCTTTGGTATCGGAATTCGGCCTTTCCTTGCTGGGCGGCAGAAAACGGGCGGCAGAAAAATCGAAATCAGACGGCAGGAATGGTGGCAGGTGCTTCCAAGGCTTTTCGGGAAGCTCAAGGACTTCCAGGGTCGATCCGGCGGAAATGCGTCCGCCGGCCTTCCCGCACGCCCCAACGGACCCAGTGTTCCAGCGCGCCGCCCGCCGCCGGGGCGCTCTGAAGCACGGTGCGGACGTCCGGATTGTGTGCCAGATACGCTTCCTCGTCGAACCCCTCCGGGCGCAGGATCAGGCCGCGTGCCAAGGCGTCCAGAACCAGCCGGGCGATCTGCCGGTCGCGGTTCTCCACGCCGGCCTCGGCCTCGGCCAACCGCCGGGACGCCTCCGCCTCGTTCCGCTCCAATCGGTCGATCCGCTGGAACAGGCGGCCGACATTGTCCTCGGCCTGTGCCAGCGTGACCAGGGCCCGGCCCAAGGATTGGGACAGTTCCTCGTTCCGCTCTTCAATCTCCCGGACCTCGGGATCCCGAACGGTCTCCGCCGGACCGGACGGCTGAATCCGGGCGCCGTCCGCGCTTTCCTCCCCGGCGGAGAGAGGCCGCGCGCCGGGAGCGGGCAGGCCGGAGAGCGGCGGAGGGAGGGGCATCGGGGTTTCCCGTCCGAGGAGCCGGGCCGACAAATCCCGGATGCGGTCGTCCAGCGCCGCCAGCCGGCGGGCAGCACCGTCGCGCTCGGCAAGCGCTCGCGACAGCTCTTCCAGCAATCCTGCAATTCCGCCGACCGCCATGAACGCCACCCGGACCGTGTGCCTTTGCCGTACGGAATGGGGCCGCCCGTCCCGTGAAACGGGTGGACGGCCCCGGCCGTCACCTCAGGCTGCCTCAGTGCGCGGCGTTTCCGCCGTTCTCGAAGGACGGGGCTTCCAAGCCGGACTTCTCCAGTTGAGCGACGACCATCGCCTTCAGCCGCTCCAGCCCCTCGGGCGTGCCGGACTCCGCGCGGGCGACCAGGACGTCCTGGGTGTTGGAGGCGCGCAGCAGCCACCAGCCGTCCGGCGTCTTCACGCGCACGCCGTCGATGTCGTT
>JAEZAD010000316.1 GCA_023430565.1 Verrucomicrobiota bacterium
CTCCAACTCCCCCCACCGCGCATACGCCGCCGCCAGTTCCTTCTCGATTTCCTCCAACCGCGCCGTCGCCCTCGTCACCTCCGCCCCGCCTTTCTTGAAAAATTCCGCGTCGCCCAGCCGCGCCGTCAGCTCCGCCTGCTCCGTCTCCAACTGCTCGATCCGCTTCGGCAGCGCCTCCAACTCCGCGCGCTCCTTGTTCGTTAACTTCCGCGCCTTCTTCGCTTCCTTCTCCCCGGGAGACGCGTCACCCCCACCGCGCTTTTCCCTCTCCTTCGCTTTGGCCAGCTCTGCCGCCGCCCGATTCCTTTCCTTCTCCTTCTGCCAATCGTCATACCCGCCCAAATACTCCCCGACCCGCCCCTCGCCTTCGAACACCAGCAGGCTCGTGCACACCTCGTTCAAGAACGCCCGGTCGTGACTCACCAGCAGCAGCGTCCCGCCAAACTCCACCAAAAGATCCTCCAACAGCTCCAACGTCTCCGCATCGAGATCGTTCGTCGGCTCGTCGAGCACCAGCACGTTCGCCGGCTTCGTAAACAGCCGCGCCAGCAACAAGCGATTCCGCTCCCCGCCCGACAACGCCCGCACCGGCGTCCGCGACCGCGCTGGCTCGAAGAGAAAATCCTCGAGATATGAAATCACGTGCCGCGTCTTCCCATTGATCGTCACCGTCGCGTTCCCATCCGCCACCGCGTCCTGCACCCGCATGCTCTCATCCAATTGCGCCCGCAACTGATCGAAATACACCACCTCCAGCCGCGTCCCCTGCTCGATCGCCCCCTCCGTCGGCGCCAGTTCTCCGAGCAATAATCTCAACAGCGTCGTCTTCCCCGCGCCGTTCGGCCCCACGATGCCGATCTTGTCCCCCCGCTCGATGCGCGTCGTCAACCCGCGCACCACCCACCGCCCGCCTTCCTCGTAACGAAAGCCCGCGTCGACGCACTCGATCACCTTGAACCCGCTGCGGTCCGCCTCCTGCGCCGCCAGCTTCGCCGTCCCCGTCCGCTCCCGTCGCGCCGCCCGTTCCGCGCGCATCTTTTCCAACGCATGAATCCGGTTCTGCGCCCGGGACCGCTGCGCCTTCACCCCGCGCCGGATCCACTCCTCCTCCTGCGCCAGCTTCTTGTCGAACTGCGCCCGCTGCACCTCCTCCGCCTCCAGCACCGCCTGCTTCCGCACCAGAAACGTGTCGTAATCGCACGCCCAGCCCACCAGCCGTCCGCGATCCACTTCCACGATCCGCGTCGCCAGCTTCCGCAAAAACGCCCGGTCGTGCGTCACGAACACCAGCGCCCCGCCCCACTCCGACAAAAACCCCTCCAGCCACTCGATCGATTCCAGATCCAGGTGATTCGTCGGCTCGTCCAACAACAAGAGCTGCGGCTCCTCCACCAACCCGCGCGCCAGCAGCACCCGCCGCTTCTGCCCCGCCGACAACGACGCGAATTCCTCGTCCGCCGGCAGCCCCATTTTCTCCATCAACCGTTCCACCCGGTCGTGCCGCTCCCAGTCGTTGTGCTCCTCGAAGCTCCCGCCCTCCCCTTCGATCACGCTCAACACCGTCCCGCTCACGCCCACCGGCACCTCCTGTCTCAACATCGCAAATACAGCCCCCTGCTGCCGGATCACCTGCCCCTCATCCGGGTTCAACTCGCCGGAAATCACCTTCATCAGCGTCGATTTCCCCGCCCCGTTGCGCCCGACCAGACACACCCGCTCCCCGCGATCGATCTGCAGGTTCACGCGATCCAGCAATGCCGGCCCGCCGAAACTCACGCTCACATCGAGTAAACTCACGATCGCCATCGGAAAACCGCCCACCCTGCCACCCCCCGCCCCCATCGCAAGCCCCGACCTCACCCCGACATTTTGTAATACATTACGTTACAATCCCACGTCTCGTCCGTTTGACCGATTACCCTCTACTTTTCCTCGCAAACGTCCATCCACACGATCCGATTTGTAACGTATTACGTTACAATCCGTCCTGGTTCGTTGGCCACTGGCAACCCACCGCAACCGAACAAACCGTTTGCCGCGCCTCGCGTTATTCGCTTTCACGCCCTCCGGATGCACGCCGCTCCCCCGCACGCCTCGACCGTGCCGCCCGTCCCCCGCTTCAACGTCCTCGGCGTCGCCATCTCCGCACTCACACTCGAACGCGCCCGCGATCTCATCCTCGACGCCTGCCGCGCGCCTCACGCCATTCTCCCTGCCTCACGCCCGCCCGCCCGCTACATCTGCCTCGCCGGCGTCCACGGGCTCGGCGAAGCCCACGACGACCCCGCACTCCGCCGCATTTTCAACGCCGCCTGGCTCGCCACCCCCGACGGCATGCCGCTCGTCTGGATCGGAAAACTTCTCCAACGCGAACCCCTCACCCGCGTCTACGGCCCCGATCTCATGCTCGCCGTGTGCGACGCCGGTCGCATTCAAAACCTCCGCCACTACTTTTTCGGCGGCCCGCCCGGCCTCGCCGAGGAACTCCGCGACCGCCTCGTCACCCGCTTCCCCGGTCTCACCGTCGTCGGCACCTTCACCCCGCCCTTCCGCCCGCTCGATCCCGCCGAAACCGCCGCACTCCGCGCCGACATCGCTCGCACTCAACCACACCTCGTCTGGGTCGGCCTGAGCACGCCGAAACAAGAACGCTTCATGGCCGAATTCGCGGCTCAACTCGACACCCGCGTTCTCATCGGCGTCGGCGCCGCCTTCGACTTTCTCGCCGGCACGAAACCCCAGGCTCCGCGCCTTCTCCAACGCACCGGCCTCGAATGGCTTTATCGCCTCGCCACCGAGCCCCGCCGCCTCGCCCCGCGCTACCTCCGCCACGTCCCGCTCTTCCTCGGCCGCGTCTTCCTCCAACTCACCCGCCTCCGCCGTTACCCCGCGTATCCGGAATCCTAGAACAACTCCCCCTGCTGCAACGCCCCGCGCTTGTCCGGATCCAGCGTGCTCAACGCCAGCAGCTGCATCACACTCAACCCCGCCACCCGCGCATCGCTCGCCAGCGACCCGAGCAGCAACGCCCCGCCCAGCGCATCGTAGAGCGCCGCATGATAGCGGCGCCGCTCCGCCGGGCAGTATTTCGCCGCCAGCACATCCAGCTCCGCCTGCAACCCGCACGCACCCACCAGCGCTTCCAGCCGTCCGCTTCCAAAATTTGGATACAACTGCGCATACAACCGCGCCGAATCCACCCACGGCCCCCAATCGATCACCCGCTCGCCCGGCCGCGCGAAATCCGGCGAGTTCCGCGGATACGGCCACACCGCCTTCAACATCGCATTCTCCGCCCCCGCATAATGCGCCGCCAGCGGCCCGCGCTCCCGCAAGCCCGCGAAAAACTCCCACTCGTCCGCAAACGGCGCCCACAACGCCACCGCCCGCTCGTCCAGCCCGTGCGTCGCTGTATCCTCTTCGCGGACACGCCCCGTTGCCTGACACAGCCGCGTATACGTCGCCACGATTTTCCCGCCCCGCACCTCCGCCACGCCATACTCGAGCACGCCCGAGCCCTGGCTCCCTTCGAAATCCACGAAGAAGATCGGCTGCTCGGTCCAGGACATCGGCTCCTTCACGAAACCTACCCGACGCCCGAAATCGAGCCATGGTTTCTCCGCCGCGAAATTTTCGTGTCTTCGTCGCCATTCGCCCGCATCTCTCTCCCGTGGACCTCTCGCCCTACCGCAGCTTTCTTGCGCAACTCGCCCGCGAAAGCGGCGACTTCATCCGTCCGCACTTCGGCAACCTCGCTCTCGCCGTCGAATCGAAATCCGACGCCTCCCCCGTCACCCTCGCCGACCGCGGCGCCGAACAACTCCTTCGCCACCGCATCGCCGAAAAATTCCCCACCCATGGCATCATCGGCGAAGAGTTCGGCTCCGAAAACGCCAACGCCGAATTCGTCTGGGTCCTCGATCCGATCGACGGCACCAAATCCTTCATCACCGGAGTCCCGCTCTTCGCCACGCTCATCGCGCTCCTGCACCAGGGCCAGCCCATCCTCGGCGCGATCCATCAACCCATCCTCGGCCAGCTCGTCCTCGGCGACAACGCCACCGCCACCCTCAACGACCGTCCCATCCGCTGCCGCACCACCACGCACCTCGAAGACGCCACGCTTCTCACCAGCGACCCCCTCAACATCGCCAAATACCAGCCCGCCTCCGCGTCCCGCTACGACGCCCTCGCGCAACGCGCCAAACTCTACCGCACGTGGGGCGACGCCTACGGTTACCTCCTCGTCGCCACCGGCTGGGCCGACATCATGCTCGATCCGATCATGAACCCGTGGGACATCGCCGCCCTCGTCCCCATCATTCGCGGCTCCGGCGGCATCATCACCGACTGGCACGGCGCCGCTCCCTATCCTGCCGAGTCCACCCTCGCCTGCGCCACCCCCGCCCTCCACGCCGCCGTCCTCGCCTCTTTGTAGCGGCGAGCGCCAGCGAGCCGATTCCGCCGCCGCTACAACCGCGCCCGCGGAGCCTTCTCCGCATCCGGATTCCAATCCGCCGTGATCCGCGACGCGAACCCGCCGCGCGCTTTCCAATCGGAGATCACCGTCAACGCCCGCGGCTTCAACACCGCCCCAAGCTCGTCACAGATCTTGTTCGTCACCGCCTCGAAGAAAATCCCCTCGTTGCGATACGCGTGGAAATACAGCTTCAGCGACTTCAGCTCCACGCACGTCTTGTCCGCGACGTAGCGCACCGTGATGTTCGCGAAATCCGGGTGCCCCGTCATCGGGCACACCGACGTGAATTCATGATGCGTGTGCTCGATCACGAAATCGCGATGCGGCGCCGGATTGGGAAACGTCTCGAGAATCTTTGGGTCGGCCATGGCGGGAAGCGATAAGCGTTAAGCCCTAAGCTGTAAGCCCGCCAACGCCCCCTCCGCAAGCAGCACCTCAGCCACTCCTGCTTATAGCTTACCGCTTATCGCTTAAAGCCAACCCGCCGCGCTCACGTGGCGGTTTCCGTAAACCGCTGCTCCCGGATCACCGTCACCTTGATCGTGCTCGGATACTGCAGCTCCTTCTCGATCCGCTTGCGCAGCTCCTTCGCGATCTCCCGCGCCCGATCGTCCGTCACCGTCTGCGGCGAAACCACCACGCGAATCTCGCGTCCCGCCTGAATCGCGAACGCCTGCTGCACGCCGTCGATCGACAGCGCCAGTTTCTCCAACCGATCCAGCCGCTGCACATATCCCGCCATCGACTCCGCCCGCGCTCCCGGACGCGTCGCCGAAATCGTGTCCGCCAAAATCACGATGCCCGCGTAAACCGTCTCCGGCTTCACCTCGTCATGATGCGCCGCCACCGCATTCACCACGATCGGGGTCTCGCCATAACGCTTGATGAACTCCGCGCCGATATGCGCATGGCTGCCCTCGAGATCGCCGCTCACCGCCTTGCCCACATCGTGCAACAACCCCGCGCGCTTCGCCAGATTCGGATCCAACCCCACCTCGCTCGCAATCATCGACGCCAGCGACGCCGTCTCGATCGAGTGGTCCAGCACGTTCTGATTATACGAGAACCGAAATTTCAGTTTGCCGAGCAGCTTGATGATCTCCGGATGCAGCCCGTTGATATTGAGCCGCGTCACCGCGTCCTCGCCCGCCTGGCTCGTCGACAACTCGATCTCGTCCTGCGCCCGCTTCACGAATTCCTCAATCGTCGCCGGATGGATCCGGCCGTCCTTCACCAGCCCGTCCAAAGCCACCCGCGCCACCTCGCGCCGCACCGGATCGAACGACGAAATCAGCACCGTCCCCGGCGACTCGTCGATCAACACCGTCACGCCCGTCGCCGCCTCGAACGCTTTGATGTTCCGCCCTTCTCGCCCGATGATCCGCCCCTTCATGTCCTCGTTCGGCAGCGACACCAGGGTCGACGTCAAATCCACATTCGGCTTCACCGCCAGCCGCTGCATCGCCGCGATCAGAATCCGCCGGCTCTCCGTCTGCAGCTCCTGCTCCGATTTCTCGAGGGTCTCCCGCCGCAGCGCACGCAGCTCGTCCTGACACTCGAGCAAGACCTCCTCGCGCAACGCCCGCCGGATCTCCTCCGCATCCATCTGCGACACGCCCTCGAGCCGCTGCCGCACGCTCTTCGAGAGCGCCCGGATCGCATCGCGTGCCTGCCGGATCGCCGCGTTCTCGCGATTCAACCGCTCCGACCGCTGCTCCAGTTGATAATCCAGCAGCGCCAGCGATTCCTCGTGCGCGCGAATCTCCCGCAGCCGCACCTCGCTCTCGATGTCGCGCCGGTCGTATTCACGATTCAACTCCGCCCGCCGGTCCTGAATCTCCGCCTCCGCCTTCTGTTTGATCTCCTCCGCCGCGACCGCCGACTCGCGTCGCGCCACCTCGATCAGCTCCGCCGCCTGCTCGTGTGCCGTCCGCCGCGTGTGCCGCGTCAACGCCCACACCACGAGAAACCCGAGCGCCCCGCCAATGACAAACGGCACCGTGAGCGACCAGTCAAAGCCGTCGCTCTCGGCGATCAGAAACGCGAAGTCGGCTGCGCTCACTGACGTCAAGGGACGCGCACGCTACGCCCCACTCCCCAAACCTCAAGCCCTTCTTCACCCCCGCGCCACCCCCTTGCAGCAACCCACCAACCCCCGCCCCCCCTCCCGCTGCCGCCCCACTCCACCTGCACCATTGTAATACATTACGTTACAACTCATCGCCGCCGCCCTCCGTCTTTCCCAGCGAAACTCACCTCCTCCCACAAGACACCAAACCCTACTTGTAACGTATTACGTTACAAACCGCCGTGGCCCTCCTCGCCCATCTTACGCCGCACCACGACCACCTCCGCCAGCGTCCCCGCCACCACTTCCCTCATCCGCGCGAGCGCCGCCTCGTCTCCGTCCGTCGCATCCGTCTGCACCAGCACATACGCCCATCGATCCGCGCGGCCGCGCAAACGATTCCAAGCATCGTGAAAAAACCGCCCCCAATGCGTCGCTGTCGCCGCCTCGCTGCTCACAAACCAATACGCCACCCGCGCCGGTATCCGCCGCCCGCTCCGCGGCTCCACCATCTCCGTTTCCAACAACGTCGCCGTCCAACCTTCCCCACCCTCGACCTCGAACATCACCTCCCTCGTGTCCCCAATCGTCCACCCCTGCCCGACGAGACACAGCTCCGGCCGGTGAATCGACGTCCGATCCTTTCCGCTCAACACGATCGACACGAACACCCCGTGCCGCCCATCGCCCACGTTCACGTAATTCCGCCGCGAAAATCCCGTGTCCTTCGGCAAAATCTCCCGCTCCACCGCCGTCACCTCCGTCCGCCGCCCAATCCACTCCGTCCCCACAAACGCCGGCAACTCCACCGGATCGTTTCCGCCCTCCGCCAGCCGCACGCCCACTCCGCCCCCCAACGCCCCCTCCGCCACCCGCCCCAAAAAAAACATCTCCCCGACCGCCAACATCACGATCGCCGTCGCCGCGATCGCCCGAACTCCGCTCTCCGATTTCCTATCTCCAAACTCCGCTCTCCGATCTCCGATCTTCGAACTCCGATGTTCGTTCTCCGGCGCCCAACGCTCCAGGGCCCTCGCCGCTCCCAACACCCCCCCCAGCACAATCGCGAACACCCCAAACCCCATCACCTCATGCGCGCGCTCGCCCCAGCCCTGCCCGCCGAGCTGCGCCGCAAAAATGATCGCCGCGATCCGCGCCACGTTCCCCACATACGTCAGCGGAAAACACAGCGCCAGTATCAACCCCCGCCGCCACCACGATCCAAATTTCAAATACCCCACGAGCAGCGACAACGCCGCCAGCGCCATCAACGACCGCACCCCCGAGCACGCCGCCGCGACATCATATTGATACCGCCCGTCCGCCGCGAAGAGCTGCGTTCCACTCCGCACGACGTCGATCCCCGCCGCCCGCGCGATCGGCCCCGCCGCATCGATCACCCACAACCGCAGCCAGAATCCGACCGAATCCAACACGTTCAACGGAACCGCAAACAACAAGAACCCCAGCGGAAACATCGCCGCATTTCCCCAGCGCCGCCCTCCGCCCAACCGCAACACGCCCCACGTAAACAACAACACCGCCACGATCGAAATCCGCGTCTGCTGCGCCACAAACCCCACCCCATGCACCCCCAACGCGAACATCATCACCCCATAAGCCCCGAACTCACTCGCGCTCCTTTCTTCGGCTCGGCCCCATCTCCCATCTCCCATCTCCCCTCTCCGCGCGCCGTCGGCGCGCTTCGCGCGCAGATTGCGCCAAAACACCCACGCCGAAATCCCCAGCACCAACCACCCATGCTCCGTCTCCGCCTGCGGATCGAGCCACTGACTCACCCACCACCAAAATACCGACGCCGTATCCACATATCCCCGCGTCGCATTCCCGAAAAACTGAAACACCAAAAACCCCGCCACCGCGCACACCCCCGCCGCTCCCCACCTGCCAAAGCCGCTCTGCGCTGAAGCCGAACTCATCGATTCGCGCGACTCTCACGCCCTGCCGCCCACATTCCAAGCCCGCACATTCGTGGCCGCTCCTCTCGTCGGCGAGCGCCAGCGAGCCGTTTCCCCCACCCCAGTTCCAATCACCAAGCGCCCGCCCCCCGAAGATTTGAGAATTGGAATTTGGAGTTTCTCTGGAGCTTGGAGCTTGGATCTTGGATCTTAGCTCTTCGAGCTTCTCTCCGTGCCCGCGTCCGCTTCGCAACACCTCCTCGTCCTCGCCCACACGCCGCCCCCCGTGCATGGCCAGAGCCTGATGGTCCAAACCCTTCTCGACCATCTCCTTTCCGTCGCGCCGCATCTCACACTTCATCACGTCAACGTCCGCCTTTCCCGCGATTCGACCGACATCGGCCGCCCCCGCTTCGCCAAGCTCCTTCCCCTCCTCGCCGCCTGCCTCCGCGCGATCGCCGTCCGATTCCGCCACGGTCCGATGACGCTCTACTACGTCCCCGCCCCCGGCAAACGTGCCGCGCTCTACCGCGACTGGATCGTGATGCTCCTCTGTCGCCCGTTCTTTCGCTCGCTTATTCTCCACTGGCACGCCGTCGGACTCGGCGACTGGCTCATGCATCACGCCACCGCCCTCGAGCGCACCCTCACTCACCTCCTCCTCGGCCGCGCCGATCTTTCGATCGTCCTCTCTCCCGAGCTTCTCCCCGACGCCCAACACCTCTCGCCCCGCCGCACCGCCATCGTCGCCAACGGCCTCGACCTCCCTGAAACTCCAGACGTCCAATTCAAAACCCCAACAAACGCTCCCACGCACCTGCTCTACCTCGGCCTCTGCTCCCGCGAAAAAGGCCTTTTCGATCTCCTCACTGCCGTCGCCATCGCGAACCGCCGCGAACCCGACGCCTTTCGCCTCACCGTCGCCGGCGGCTTCGCAACGATTCCTGATCAACACGCTTTTTTCTCCCAAGTCGTCGCGCTCGGCCCCGACATCGTCCGCCACGTCGGTTTCGCCGACGAAACTCAAAAACACGCGCTCCTCTCCGCCGCCGACGTCTTCTGCTACCCCACCGCCTACCCGCACGAAGCCCAACCGCTCGCCTTGATCGAGGCGCTCGCCCACGACCTCCCGATCGTCACGACCCGTTGGCGCGCGATCCCTTCGATGCTGCCCGCGACGCCGCACCCGCACATCCATCTCGTCGACCCCGCGCGCCCCGACCAACTCGCCGAAGCCCTCCTCGCCGCCCGCCACACGCCCCCACCCACCGGCGAACTCCGCGCCCACTCCCTCGCCCGCTTCACGCGCAACCACCACCTCACCGCCCTCGCCCGAGCCCTCGAAACGCCGCTGCGTGCATGAACCCGGCCGAAGCCACGTCCGCCCACATCCTCGAGCGCACGACGGCGGGCTACCGCAGCAGTCTGGTTTCGCACGCTGTCCGCGTCGCCTGCAAAGCCGTCGGTATCGTCGTCCTTGCGCGTCTCGTTTCCCCCGCCCAGCACGGGCTCTTCGCGATGGTCAGCACGTTCTTTTTCCTGCTCGTGCTTTTCCGCGACTTCGGCCTCGGCGCGGCCGCCATCCAGGCTCGGACGCTCGACGAGGAGCAACTGACCACCTTGTGGCACGCGCACGCCTGGCTCGGTTTTCTCCTCGGCGCTCTCATGCTCGGTTTGTCTCCTGCGATCGGCACGTTTTTCGGCGAACCCGCCACCGTTCCGCTCGCCGCCACCGTCAGCGCAGCGCTTGTCCTCATCGGCTTGAACGCCTGGCCGCGCGCCCTGCTCGCCCGCGAACTGCGTTTCACCGAACTCAACCGCATCGAAACATCCGCCGCGCTCATCGGCACCGCCGCGATGATCACGACCGCGCTCTTCAACGGCGGCGCCTACGCGTTCGCCGCGTTTCTGCTCACCTCCGAATTCGTCTGCCTCGTTGGCGCGTGGCGGATCTGCCGCTGGCGCCCGCATTCCCGCGCCCGCTGGCAGAGCCTTCACTCGCTCTGGCGCCCGGCGTCCGACCTCCTCGCTTACAACATTCTCCAATGCGTTCAGCTCCAGATCGACACGCTGCTCATGGGCCGTTGGTTCGGCGCGTCCGCCGCAGGATTCTACAACCGCCCGAATCAGCTTCTCGGCCTGCCGATCACCCACATTGCCGCCCCGCTCACCCAAGTGCTCGCCGCCAGCCTCTCCCGTCTTCCACCCAACTCGCCTCAGTTCGCCAGCATCATCCGCCAGGCCGCCAACCTGCTCGCTTACCTCACGCTTCCGCTCGCAGCCCTCTGCATCGTGGTTCCGGACGACGTCGTGCGTCTCATCCTCGGCCCCGACTGGCCCGACGCTGCTCCCCTTCTGCGCTGGCTCGCGGTCGGTGCCGCTGCGTCCTATCTCACGGTCACGGTTTATGCCGTCTGCTTCGCGACGGCGCACACGCGAAGGCTCGCGGCGCTCACCGCCCTCGGCCTCATCGCAACCGTGTGCGGCTTGTGGTTCGCCCGTCCACACGGCCCCGTCGGACTCGCCGCCGCTCTCGCCATCGTTCATCTCGCGCTGATCGCACCACGTCTCTTCATCGCAACGTGGCAGACACCCGTCGCGCTGCGCGATTATGCGTCCGCACTGTGCGGCCCCGTGGCTGTCACAATCATCTTCATGGTCGGACTAACGGCTGCCCGCTTCGCGACCATCGATCTGCACTGGATCCCGCGGCTGGTGCTCTCAACCGCCGGCGGACTGCTGGCCGCCAGCGGATTGATTTTATCCCTTCCCCGTCTTCGCGTCGAAGTGCTCCGCGTTTGGCATCACGCTCCCGGTCGCCGTCTCGCCGATGCAAACCTCACCCCGCCCATCGCCAACTGAGCCCGCTCCGTCGCGTCCCGCGACCCGTCGACCGCGCGTGCTGCACGGCGTCTCCCACCTCGCGCTCGGCGGCGCCGAACGCATCGCCGCGACCGTCGCTACATCGCTGGCCGGCGAAATCGACTTCACCGTATGCGCCGTGCGCGGCGTGGCCGATGGAAGCGTCGGCGAATCGCTGCGCCGCGAACTTCTCGCGCACGGCGTGAAGCTTCACTGCGGCCCGCGCGTTCCCATGCGTTTCGGCGGCATGATCACCGGCGCAGTCACGCTCGCCCGCGCCATCCGCGCCACCCGCCCCGATCTCGTTCATCTGCACACCGAGATTCCCGAATCGAGCTACGCCACCTTGCTCGCCGTCGGGCCCGGACTGCGCCGCCTTCCGCTCATTCGCACGATTCACAACAGCATCTTCTGGCGCTTCTGGCGTCCGCTCGGCTGCTGGTGCGATCGACAGCTCGCCCACGGTGCGGTCGTCGGAGTCTCGCCCGCAGCCGTCGACGCCTTTGTCGAACTCCGCCGCGACTCCGGCGCCCCGCCTTCCCCCGTTCCTCCGGAAGTCATCTACAACGGCCTGCGCCCGCGGTGCGAATGGCGACCGCTGGACCGCCCGGAAAACGAACCGCTCAGAATCGTTTTCGGCGGCCGACTGGAAAATGAAAAAGGCGCCGACCTGCTTCCCGAGATCCTCAAACGCACGCCACTGCCGCCCGGCCGTCGAGCGCTTTTGGATATTTTCGGCAGCGGCGCCCATGCCGGAATGCTGCGAGCCTTCGCCCGAACTCCACCGCCAGGCTGGAACGTCAACCTGCACGCGCCCGTGCCGGATTTCGCCGCCCGGCTCCATCGCTACGACCTGATCCTCGTTCCCTCCCGCCACGAAGGTCTCGGTTTGGTCGCGATCGAAGCCGCCCTCGCCGGCATGCCCATCGTCGCCACCGACGCCCCCGGTTTGCGCGATGTGTTTCCTCCCAATTACCCTCTGCTCGCACGCATCGGAGATGCTGCCAGCATTGCCACAACCCTCGGTCGCGCCTTGGCCGAAAAGGACCAGGGCAGCAGCATCGGCCGCACCGCTCAGGCGTTCGCGAGCCAACACTTCGACGCCGACACGATGGTCCGCCGCTATCGAGCCTTGTATGCGCGCCTTCTGCCGCCGCATTTGTATTTCGCCTGACCCTTTCCGAGTGAGCTTTTCACCAACATCTCCTTCTTCGGCGATCTCGCTCCGATGACCCTCGCCCCGATCTGGCGAACCCGCCTCTTCGCTGCCGGCGCAGCCGTGATCGCCGTGTGGCTCGCCTTCGACATTGCCCACGGTCGTTTCCTCTGGCCGTCCGCCGTCGCCGGCGTTCTCGCGCTTTTCCTTCTCGCCCGCGCCCAACCGCTCCCGCTCGGCCACCTGGCCCTTGTCGTCGTCGCCGCCGGCTACATCCTCGGCAACCGCGGCTTCGCCCAGCTCTCGCTCAGCCCGCGTTTTCCCCTCCTCCCCGCCGAACTCGCCCTCCTCCTCGCCGGCGGACTCCTCCTCGTCCAATCCGCCTGGCGCCACGCACTCCCGCTCCGCCGCGATCCCCTCAATTTCGCCATCCTCGCCTGGATCATCCTCGGCTGCCTCCGCATCGCTTTCGACGTGCGCACCTTCGGCTTCATGGCGCTGCGCGACTTCGCTCTCGTTTACTACGCCGCGTTTTTCTACCTGGGCCAGGACCTCGCCCGCGACTCTCGCAGCTCGCGCGTGTTCCTCGACGTCCTCGCCTGCAGCTGCGCGCTCGTTCTTCCCGCGTTTCTCCTCTTCGAACGCTTCCCCGATTTCTTTTTCAACGTCCTCTCCTTCCGCGGCAATCCGATCATCTATTTCAAAGGCGACCTCGCCGGCACGTTCGTCGCCATCGGCGCCGTCCTCTTCTGGCTCCGCTTCGAAGCCGGCCGCGGCCTCTGGAACGCCGCCGTCAGCCTCGTCCTCGCCGGCG
>JAEZAD010000328.1 GCA_023430565.1 Verrucomicrobiota bacterium
CCGTCAGCGCCTTCTGCACCGTCGGCCTCAGCCGCGGGCTCACCGCCGATCTTCCCACCGCCGGCAAGCTCGTCATCGTCGCCAGCATGCTCGTCGGCCGCATTGGCATTCTTTATGTCGCCCTCGGCGTGCTGCAAAAGGAACGCCCCGGCCGCCTCAGCTATCCCGAAGGCAACATCATCATCTCCTGAACATGAAATTCTGCATCATCGGGCTCGGCTACTTCGGCAAGAATCTCGCGATCACCCTCGCGCGCTCCCGCACCGAGGTCCTCGCGGTCGACATCCTTCCGGCCAAGGTCGAGGACGTGAAAGACTACGTCAGCCATGCCGTGATTGCCGACACGTCGCAGCGCGAAGCCCTCGAAAAACTTCCCCTCGCCGACATGGACGCCGTCATCGTCGCCATCGGCGAAGGTTTCGAATCCTCCCTTCTTACGATCGCTCACCTCCAGGAATGCGGCGTGCAGCGCATCATCGCCCGCGTCATCAATCCCATTCACGAAAAACTCCTCCGCCTCATGAAAATCGAGGAGCTGATTCTCCCCGAAGCCGAGTCCGCCCAGCGCATGGCGCAATCCCTCATGCGCGGCGTGCTCAACAGCCTCGATCTCACCGGCGGCTTCATCATCGTCGAAGCGCGCACGCCCGAGTGGCTCGTCGGTCGCACCTTGCAGGACTCCGGATTGCGCAGCACCTACAAGCTCAACCTCGTCACCGTTCGCAAGGCTGCGCACCCGCAAACGCAAATCGTCGCCCGCAAGAGCGAGCGCGAGCTCATCGGCGTCCCTCCCGCAGACTACCGCTTCGACGCCGACGACCTGCTCGTGCTTTTCGGACAGGAAGCGCGAGTCCACGATTTCCTGAAGGGTTGACGCTGCCCCAAATCGCCTTCCGGCTATCCGGCATGCATAGCCGGTCGCCAGTGCCCGCGAACCTCGGGGCTCACCGCTCCTCGTGCATCCTCGCGCTGCCGGGAGCGCCACGATGAGCGCCCCGTCGCAGCCGACCGGGCACCGCGAAACCCAAGCCGCCCTCACCATCGGCGCGCTTGGCGTCGTCTTCGGCGACATCGGCACCAGTCCGCTCTACACGATGCGCGAGTGCCTCCACGCGCTCCCGCCCGCCGAACACGCCGTGGCCGTCCTCGGCGTTCTCTCCCTGATCGTTTGGTCCCTCATCCTTGTCGTCAGCGTCAAATACACGCTCGTCGTCCTCCGCGCCAACAACCGCGGCGAGGGCGGCATCTTCTCGCTCCTCGCGCTCGGTCGCCTCGACCGCGGCGCACGCGCCGGCCTCGGCCTCGGCACCACCGTCGTCCTCGTCGGCGCCGCGATGCTCTGCGGCGAGGCGGTCATCACGCCCGCGATGACAGTCCTCGGTGCCATCGAGGGCATCAAGGTCGTCTGGCCCGGCGTCGAGGACCTCGTCGTGCCGATCTCGTGCGCCATCCTCGCCGCGCTTTTCCTGTTTCAATTTCGCGGCACCAAATTCATCGGCGGCATCTTCGGCCCCGTGATGCTGCTCTGGTTCTTCACGCTCGGCGCCTTCGGCCTCTGGCGAATCGTCGAAACGCCGATCGTCCTCCAGGCCCTGAACCCCGTGCTCGGTATTCAACTCCTCCTTACGCATCCCGCCGAGGTCACCATCCTCCTCGGCGCCGTGGTGCTCGCGATCACCGGCGTCGAAGCCCTTTACGCCGACATGGGTCATTTCGGCCGCCGCGTGATTGTCATCGCCTGGTATGGCGTCGTGCTCCCCGGTCTCACGCTCAACTACTTCGGCCAGGGCGCGTATTTCCTGTCCGGCCGCAGTTCCGCCACCAATCCGTTTCTCGCCATCGCGCCCGAAGGCCCGCTCCGCTATTACCTCCTCGGCCTCTCCGTTCTCGCCGCCATCATCGCCAGTCAGGCGCTCATCTCCGGCGCCTACTCGCTCGTCCGCCAGGCCATTCAACTCGGCTATTTCCCGCGCCTCGCCGTCAAACACACCAACCCCGACCAGCGCGGCCAGATTTATCTTCCGCTGGTCAACACCGGCCTCGCCCTCGGCTCGATCTTCACCGTCCTCGAGTTTCGCTCCAGCTCCGCCCTCGCTGCCGCCTACGGCATCGCCGTCACCGGCACGATGATCATCACGACCATCGCCTTGTTCTTCGTTCAACGCCGCGCCTGGCGCTGGCCGCTGTGGCGCGCAATCGTCGTGTGCGCGTTCTTCCTCGCGATCGACGTCACGTTCTTCAGTGCCAACCTCCACAAGTTTTTCGACGGCGGATGGCTCCCCGTCGGCATCGCCCTCGGCGTCCTCGCCGTCATGGTCACCTGGAAAATGGGCAAGACCGAGATCTTCCGCCGCGTCTATGCCAACGAGATCACGGAGGAAGAACTCAAGGACATCGCCTCCAGCACGCACATCCGTCGCGTCCGCGGCACCGGCGTCTTCATGGCCGGCAACCCCTCCGGCACCCCGCTGGTCCTGCTGCATCATGTGAAGGCCAACAAGGTCCTCCACGAAACCGTCGTTCTGCTCAGCATCCTCACCGAGGAAGTGCCCTACGTGCCCGACGCCGAACGCATCGAAGTCCGCGAAATCGGCGAGGGCGTCTGGCGCGCCTGCGCCCGCTACGGCTATATGGAATCGCCGAATGTATCGGCGGCGATCCACGAGATCCGCACCCGCGGCGTCCCGCTCAAGCCCTCCGAAGCCACCTACTATTTCAATCGCGAGATGATCCTCACCGGCGGCGACGCGAAAATGTGGGAGTGGCAAAAACACCTCTACAGCTTCCTCAGCCGCAACGCCCGCCAGGCCCGCGATTACTACCGCCTCCCACCGATGCAGATCATCGAGGTCGGCCTGCCGATCCAGCTGTAGGGCGCGCGCGCCCATCAGCGCTTACACCGGAGGCCGCCCCCGCACGTCCTCCAACACCGGACTCGCGTCCGCGACCGGCCGCACTTCCACGATCAGCCCTTGTGCCAGTCCCGGACACTGCTGCGCGATCGCCGTCGCTTCATCCAGATCGCGCACCATCAGAAAAATATACCCGCCGACCACTTCCTTCGCCTCCGCGTAAGGTCCGTCCACCACTTTCTCGCCCCGCGCTCCGCTCACCACGCGTCCGTTCAACGCCAGCGGCCGCCCATGCTGCGCCCTCCCCGCCGCCGCGAGCCCGTCATACCAATCGTTCCAACGCTGCGCCAACTGACGGCGCTGCTCTGCGCTGAGATGCTGGTGCGTTTCGGGCCCGGCGTTGCGAAAAAGCAGCATGAACGCCGCGGTGGGTGAGGGTTTTTCCGGGGGCATGGCGCCAAATTTAAGCACGAGTCCCGCGTGCTCAAGCTCGTCGATCGCGTCGGGCTCGTCGCCTAGAACGTCTTCGCCAGCGCCACCAGCTGATCGAGGCATTGCCCCCACCCTTGGTGAAAACCCATCTTCTCATGCGCCTCCCGATCCGCCGCGCTCCAGTGCACCGCCCGCGCCGTGTAGCGCGTGCGTCCTCCACCGAGATCCTCGAACGTCACGCTCGCCGTCATGAACGCCTTCTCCGACGGCACCCACGCTTCGTTAAACGCATCCGTGAACACCAGTTTCTCGTTTGGCACCACTTCGAGGTAAATTCCTCGATTCGGAAACTCCGTTCCGTCCGGCCCGCGCATCACCACCAGGCTCGAGCCGCCCGGCCGCACATCCACTTCCACCACCGGCGTCGTCCAGGGCCGCGGCGCAAACCACCGCTTCATCAACTCGGGTTCAGTCCACCCGCGATACAGTTTTTCGCGCGGCACATCGACGATACGCGTCAGAACCAGTTCGCGATCGGAGGACGGCGAGGGAGAGGAATTCGTGCTCATGGGGGATTGGGCTGTTGTTTCACCAGACCGACGAACCAGCCCGCGCCCAACGGACACCTCCACGCCTCTTTTTCGCGTCGACCCAAAACGCCAACCCCAAGGCGTTCACTGCGCCATCGCGTCGAGGACTTTGCCCGGTGATTTCCGTGCCCGCTGCACCGACAATCCTTCGAAATCGCCGCGCAGGTATTTCAGCACAAACTTCTCGCGCTCGATCTCCCGCCGCGTGCGCACGCCGAGCCGCCGCAGAATCGGCAGCGGCGGACACCAACCTTGCGTCGCATGATACAACAAAAAACCCAGCACCCCCGTCGCAAGCAGCAGCCCGCGCTTCCGGCCCAACGCCGCCGAAATCACGCCCGACAGTGCCAGGCTCGCCGCGTTCGTTTCCAACACCCGCTCGACGTCCCACTCCGCTTCGATCTCGCCGATGCGCCGCGTGATTTCCCGCGGCGTCGCCGTCGCATAACGGGAAACCGTTTCGCGGATTCCCGCATCGATGCGGTCGTTGATTTCCTCCGCCGTGTGTTGCCGCACGCGATCCTGCTCGAAGCTGTTCGATTCGGCCATGCCGCACCGTAAGCGCGGACCTTTCGCCTCGCCATCGAGGAGAATGCCGAGTGCGCCGTGGGGATTGGCACGCGTCGTTCTCTGCACCTCCCGCTTCCCCTCGCATCCCCGGAACCGGCCCTCCCGCGCTCGGTCCCTGCCCCATGAAATCAAGCACCCAGGATAAAGTCGAAGGCCACACCAAGAACCTCGCCGGTAAAGCCAAGGCCGGCGTCGGCGAAGCCGTCAACGATCCCAAACTCCGCGACGAAGGGCGCGCCGACCAGGTCGAGGGCAAGGTCCAGAAGAAGGCCGGCGACGTTAAGAAGGTTTTCGGCAAATGAGTCGTTCGAGTGCGTTGCGCGTCGTCGCGTCCGCCGTCGCGGGCAGCGCACTTTTCTCCAGCGTCGCCGCCGCGGAGCTCCTCACGGGACCCGCGGCGATGGGCGACTGGACGCAGGACGCCCCCGGCGTGCGACGCAAAATCACCGTCGCCGATCTCCCCGCGCCCTACGCCACCGAATCCGCACGCAACGGCCCCCGCCGCGTCGCGCGCCCCGCCGGCGTCTTCCCGCGAGCCCCGGAGGGATTCCGCGTCACGGAATTCGCCGCCGACCTTAAGCAACCGCGCGTCATCGTCACCGCCCCGAACGGCGACATCTTCGTCGCCGAGAGCGAGTCGAACCGCGTCCGCGTCTTGCGCGACACCGACAGCGACGGTCGCGCCGACACCAACGAACTCTTCGCCGACAACCTGAAGCAACCGTTCGGCATCGCGTTCTACCCCTCCGGCGACGCTCCCGAATACATTTACATCGCGAACACCGGCTCCGTCGTCCGCTTCCCCTACCGCACCGGCGATCTCCGCGCCCGCGGTCCCGCCGAAACCATCGTTCCCGACATTTCCGCCGGCGGACGTCTCACCGGCGGCGGACACTGGACGCGCGACATCGTTTTTTCTCACGACGACAAAACCCTCTTCGTCTCCGTCGGCTCACTGTCGAATGTCGACGACGACAAAGCCGAGGCGCGCCGCGCCCGCATCTTCGCCTACGACCCCGCCGGAAAAAACGAACGCGTTTACGCCTGGGGCATTCGCAACCCCGTCGGCCTCGCGATCGATCCCAACACCCACGCGCTCTGGACGTCCGTCAACGAACGCGACGGCCTCGGCGACGACCTTCCGCCCGACTACATCACCCGCGTGAAGGAAAACGGATTCTACGGCTGGCCTTGGTATTACCTCGGACCCAACCAGGACCCGCGCCACCAGAACAAGAGACCCGACCTCGCGTCCCAAGTGATCGCCCCCGACGTTCTGATACAAGCGCACTCCGCCTCGCTTGATCTCGTGTTCTACGACGGCACGGCGTTTCCCGAGCGCTATCGTGGCCAGATCTTCGCCGCCGAGCACGGCTCCTGGAATCGCGAGAAACGCACCGGCTACAAGGTCATCATGGTCCCCGTCGAAAACGGCGCGGCCACCGGCGAATACGAAGATTTCCTCACGGGCTTCGTCACCGAAAACGGCGACGTCTGGGGCCGCCCCGTCGGAGTGACCGTCGCGCGCGACGGAGCGCTCCTCGTCAGCGACGACGGCTCCAACACGATCTGGCGCATCGCCCCCGCCAAGTAGGTCGGGTCTCAGACCCGCCCTTCCACGCGCTGGAACGTCGCCGAAAGATTCCAGCACCCGAATCGCCTCTTGCGACTTCCCGCATGCTCCTTTCGCATGCCAGCATGACTCCAAACTTCGGCAAACTCATCGGCTTCGGCATTGTCATTCTCGCCCTCGTCATCTTCGCCGCCCAGGGCACTTACGTCGTCGAGCCGGGCTTTCGCGGTGTCGAAGTGACCCTCGGAAAAGTGAGCGAAGACTTCAAACCCGAGGGCTTCGGCACCAAGGCTCCGTTCATCACCCACATCATCTACGTTCCCGTCCGACAAATCGCGCGCCAGCTTCCGTCCGAAACCTATTCGTCCGACCTTCAGCAGGTAAATATGAACCTGCGTCTACTTTACCGCATTCCGGAAGCCTCCGTCGTTCGCATCTATAAAGAATACGCGGGCGACCCGTTCGACAGCCTCATCGCGCCACGCGTGCAGGAAGCGCTCAAGGAGGTCACCGCGCTCCAAAGCGCCGAGCAGCTCGTCAAAAAGCGCGAAGAAATCAAATCCCGCGCCCTTGCCGCGGCCCGCGAAAAGATCGGCACGCTCCTCGTCATTGAGGATCTCGTCGTCGAGGACATCGTCCTCTCCAAAGAACTCGAAGCCGCCATCGAATCGAAGATGGTTCAGGAACAGGAAGCCGCCAAAGCCCGTTTCACGCAGCAGAAAGCCCAGATCGAAGCCGACACCGCCATCATCAAGGCCAAGGGCGAAGCGGAAGCGATCCGCGTGCGCGCCGAGGCGATCCGCGACAACCCCGGCCTGATTCAACTTCAGATCGTCGAAAAGTGGGATGGCAAGGCGCCCCTCGTCATCGGCGGCAGCGGTGCCGAAGGTGGCAACAGCGCCAACATCCTCCTCCCGCTCGGCCTGCCCGCGACGATGCCAGCTCCTGCCGCGCAGCGCCGTTAAATTCTATGCCACGCGACCGACGTCGCACACTCCTCCTGTTTGCGGGCTGCCTGTTACTGATCGCGAGCGCGCTGTTTTTTCCGCGCTTCCTCGCTTTCTTCGAACTCGCCGCCCGCGAACTCCGTTATCTTTGGTGGCTCGTGCTCCTGCTCGCGCTCGGCATCTGGCTCGCCTTCTTCTACGGCCGCCGGCCGCGATAATCCCGAACCCTTTCGGTGGAGCCCGGCGTCCCGCCGGGCTATCCATCACATGGCGGAAGGGGTGGGATTCGAACCCACGGTGAGCTTTCACCCACGCCAGTTTTCAAGACTGGAGCCATAAACCACTCGGCCACCCTTCCGTGACGAACGCCGTTACGGGAAACATCCTTTGGC
>JAEZAD010000330.1 GCA_023430565.1 Verrucomicrobiota bacterium
TCGACCGAGACGAACACGACGTTTTGTCCGCCGCACAACGACAACATCTTCGGTCAGGAGATGGAGAACCATCAGAAGAACCGTGCGGGCAATCAGATCATCCTCGATTACGTGTCGCAGCATTATCGGTTTCCGATGGGGCAGGAGGCACTGATCTATCTGTCGCAGTTGAATCAGGCGCGCTGCATGCAGGTGGGCGTCGAGCACTGGCGGCGAAACATGCCGCGGTGCATGGGCGCGCTGTATTGGCAGCTCAACGACTGCTGGCCGGCGGCGTCGTGGAGTTCGATCGAGTTCACCGGCCGCTGGCGGGCGCTGCATCATGTCGCGCGTCGGTTCTTTGCGCCGGCGCTGGTGTGTGCGCACGTGCCCGGCGAGGAGACGCTCACGATCGGAAACTATCGCCGCAGCGACGTGCGCGAGGTGCAGCTTTATACGGTTTACGATGCGCCGCAGCCGGCGCGCGGGACGGTGCGGTGGGAGCTGTTTCACCTCGACGGACGGCGGCTGAAGCGCGGAGCGAAAGCGGTGCGGCTGCGGTATGGCGAAAGTGTGCGCCAGCTCACGATCGATCTGGCGCAGCCGATCGCACGCCATACGCGCGATGCGCTGTATGTGCGCATTTCGCTGGAGATCGCGGGAGAACGCGTGAGCGAGGACACGGTGTTTCTGACGGCGCCGCGATTTCTCAATCTGCCGGCGGCGCGAACGCACGCGGACATCCGCATGCGCTCGCCGCGACGCGCGGAAATCGTGTTTAGATCGACGGCGTTTCAGCACCGCTTCTCATTCGATTTTACCGGCGTGAAGTTTCGGTGCAGCGACAATTTCTTCGAGCTGTATCCGGACGAGCCGAAGCAGGTGACGGTGGAATTCGAGCGCGCGCAGACAGTGGCGAAATTGAAAAGACTGCTCACGCACGAGTCGCTGGTGGACACGTATTGAGCTGGCTGCGACCGGAGGCGCGGACGCGCTCCGTTCGGAGGGGGAGCGAAAAACCGCCGCTTGCCAACGGCGGCGCGAGCTGGTGTGCGTGTCGCCGTGAAGCCGCAAGTCTTGTTGGTGTTCATGACGCGTCTCGAGGAGTGCGCGGCCATGCTGAAGGGGATCGCCCAATACGAGCGTTCGCATCGTCCGTGGGCGACCTTCTTCGACGACGAGGCGCGGGCGGAAGTGGATCCGCACTGGCTGCGCAGCAAGAAATGGCACGGTGTCATCAGCCGGCACACGTCGCCGGCGCTGGTGCAGGGCTGCGCCAAAGTGGGAATTCCGCTGGTCGATCTCAACGATACGCCGCCGTTTCCCGGCGTGCCGAAGATCCGGCCGGACAATGTGGCGATGGGCCATCTGGGCGCGGAGCATCTGCTGGAGCGCGGGTTTCGGCACTTCGGGTTCTGTGGGTTTGCCGATGCGCGGTGGTCGAATGAGCGACGCGATGGTTTCGTCGAAGCGCTGCGGCTGGCGGGGCATTCCTGCGATGTGTTTGACGTCGACGATCCGATCGACCTGACGCCGTTTTGGGATGCGAAGCAGACGGCGGACTTGAGTGCGTGGTTGAAGCAGTTGCCCAAACCGGCGGCGGTGATGGCGTGCAACGACATGAGGGCGTTGCAGGTTTCGAGCGCGGCGCATGCGGCGGGTTTGCTGGTGCCGGAGGAAGTCGCGGTGCTCGGCGCGAACAACGATCCGATCCGGTGCGAGCTCGCGGAGCCGCCGTTGTCGAGCGTGGCGACGAATGCGTTTCAGTCCGGTTATCAGGCGGCCGAGCAGCTGGCGCAGATGATGGCGGGCGAAAGGGTGCAGGTGCTCGATCGGCGCATCGAGCCGATCGGCGTGGTGACGCGGCAGTCGACGGACATCCTGGCGATGGGCGACAAGAATGTCGCGGCGGCGGTGAGCTACATTCGCGAGCATGCGTGTCGCGGCATCAGCGTGGAGGATGTGTTGAAGCACGCGTTTGCGTCGCGCAGCCAGCTGGAGAAAAAATTCCGCCGCTTCATCGGGAGATCGCCGCAGGCGGAGATCAGGCGCGTGCAGGTGGAGAAGATCCGGCAGCTGTTGTTCGAAACGAATTTTCCACTGAAGAAAATCGCGGAGCTGGCGGGCTTCGAGCATGTGGAATACATGTGCGTGGTGTTCAAGCGGCTGACGGGGGATTCGCCGGGCGGCTATCGGCGAAAGGTTCAGACGAAGCCGGCCAACCAACGGTAATCGAGCTCAACGACGGGGCGGACGCGGCGGCGGTTTTGCTGCGCGACGCAGGTTTTTACCTATGAGCGGAGACCGCGCGCGGGTGCCGTGCGAAAGTAAACAAGCTTAAGTGCTGTGTAACTGAACTCATTCCCAAGAGTGGGATCGGCCGCTATATTCGCGACGCCTCGCCGGCGGGCTCAGCCCGTGCGTGAGGTGGCGCCGCAAGGTGCCTTTCCCCACACCACCCCTGACACCAACCATGCTAATGAAACGCACACCTGCGTTGACGCGTGCCCTTTTGGCCACGTCAGCGCTTTGCTTCGCAGCTGCGCCGGGACTTCGCGCGCAGGCTGCTTCCGTGACCGACGAAACGGATCCGGCGCAGGACGAGCCGATCGTCCTCTCGCCCTTCGTCGTCGATGCGACGGACGAATCCGGCAGTTACCAGGCCGATTCCACGCTCGCCGGCACGCGCATCCGCACGGATCTGCGGGACCTGTCGTCGGCGATTTCGGTCGTGACGAAACAGTTCCTCGACGACGTCGGAGCGAAGAGCAACACGGACCTCCTCGTCTACACGACGAACACGGAAGTCGCGGGTCCCCGCGGTAATTTCTCCGCGGTGGCTGGCGGCCAGAACTACAACGAAAGCGTCGTTCGACCGCAGGCCAACACCCGCGTGCGCGGCCTCGATCGGGCGGACAACACGCGCGACTATTTCCTGACGGAGATTCCGTGGGACAGCTACAACGTCGACCGCATCGATCTGCAGCGCGGACCGAACTCGATCCTGTTCGGTCTCGGTTCGCCGGCCGGTATCATCAACGCGAGCGTCAACACGGCCGGTTTCAAGGACTCGCGCAAGGTGGAGAACCGGTTCGACGAGTTCGGTTCGATCCGGACGTCGCTCGACATCAATCACGTGATCATCCCGAACACGCTGTCGATCCGGGTATCGGCGCTGGAGGATCACGCGAAGTATCAGCAGAAGCCGGCGTATCGCGATGACCGCCGCCAGTTCGCCGCACTGCGGTTCGATCCGAAGCTGTTTGGCGAAGGGAATCCGACTTCGTTTCGCGTGAACTTCGAGCATGGCGAAATCGACGCGAACTATCCGCGGTCGATTCCGCCGGTCGACACGATCACGCCATGGTTCAATTCGCTGAACAAGATCACGCTGGATCCCAACGAGGCGCGGACGAGCTTCAACACGGAGGGTGGCGGGCAGGCGTGGTTCCCGAACGAGGCGTTCATGGGCAACCAGTTCAGCGCCGACATCGTGGGCTTCTATCCGAGCACCGACACGGCGAGCCCGAACTTCACGGTTGTCGCGACGAACAATTACATGGGTTTTGGCATTGGCACCGATGGAGCGATCGATCGCGGCATCGGCGGCCTGTATCAGTATCGCCCCTTCAACATTGCGGTGTTCAGCCAATATGCCCGCACCTCGCAGGCGGGCATTCCGGGTGGCGCGTTCTACGGGGACTACTCGATCATGGATCCGACGATCTTCGACTTTTACCACAACCTGCTCGACGGGCCCAACAAGCACGAGTTCGAGGACTGGACGGCGGCGAATGTCGCGCTCTCGCAATCGTTCCTGAACAACCGGTTGAACTTCGAGCTGGTTTACGACCGGCAGCGCTATGTGAACGGTGGACGCGGCGGCCTCGGCGGTCGCGCCTACGGCATTTCGGTCGACTTCAACGAATACCGTGCCGATGGCTCGGCCAATCCCGATCTTGGGCGTCCGTATGTCGCCTCCGGATACGGCGGCGGCAACTACAACGAATCGAACCGGGATGTCTACCGTGCGACGGTCGTCGGCGAACTTCGCGCGGACGATTTCCTCAACAAGGGCTGGCTGACGACGTTCCTCGGCCGCCATTTGATCACGGGCCTTTACACGGACGACACCCGCAAGACCGCGAATATCTCGTGGAAAGGCGCGGCTCCGGAAGCGGCGTTGCTCGAGCAGGTGCACAACATCGTGCCGGGCGTCCTCAATTCCAACGAGCGCAACTACGAATGGGTGTCCTACATCGGACCGGATCTTCGCGGTGCCTCGAGTGCTTCCGGCGCGAACCTGAGCCGGCTGACGAACTTCATCCAGGCGCCGGAGGAAATCTCGTTGCGGTTCTTCGATTCGCACTGGAATGCGCCCGGCGTGGACCCCAACGCGCAGTATATTTATGAGAATCCTCTCGGAGAGATTCAGGACTCTTTCCAGGCGGAGAACCCGGCGAACTATGTCGGCTGGCGCACGCAGACCTTCCGCATGCTCAATGGCGACGATCCGCAGGACCGCGAATCGCTCTACACGGACGCGCAGCGGAACAAGGTCACCACCGAATCGCGCGCCGTGACGTGGCAGGGCTATCTGCTCGACGGCAATCTCGTCGGCACGTTCGGCTGGCGCCGCGACGAGGTGAAGAACGTGGCGAACAACGCCACGCGTGATGCGCTCGGCGTATCGAGCCCGCACTACAACTTCGTCGAGAACGCGGGCAACACCCGGCTCGTCGCCGGCGAAAGCAAGACGTGGGGCGCGGTCGCGCATTTGCCGAAGCAGTGGTCGAGCCGGCTGCCGCTGGGCACGACGATCAGTGCGTTCTACAATCGCGGCGAAAACTTCAAGGCGGACGCCCCGCGTGCGGACGTCGAAGGCAACATCCTCCCGAATCCCGCGGGCAAGACGAAGGACTACGGCTTCGTCATCCGCACGCTCGACGACAAGCTGTCGCTGAAGGTGAACTGGTATGAGACCCGCGTGACGAACGCGACGCTCCAAGCCGGCACCAACGGCGGCTTCGGTTCGACGGCGTATTATTTGTGGGCCGTTCCCTCGTGGGCGATCACGCACGCGATTGCGGGCTACGAATACATCAACGGCCGCAATCCGAACGACGCGTGGGTCGGCAACTATGCCGCCCGTGCGGCCGGGGTGGGCGACGGCGACTCGGCGTGGCAGCCGGGCACGCCGAACTTCGAGAACAGTGCCGCGACCGCGCAGCAACGCGCGTCCTACGAGGATTTCTTCCAGAACCTGCCGCTCGACCAGTCGTTCTTCGACGCCTACGGCATGCAGGTGAGCGTCGCCGGACTTAAGTCTGGCGATCCGAAGAACGGTTTGGTGCCCGCGTGGCAGCCGGGCTATCGCAACGACATCCAGCCGGCCGCCGGCGGTCGCATCACGAGCGTCGGTTCGACGCCCGTCAGCGCCGCGGACACGCTTTCGAAGGGCGTGGAGTATGAGTTGGTCGCACAGCCGACGAAGAACTGGAACGTTTCGCTGAATGCGTCCAAGACCTTCGCGAGTTTGACGAACGTGGCTGCTTCGATCCGCGACTACATGGATACCTATACGGAGTTTCTCGCCGGTCCGGCGGGTGACATCCGCCTGTGGGGCACGGATCCGAACAACAGCTTCCGGAATTACTGGCAGCGCGAAATTCTCGCGCCTTACAGCGTGATTCTGAGCAACGAAGGCCGGATGGCGCCGGAGTTGGCGGAGTGGCGTTTCAACGGCGTGACCACCTATCGTTTCGATGAAGGCGCGTTGAAGGGTTCGTGGATTGGCGGCGCGGTGCGTTGGGAAGGCGAGCGGATCATCGGGTATGCTTACAGCAGCCAGCTCGGCAGCCTCGATGTGACGTCGCCTTATTACAGCCCCGATGAAATCCACTACGACATGTGGGTGGGTTACTCGCGAAAACTGACTCCGAAGGTGAACTGGCGAATCCAGCTCAATCTGCGGAATGTCGGCGAAGACAATCACGTGGTGCCGATCAGCAAGAATGCCGATGGGTCGACGAACTTCGTCCGCATCGTGGAAGGCATGAGTTGGCAGATCACAAATACGTTCCAGTTCTAGCGAACGGATAGAGCATTCCCTCGGAACAGTGTCCGAAGTGCGAAGCCCGGTGGCGAAAGCCGCCGGGCTTCATCGTTTTTCCCGTGGGCGTTGGCGGGGAAGAGCTGCGGCCCTCATCGAAGATGAACCCGAGACGAAATGAGTTGAGAGCGCCGGTTCGTTGGCGGGCGGTTTTCACACGAGCGAGCTGGCGGCCTACCGCCGGATCGCGAGAACACATAACGGGCCCCCAGGACTTTGACGTTCGCCAGT
Source organism: Verrucomicrobiota bacterium (assembly GCA_023430565.1). Lineage (GTDB taxonomy): Bacteria > Verrucomicrobiota > Verrucomicrobiia > Opitutales > Opitutaceae > Opitutus. Next base: position 6,323 of record JAEZAD010000330.1, read on the forward strand.
GGGGAAAAGCGGCTCGGCCCAAGGGCCGACCTTGCTTTTGAAGGCGGACGAATCAGGCGGGAGCGTCGAGCTCCGTGGGGTCGGCCTACCTGAGGACTTCGGCGAGTTTGGCGGGGTCTTTGCCGCCGCCCATGGCGAAGTCGGGTTTGCCGCCGCCTTTGCCGCCGATCTTCGCGCTGAGCTCTCCGACGATTTTGCCGGCTTGGTGGCCGGCCTGGATTGCGGCAGGTGAGCAATACACGACGAGGCTCGCGCGGTCGCCGAGCGCGGCGCCAAGAATCACGACGCCTTCGCCGAGCTTGTGGAGAATCTGCGAGCCGAGGGAGCGGAGCGCCTCCTGATCGGAGACGTCGACGACGGCGGTCACGAATTTGAGGGCGTCGCGCGTGGTTGCTTTGTCGGCGAGGTCGGAGGCTAGGTTGGCGGCAGCGCGCTGTTCATGCGCTTTCAGTTTCTTCTCGATCTCTTTCTGGTGCGCGAGGAGCGATTCAAGTTTTGAAACGACGTCCTGCGAGCCGGCGTTGAGATGGGCGCTGACGGCGCGGAGGGCGTATTCGCGGGTCTCGATGAAGTCGAGCGCGGCCTGGCCGGCGACGGCTTCGATGCGGCGGGTGCCGGCGGCGATGGCCATTTCGGCGACTATTTTGATCACGCCGATTTCGCCGGTGGTGGTGACGTGCGTGCCGCCGCAGAGCTCGCGGCTGTAGCCGCCGATGTCGACGACGCGGACGATGCGGCCGTATTTGTCGCCGAAGAAGGCGAGCGTGCCTTCGGGCTTTTTGTCGAACTCGGTTTCGTAAGAGGAGATCGGCGCGTTATCGATGACGCGTTCGTTGACGAGGTGCTCGACCTCGCGCAGCTGCGCGGCGGTCATCGCTTCGAAGTGCGAGAAGTCGAAACGCATGCGGTCGGGCGTTTTCGAGGTGCCGGCCTGACGAACGTGGGTGCCGAGGACTTTGCGCAGAGCCCAGTGGATGAGGTGGGCGGCGGAGTGGTGGCGGGAGATGGCGCGGCGGCGGGTAGCATCTACCGCGAGTTCGGCGGTGAGGCCGGCGCGCAGGTTGAGAGTTGAGGATTGAGAGTTGAGAGAAGAGTCTAGCTTGTGCAGGTGGCGGCCGGATTTGTCCTTCACCGTATCCACAATGTGGATGAGCTGGCCGTCGATGAGGGCGGTGCCGGTGTCGCCGGCCTGGCCGCCCATTTCGGCGTAGAAGGGGGTTTGGTCGAAGACGAGGAAGGTGTCTTTCTCGGTTTTGACGATGTCGAGGAGCGTGGCGGGACCGGCGGTGGTCGTGCGCGTCAGCGTGTAGCCGAGGAAGGTGGTGGGCTTGAGATCGGCGGTTTCGCCTTCGGTGGCGGCGACGACGATTTCTTTTTTCTGGGCGGCGCGGGCGCGTTCGCGCTGCTGGTCCATGAGTTTCTCGAACTCGGAGGTGTCGACGGTGAGGCCGCGCTCGGTGGCGAGCAGCTGCGTCATGTCGAGGGGGAAGCCGTAGGTATCGTAGAGTTCGAAGGCAGTGGCGCCGCTGACGTTGTTCGACGAAGCCGCCTTGTTGAAGATTTGTAGGCCCTTCTCCAGCGTTCGCCCGAAGGATTCTTCTTCGCTGCGGATGACGCGGCGGATGATGTCCTGGCGTTCTTTCAACTCGGGGAAGACGGGGCCGAGGCTTTCGACGACGGGGGCGACGAGTTGCTCGAAGAAGCCGGTCGTGAGTCCCAGCTTTTTGCCGTAGAGGATGCCGCGGCGGAGGATGCGGCGGATGACGTAATTGCGGCCTTCGTTGCCGGGGAGGATATTGTCGGCGATCGCGGTCGAGACGCAGCGGGCGTGGTCGGCGAGGACGCGGAAGGCGATGTCGATGTTTTCCTGTTCGCCGAGGCCTTCGCGTTTGGACGGGACGGTGCCGTTGTAGGTTTTCTTCGAGAGCTCGGAGATTTTGGTGAAGAGCGGGGCGAAGACGTCGGCGTTGTAGTTGGAGGGCTCGCGGGTGAAGTCCTTGAAGCCCTTCGTCGTGGCGTGGATGCCGGCGACGCGTTCGAAGCCCATGCCGGTGTCGACGTGCTTGGCGGCGAGCGGGGAGAAGGTGCCGTCGGCGTTGGCGTTGAATTGGATGAAGACGTGGTTCCAGATCTCGATGCAGCGGGAGCTGGAGGAGTTCACGAGCTTGCGGCCCTCGGCTTCGTCGTCGGCGGGGAGGAGGTTGAAATGGATTTCGGAGCACGGGCCGCAGGGGCCGGTGTCGCCCATCATCCAGAAGTTATCCTTTTTGTTGCCGTGGACGATGTGGATGGCGGGATCGAGGCCTTCCTTGCGGAAGATTTCGGCCCAGATTTCGTAGGCTTCCTGGTCGAAATCGGAGGGGTCGTTCTTGGATTTGTCGGGCGAGTAGACGGTGGCGAAGAGCCGTTTGGCGGGGATGCCCCAAACCTTCGTGATCAGTTCCCAACCCCAGGTGAGTGATTCTTTTTTGAAGTAATCGCCGAAGGACCAGTTCCCCAGCATCTCGAACATCGTGTGGTGGTAGGTATCGAAACCGACGTCCTCGAGGTCGTTGTGTTTGCCGCCGGCGCGGATGCATTTCTGGGTGTCGGCGGCGCGGGTGTCCTTGGACGGGCGGGCGCCGGCCCATTTCGAGACATCGGGCGCGCGGTCGCCGAGGAAGATGGGCACGAACTGGTTCATGCCGGCGTTGGTGAACAAGAGTCCGGGCGAGTCGGGCATGAGCGACGCGGACGGCACGATGGTGTGGCCCTGTTGGGCGAAGAAATCGAGGAAGCTCTGGCGGATCTCGGCGGAGGTCATACAGCGGTGGAGGAGCGCGATGCAGTGTGGTCGCGGCGCGGAACGGGCAGCTAAAGGCAGGCGGTTGCGAGCGGAAAGGATTTTCTGAGGGGGCGGAGGCGGGTGCCGGGGAGAAAGAGCGCGTGGAAAGGAGAGGTGGGGGGCTGTGTTCGGATGGCGGATACATAAGATGGCGGGGGGCAAAAAAGCAGTGACGCCACTCCGGGAGTCGCGTATGCAATAACTTAGCAGAAAGCTCATGCCTAACGCGCTCCGAGTTCTCCTGCTGGAAGACAACCCGCTCGACGCCGAACTGATCGTTGCGCAATTGCGCGAGGACGGTTTCGAGCCGGCGTGGACGCGCGTCGACACCGAGGCGGGGTTTCGCGCGGAGCTGACGCCGGAGGTGGACCTGATTTTATCGGATTACCAGATGCCGCAGTTCACGGCCTTGCGGGCCCTGCAGGTGTTGCGGGAGAGCGGGGTGGATGTTCCATGCATCATCATTTCCGGGACGATTGGCGAGGACATGGCGGTGGCGGCGATGAAGGAAGGGGCGAGCGACTATCTGCTGAAGGACCGGCTGGGCCGGCTGGGTCAGGCGGTGCAGCGCGTGCTGGAGCAGCGCCGGTTGCGGCGGGAGCGGATCACGGCGGAGGCGGCGATGCGGCAGCGGGACGAGGATTTTCGGGTGTTGTTTGCGTCGAACCCGATGCCGATGTGGGTGTTTGACGAGACGACGCTGCGGTTTCTGGCGGTGAACCAGGCGGCGGTGATGCATTACGGCTACACGGAGGAGGAGTTCCTCGCGATGACGATCGCGGACATCCGCCCGC
>JAEZAD010000028.1 GCA_023430565.1 Verrucomicrobiota bacterium
CGGCCCATCACGTGCCGGTGTTTTCCCCAGTGCACCAGGTCCGGGCTTTCGCTCGTGAAAATGTCGCCGAACGGCGTGTGGCCCGTGTCCGAGGGCCGGCTCAACATCAGGAACTTGCCGTTCACCTTGCGCGGGAAAAGCACGCCATTGCGGTTGTAGGGCAAAAAGGCGTTCTCGAGCTGCTCGAAATTCACGAAGTCCGTCGTGCGTGCGATGCCGATCGTCGGGCCATGGTATCCATTGCACCACGTCACGTAATGCACGCCGTCGATCGCGGTGACGCGCGGATCGTAAGCGTAGTGGTGATTGCGCACCTCGGGATCGTCGCAGCGGAAATCGATCGGCTTGGGGTCGAACGAAAACTTCAACCCGTCCGCGCTCCGGCCGACGTGCAGGTGGGGCACGCGGTCCATTCCTTCCGTGCGAAACACGCCGATGAAGCCATCCTGCCAGGGCACCACCGCGCTGTTGTAAATCCCCGTCACCCGCGGCAGCGGCCGCCGCCCGATCACCGGATTGCCATCGTAGCGCCACACCACGTCGGGATTGCCCGCCGCGCGCGGCTGCCAGGGCATGTTGCGGATTTCAGAGCCAACGATCTTTAGCTTCATGGAGACAGGACGGGGAACGGAAAAGTGCGAACGGAGGATCACGTGCTCCGTCGGATTCGCGCCCGTGCGCAGACTGGGGTCGCCCGCCGCGGCGGAGCAAGAGACGGGGGCGCTCTCACCTTAGAGCATTCGACGAGTCGCCGGAAAGGAGAGCCGTTGTGCGGTGATTGAGTCCGGTTGCCCGACCCTGCCGCTCCCTCCGCGCTGGCGAATGCGCTCATGCGTCGTGCAACGAAACTCAATTCCGCGCCATTGCCTGGGCTCGCTTCTCCTTCCGAAATCCTGCCGCCCCCATGGACCCAGACGTGCTGCTCGCCTACGCCTCCCGCATCGAGAACGATCTCTGCCAAAACATCCTGCCGTTCTGGATCGAGCGCGTCGTCGATCAGGAACGCGGCAGCTTTCACGGCGCCCTGACCAACGATCTCCAGATTCAACGCCAGGTCGAACGGGGCGCCCTCCTGACGTCGCGAATCCTGTGGACGTATTCCGCCGCCTACCGGCGCTACCGCGACGAGGCCTGGCTCGCGATGGCCGACCACGCCTACGCCGATCTCCTCGGCCGCTTTCACGATGCCGAGCACGGCGGCTTTTTTTGGTCGATCGCGCCCGACGGGAGCGTGCTCCAACCGCGCAAGCAAATCTACGGCCAGGCCTTCGCCCTCTACGCGCTCGCCGAATATCATCACGCCACGCGCAAGCCCGAACCGCTCGCCCACGCGATCGAGCTGCATCGCCTGATCGAAACGCACGCCACCGAACCTGTCCACGGCGGCTACATCGAGGCAACCTCGCGCGACTGGACGCCGATCGCCGACATGCGGCTCAGCGCCGTCGATCTCAACGAGCCCAAATCGCAAAATAACCACCTCCATCTGATGGAGGCCTACGCCAACCTCGTCCGCGCCTGGCCCGACCCGTCCCTGCGCCACGCCCTCACCCGCCTCGTCGAGATCATGATCACGCGTATCCTAGATCCGGAGACGGCGCACCTCGGCCTGTTCTTCGCCCACGACTGGTCGCTGCGTTCGAACACCGTTTCCTACGGCCACGATATCGAAGCCGCCTGGCTGCTGTGCGACGCTGCCGACGCGCTCGGTGACAGCGACCTGCGTTCACGCGTGCGCTCCCTCGCCGTCAGGATCGCCGACGTCACGCTCGCGGAAGGCGTCGACGAAGACGGCGGCGTCTTCAACGCCGGCAGTCCCGACGCCGCCCCCAACACCAACAAGGAATGGTGGCCGCAAGCCGAGGCCGTGATCGGTTTCCTCAACGCCTGGCAAATCGCCGGCGACGAGCGCCACCTCACCGCCGCCCTGCGCACCTGGGATTTCATCGAAACGCGGCTCATCGATCGCACGCACGGCGAATGGCTGCGCGGCGTCACCCGCGACGGCCAGGTGCTGAAGGACGAGCTCAAGGTGGGTTTCTGGAAATGCCCGTATCACAACGGCCGCGCCGCCCTCGAGGCCACCGCGCGTCTCCGCATCCTTGCCGAATCCGCCGGTCGGGCTTAATCCCCTTAAGCTCCCTTTTTCGCATGAAGAAAAAATCTCCCGCCCCGAAGAAATCGCCCACCGCGAAATCCGCCTCCGCGTCGCGCGCGGGCAGCCGTGCCTTCGCCGCCCGGGTCAAACAGGTGCGCGCCGCGCACGAGGCGTTTCTCCGCCGCAAGAACCCTGTCGACCGGCTCTGGGACAACGGCGTGTTCGAACGCTTCGCCTATCCCGTCATCACCGACCGCCACCTCCCGCTCGAGTGGCGTTACGATTTCAATCCCAAGACCAATCCGTTCTTCATGGAACGGCTCGGCATCAACGCCGCGCTGAATCCCGGCGCGTTTTATTGGAAGGGCAAGGTTCACATGGTCGTCCGCACCGAGGGCTACGACCGCAAGAGCTTCTTCGCCATCGCCGAATCGCCCAACGGCATCGACAACTTCCGCTTCTGGGACGAACCCGTCGACCTGCCCGAGCTCGCGCCCGAGACCAACGTCTACGACATGCGCGTCACGTTTCACGAGGACGGCAACATCTACGGCGTCTTCTGCGCCGAATCGAAAGACCCCAACGCCGCTCCCGGCGATCTCTCCTCCGCCGTCGCCCAGGCCGGCCTCGTCCGCACGAAAGATTTCAAGAAATGGGAGCGTCTGCCCAACCTGAAGACGCCCGCCTCACAACAGCGCAACGTCGTCCTCCATCCCGAATTCGTCGACGGCAAATACGCCTTCTACACCCGCCCGATGGACGGCTTCATCGACGTCGGCTCCGGCGGCGGCATCGGTTGGACGCTCTGCGACGACATCGCAACCGGTGTCACCGGCCCGGAGAAAATCATCGATTCGCGCGCCTATCACACGATCAAGGAAGTGAAGAACGGCCAGGGGCCCGTCCCGATCAAGACGCCGCAAGGCTGGCTGCACCTCGCGCACGGCGTCCGCGGCTGCGCCGCCGGCCTGCGCTACGTGCTCTACATGTTCATGACCTCGCTCGAGGACCCATCGAAGGTCATCGCGCGGCCCGGCGGCCATTTTCTCGCGCCCTACGAGGGCGAACGCGTCGGCGACGTCTCGAACGTCACGTTCTCCAACGGCTGGGTCGAGCTGCCCGACGGCACCGTGCTGATCTATTATGGCGCGTCCGACACGCGTTGTTACGTCGCGCGCAGCACCGTGGACAAACTCGTCGACTGGTGCCTCCACACGCCTGAGGAAGCCTACACCACGCGCAAATCCGTCGACCAGCGCCTCGCCCTCATCCGCGCCAACCGCGCACTCTAGGTGGAGCCCGCCGTCCCGGCGGGCTTTTCCTTCGCTTCCACCGGGCGAGGCGACCCCGCCGGGCCCTCTCGCTCACACATTCGCCCCGCCGGTCCGAATGCACTCGCGATACCACGCCGCCGAATCCTTCAACGTGCGCCTCTGCGTCGCGTAGTCGACATGCACGAGACCGAACCGGTCCTTGTAGCCTTCCGCCCACTCGTAGTTGTCCAGAATCGACCAGTAAAAATAGCCCTCGACCGGCACGCCTTCGTCGATCGCACGTTTGATTCCGCGCAGATAACGCCGCACGAAATCGATCCGCTGCGGATCGTGCACCGCGCCGTCCAAGTGCACGAAGTCGGTGTTGCAGTATCCATTTTCCGAGAACACGAACGGCAGCTGGTAGCGCTCCGTCTGAAACCGCGCCGCCCAATACGGCGCCAGCGGTGCCATCTCGAGCCACGGCAGCGTGCCGCGCGCATTGCCGATGCCCCAGCCGCCCGGCACCTTCTCCGGCTCGCCGCGCTCGTTCGCCCGGACCGGCCAGCCCGAGTAGCAATTGTAGGCCAGAAAATCGATCTTCTGCCCGATCAGCGCCATGTCGGCGTCCGCGATTTTCGGCAGGTCCGCCGCAAACGCCTTCAACCCTTCCTCCGGATAACGCCCCAGCACGACCGGATCCGCCCACCAGGAAAGATTCCACATCGTCGGCGACTTCGCCGCGAAATAATCGCTCCGCGCCGCCTCGATGTCGCGCGGCGTATCCGTCGCCGGCACCCGCTCGCGGGTCGTCTGCGCGATCGAAATCTTCACCGGCCCGCGACAACCCGCGCGCAGCGCCTGCACCCCGCGCCCATGCGCCATCAGCAGGTGATGCGCCCCGCGCAGGCAGTCCGCCAACGGCAGCTTAAAACCCGGCGCAAACACGCCATCCTGATGCCCCAGGCCGATCACGCAGGGCGGCTCGTTGATCGTCATCCAATGCTTCACGCGGTCGCCGAGTCGTGACGCCACGAGCGCCGCATACTCGCCAAACCACTCCACGATCTCGCGGTTCATGAACCCGCCGCGCAGCTGCAGCGCCTCCGGCAAATCCCAATGATACAGCGTCACCCAGGGCGTGATATTCGCCGCCAGCAGCGCATCGATCAGTTGATCGTAGAACGCCAGCCCTTTCTCGTTCGGCGCGCCCGTGCCATCCGGCAAAATCCGCGACCACGACAGCGACATCCGATAAGCCTGGAGGCCGACGTCGCGCATGATCGCCACGTCTTCACGGAAACGATGATAATGATCGCACGCCACGTTGCCCGTGTGGCCCTCGAAGGTCTTTCCCGACTGCTGCGAGAACACGTCCCAAATCGACGGCTTGCGACCGTCCTCATCCCACGCGCCTTCGATTTGGTAGGCCGCCGCCGCCGCGCCCCACGTGAAGTTTTTCGGAAATGCCATGATGAAACCGCCGACTCCAGCGCAACGCCCCGCTCACTTCAATCCGAGATGCTCCGTCAGCCACGTGCGCAACGCGTCGCCCTGCTCCCGATTGTAAGTGTGCCCCATCTCGAGCGTCAGCCCGACCGTCTTCGGCGCCGTGATCGCGTTCACCGCGGCATAGACCGATGTCGGCGGCGTCACCTCGTCGTTGTAACCCCACGAGTAATAGCCCGGCACTTTCAGCCGTTTTGCGAAATTCACCCCGTCGTAGTAGCGCAGCGTTTCGATCCGCTTCTCGGTCGCATTTTCCGACGGCCCGCCCGTGTCCCACTCGCGAAAGGGCTGCGGCCAGCCGGCCGCCCTCCCGTGCAACGTCGCCTCGAAGTCGCAGCCCGCCGGATGAATCGCCGCGAGCACCGTCACGCGCGGATCCAGCGCCGCCGTCACAATCGCCAACTGCCCACCCTGGCTCGCGCCGGTCACTCCGAGATTCCGGCCATCCCAGTTCGGGCGCGATGTCAGGAAATCGTTCGCGCGCACGCAGCTCACGTAGATGCGCTGATAGTAGTAGGTCTCGCGATTATCGGAGTTGAAGGTCCAGTAGCCCGCCAGCGCGCCCGCATACAGCGCATCGTAAACGTGCTGCGGCAGATTCACCGGAATGCCATGCACGCCGATCTCGAGCACGATCACGCCGCGCGCCGCGAGGTCCTTGTCGCCTGAATACGGCCGCACGCCCGCCCCCGGCACTTTCAACACCGCCGGATACTTCCCCGGCGCCACCGGCTCGCACAAAATGCCATAAATGCGCGCCGGCGTCCGCATCCAGCTCGGCCCGGTCGTGCGAAAACTGACCTGATAAACGTTCACCTTGTCCGTGCTCGCATCCGGCAAGAACGTCAGGCTCGGCTCGAGCGGCAGCTTCGCGCCCTCCTCGAGTTGCTTCTTCCAAAACCCGTCGAAATCCGCGGGCTCCTGCGCGAACGCTTCGATCTTCTCCGGCTCGAACGCCGCCGTCGCCACGCCCTGATATGTTTTTCCCGCGACTTCCGTCGTCACGATGCAACGCAGGAAACCAGGCTCCGTCATCGTGCCGCCCTCGACCACGAGACCTTCGACCGGCACCGCCGCGGTCCGCTTTTCCCCCGGCATCAGATCCGGCGCGATCGCATACGTCACCGTCACATCGTCGATCGGCTGGTCGTCCGCCGTCACATGTATCCGAAACTTCGGCACGTCGCCCATCCGATACGTCCAGTCGCGACGATCGAGCACCACCGACACCTCCACCGCCGCCACGCGGAAGTTCGCCTGCGGCGGCACCGGCGTGATCGGCGTCGACCCGGCCGCCATCCCGCAGGCCGCGACGGCCAAAAACAGGAGCGTGATCAATGTCTTCATGATGCCCCCCTTGCTACTCTACTTCACCGGCGTCAGCCGGAACAGCGCCGCATCATGGCCCTCGAGTCGCACCGTGTGCGGCGCACGGTTGTCGCCGATCGCCTTCTTCGCCCACACGTCGCGCACGTTGAACTTTCCCTGAATCGTCCACAGTCGATTCCATTCGACCGCGATATCCGCCGGCGCCGCGCTCGTGTTATGCGCAATCACCGCCCACGCGCCATCGCTCAATTCCTTCACCCATACCTCCGTGTTCGTCGAAGGCTCCGCGATCGCGCGCAAACCCTGCTTGCCGGCCGCGTCCTGATTGATCGCGATCGCTTCGGGGTCGGTCAGCAGCGCGCGAATCTCCTCCGACATGTGGCGCACGTCGTTCCCCGCCATCAACGGCGCGGCGAGCATACACCAGAATCCGAAATGCGCGCGCGACTCCGCGAACGTCAGCCCTTCGTTGCCCACTTCAAGCATGTCCGGATCGTTCCAATGCCCCGGCCCCGCATACTTGCCGATGCCGTCCGCGCCGACGTTTTCGACCAGCGTGTGTTGAAGATTCAACAGCAGCTTCCAACCCGACTCCCACCCTTTCCGCCCGTCGTAGGAATCGTAGATGTCGCCCGTCGTCCGCCACAGATGCCCGATGTCCTTCGCCCACTCCCACGGCTTGTTCTGCCCCCATTCGCACAGGCTGAACACCACCGGCCGGCCCGCCGCTTTCAACGCCGCGCTCATCCGCGAATACGCGTCGCGCGCGTCCGCCGTGCCGTGATCGCACCAGTCGTATTTCAGATAATCGACGCCCCACGACGCAAAGAGCCGCGCGTCCTGAAACTCGTGCCCCCAGCTCCCCGGATAGCCGCCGCAGGTCTTCGTGCCCGCGCAACCATAGATGCCGAACTTGAAGCCCTTCTCGTGCAGCCAGTCGCCGAGCGCCTTCATGCCGCTCGGAAATTTCGCCGGATCCGCCACGAGATTGCCGTCCTTGTCGCGCTCGCGTAGCGACCACGTGTCGTCGATCACGATGTAAACATAGCCCGCGTCGCGCATGCCGTTCGCGATCATCGCCTCCGCCGTCTCGCGCACGACCTTCTCGCTGATGTGGCTGTGGAAGGAGTTCCAGCTGTTCCAGCCCATCGGCGGAGTCAGCGCGAGGCCTTCCCATTTTTGCGCCTGCGCCGCAACGGCGAGACAGAGACCGAGGCCAAGACAAAACAATTTTCTCATAGGGCAAAAACGATCGCAGGCGCGTCATCCGCAACGTTCGACCGGCCCACGCAGCTTCTCATGCCCGCGCCTCGCCGTCCAGAGGAGCGCTCCTCCGGCGTTTGAGATCATTTGCCAATGCAACCGCACTGCCCTGCGCCTGCGTCCTCGAACAATCGAAACTCTCCTGCACAATTCCGCCCGCCCCGCGCGTGGATACCGCCTACTCGATCCGCACCAGCTTCAGCGCGTCGACGATCGCGCGCTCGGCCGTGCCGTTCGACCCGATCTTCACCGCGTTCTGCAGCGCGCCGGCTTTCATTTGAAACGGACCGGCCGCCAGTCGAATCCAACCGGGTTTCGAAAGATCGAGCGTCGTCGTCGTGTTCGTCGTGTCGTGAAGCAACTCCACCGCGAGCGTTCCCCGCTGCCCCGGCACAACATGCACGAACACGTCGTAAGTGCCCGAAGTCTGGATCTTCGGATTGAACTGCACGAAGGTCGCCGGACCGATCTCCTGCGCGAACAGCACCTGCGGAGCGATCGCCCCGCCATAGACGGTGGCGACATAGCCCTTCGACTGGGCGTCCGGACCGATCGCGTGCACGACGAGCGACTCGCCACTTTGTTCTGATCCGTTCGCCGCCGGGGCGTTGGCGGGCGCCGCTCCCCGTAGATAGATCGTCTCCCGAAAACGCTCCCGCCCGGACTTGCTCGCGCTGTAGGTCACCCGCACCGCGTCGTGACCCCGCAAATCCAGTGCGAGCGCTTTCTCCCGCACGCCGCCGAGCGGCACCACGACGATGGACGTGCCCCGGGAAATTTCCTCCGAGCCATCGAAGGTGTCGACGCTCCACGTCACCTCGATCGACGTCGAGCGATCGACGAGATCGTCGTTGTGAATCGTCAGCACCCGCCGTGCATCGAGGGGCGCCACATACGGATTCATTTCGATATCGAGTCGCTCGTCATAACCGCGGTCGAACACCGCCACCGGAGAAAAGCTGCGCAGCCAGAACGCGTCCGCCGAATCCTCACCGACGCTCAATGGCCGGATGATTCGCGCCGCCGGCCGCTCCGACCACGCGTCGAGCAAAGGCATTCGCGCGAAATCAGGACGATAGCCGCGCGAAGCGGTTTCGTCGGCACGCCACTCGATCGCCCGCAGCTTCTCCGCCGGAGCCACGGGTTGGCCGTAAACCTTTTGCCACGTGTAGAACGTGCAGATGACCTCGTATCCGGAACTTCGATGCCCGCGAAAGATCGTCAGCCCTTTCTGCACCGTCGCCAGCCGCTCCGCGTCGGTCGGCTCGTCGTAGCAGGCGTTGTCCTCGTAAACATACATCGGCTTCCGGCCCCAGTTTCCATCATGCCGGTGATAGATGTTCGGCTCGTAACCGGATAATCCCATCGCGTAGGAGCCGGTCGCCGCCGCGAGCGACGGCGACGGGTGATTGCGCGGCTCCGTCTGTGTTGCCACGTAGGGCCGCGTCGCATCGTGCAACCGGGCTTCGTCCGCCCACTCCTCGTTGTAAGGCGCTTCGTTGGCCAGCGACCAGATCACGATCGACGGATGATTGCGCAGATTGACGATCATGTCCCGGATCGCGCGGCGTTGATTCGCCACCGTGCCGATCGCGCCACCGTGGTTGCCGTCGCTGATCGTGGACTCGGCGATCATCATCATCCCCGTTTCGTCCGCGGTCTCGAACATCCGCTTGATCGCCATCCCGCGATGCGGCCGCAGCACCGTCATGTTCAGGCGCTTCGCCTCTGCAATCATCGCCGTCCAATACTCCGGATTGTAGAGATAGAGCCCGCTGGTCCCCACGCCCTCGCTGTATCCGTCCTTCCACGTCGGCTCCACCGATTCGCCGAACAACCGGACGCGCACCCCATTGAGATAGAACCCGCGCCGATCGTCGTCCTCCGACGAAATCATCTCCACCTCACGAAATCCGAAGCGCTCATCGTGCGACCCGACCCGGCGGGAGTTTTCCTCGAGCTCAACCGTGAGCACATAAAGGAAAGGGTCGTGGGGCCACCACAGCCGCGGTTCGGACCAATGCTGGCGGAGGCTCACGCTTCGACGCTCGCCCGGCTGCAGCGTCAGCACCGGCGCGTCCGCCATCTCGAGCGCGGTCTGCCCGTTTTTCCATTCGGTCACGCGCGCCCGCAATCGCACCGTTTTCGCTTCCGGGCTCTCGTTGCGCACGACAACGGCGGCCTCGATCGTGGAATCTTTGACCGACGTTCGCACGAACGCGTCTTCCACGTTCACGAGCGGCACCGCCCGAAGCATCACGTCTCCGATGATTCCGCTGTCGAGATTTCGCCAGCCGCGGTCCTTGGAATAATAATCCGTGCGGTCGCCGAGCGGATAAGTGACCCCGGTGAGCGGATGGTCTTCGTTGGGAAACGCTCCTTCGAAACTGGCCGTGAAATCCTGCACCACGACGCGCAGCCGATTCCCGGTCGAAGGCGCGCTCAGGTAATCGGTCACGTCGACTTCGAACGGCAGTTTGCTCTCGTGCGTGGATTGGCCGGCGTCCGATCCGTCGACGAGCCGGTCGTTCACGTAAATCCAGCAGCGGAAGTTGACGCTCTCGAACCAGAGCTTGATGCGCTGGCCGCGAAACGCCTCCGGCACGGAGAACGTCCGCTCGTAAACTCCCTTGTGCACATATTGCCAAAACCACGGAAAGGCGAAGTCGCCCGTCGCCTCGCGCGATCCCGGCTCCGAAAGCGCGCTGCTCCATGACATCGGCACGCGCACGGGATGCTTCGTTTCCCAGTCGTTCGCCGGATCGGAAATCGCCT
>JAEZAD010000166.1 GCA_023430565.1 Verrucomicrobiota bacterium
AGTCATTGACGCACGAATCCTTCACCAGCAAGTTGCTCGACTTTCCTCAATACACGCGTCCCGCCGAATTTCGGGGCATGTCCGTTCCCGAGGTTCTCCTCTCGGGCAACCATGCCGAAATCGAGAAGTGGCGGCACGCGCGGCAGGTGGAAAAGACCCGTCAGGTCCGTCCCGATTTACTCAAATAACTCACAGCCATGAACCCGATCATCAAAGAAATCTCCGCCGCTCAGGTGAAGAAAGACCTCGCCCCCTTCAAAGTCGGCGACGGTGTGCGCGTGCACACGAAGGTCCGCGAAGGCGACAAGGAGCGCGTGCAGGTTTACGCTGGGATCGTGATCGCGCGGAAGGGGCATGGCATTCATGAGACGTTCACGGTGCGCCGCATCAGCTACGGCGAGGGCGTCGAGCGCGTGTTTCCGGTCAATTCGCCGAACATCGAAAAGGTCGAGGTCGAGCGCGAGTCCGAGGTCATGAAGGCGCGCCTCTATTATCTCCGCAATCGCACGGGCAAGGCGGCGGTGGCGGTTCAGGTGAAGGATCGTTCAGCCGAGATTCACGCGGCGAAAGTCGCGGCGAAGGATCAGGCGGCGGCTCCGGCGGCGGCTCCGGCGGCGGCGAACTGAGCGCGAAAAAATCAGTTTACGAAAAGCGGGTCCTGCGGGACTCGCTTTTTTTGTGGGGTGAAGGCGCGGTCGGTCGGACGTGTGAACGTGTTCACGTCGCGCGCGAAGAGGGGACGGCGGGAAGGGCACGCTTTCCGCTGCGGTTTCCCGCTACGGGCGCAGGAGCCGTTGCGCGAGGTCGCGTTCGAAAGCGTCGCGGTCCTTCCAGCGCAGCGCGACGCGTGCGGGCGTGCCGGTGTCGTCCCGAATCGTGTAGCCTTCGTCGGTGACGCGGACGCGAACCGTTTCGGTTTCGACGAACGATTCGTCGTAAGCGAGGTAGACGGCGACGGAGTCGAACAGGGTGGTGGAGCGGACCGCGAAGAAGTCGCAGTTCATCCACGTCACACGCGGCGCCCAGATGCAGTAGTTTTCGATCAGTGCGCGGAGAAGGCGATCGGACGTCGCGCTCCAGATCGCGTGATAGTCGGCGCCCTCGAGATCGACGCTGCCGCAGGTATCGAGCGGGGTGAGCAGGAGTTCGCGCCAGGGGGCGGCGAGGACCACGCGGAGCGCGGCGGGGTCGACTTTGACGTTCCACTCGGCGGCGGCGGGCGGCTTGTCGCCGTAGCCGATGTCGAAGCTGCCGTGCATGCCAACGAAGCGGGCGCGGCGTGCGAGGTCGGGCCGACCTTCGAGTGCGCGTGCGATGGAGGTGACGGCGCTCACCGAGATGATCGTCAGCGGTTCATCGCTTCGTGCGAGGAGTTCGACGAATGCTGCGACGCCATCGGCGTGGACTGTGCCCGGGTAGCGCGCGAGATCGTAGCCCTTGACCCACGGTGATTGATTGCGCGGTTGTTGGTCTTCGGGTCCAGGCGTGCCGATCGCGATTGGCACTTCGGAGCGGCCGGCGACTTCGAGAAATTTCGCGACGAGCTCGGCGCGATGACGTGTGTCGCCGGTGTCGGTGAGGACGAGTTTCAAATCCAACTCCGGGCAACGGAGCAGCTGCGCGAGCGCCCAGGTGTCGTCGATGTCGGTGCCGAGATCGGTGTGAAAAACAACGGGAATGGCGGCGACCGTTCCCGGAGCGCCCGCGAAAGCGAGGGCGGTGCAAAGCAGTGTGAGCGTGCGTCGCAGGCTTCGGAGACGGTGGTCGCAAAGGCTCATGGATCGAGTTCGCGGGAAGTCAGACTGGCCGGAAGTGCGGGCGGGCGGGCGCAGGTGCTGGAGATGGTGACGTGGCGGGCGGACGTGGAGGATTTTTCGAACGCTTCCATGACCTCGAGGACATGCTGGGCGAGCGCGCCGCTGGCGCGGTGAGGGCGGTCGCGGCGAAGAATGGAGAGCGCCATGTCGGCGAGGCCCGAGCCGCGGCCGCGCTCGGTCGTGTGGGTGTGCGGGATTTCGTTGTAGGCGTCGCTGGTGTTGCTGCGCACGCGAACGGCGCCGTCGAAGCGATTCGGGTCCGGTGCCTCGAGCGTGCCTTCCGTCCCGAAAACCAGGAGACGCGGGAGCGGATAGGGCCAGGTGTCGAAACTGGTGACGATCGTCGCGGTCACGCCGTCGGCAAAATCCATCACGCCGGCGACGTGAGTCGGCGTTTGCACGGGAATTTTGGTGCCGGCGAGCGGCTGGCTGGTGATGAGCCGTTCGCTGAATGCCGATTGCGCGGAGCCGCAGACGCGGATGACGGGGCCGAGGAAGTTGACGAGGGCGGTGATGTAGTAGGGGCCCATGTCGAGCATGGGGCCGCCACCGCGCTCGTAATAAAACTGCGGACTCGGGTGCCATGTTTCGTGTCCGCGCGAGAGCATGAACGCCATGGCGGAGACGGGGCGGCCGATGGCGCCGTCGTCGACGGCTTTGCGGGCGGTTTGCAAACCGCCGCCGAGAAATGTGTCGGGGGCGCAGCCGACGAGGAGGTTTTTCGCGCGGGCGAGCGTGAGGACGTGGGCGCCCTCGGAGGCGTCGAGCGCGAAGGGTTTTTCGGTGTAGACGTGTTTGCCGGCTTCGAGCGCGGCGATGTTAACCGAAGCGTGAGCGGCGGGGATGGTAAGATTGAGAACGAGATCGACGTCGGGCGCGGCCAGGAGTTCGTCGACGGTGGTCCCGCGTATGCCGTGTTCGCGGGCCTTGGCAGCGGCGCGAGCGGGATCGAGATCGGCGCAGGCGACGATCTTAATGAAATCATAGTGCGCGGAACCGGCGAAGTAGGCGTCGCTGATTTTTCCGCAACCGACGAGACCGACGTGAATGGGGCGGGGCATGGGTGTGGGGCGTTGAGAAATGAGAACCGATGGGGTGGAGTCGAGCGCTGAAGCTCTGTCGCATGGGGCGGCCGCGGGTTGCGGGAGGGACGAGGAAATTCGCGCGAATGGCGGGGGACGCGCGGTTCTCGAAATTCCCGCGTTGAGATGGGCGGCGAGTATTGTCTGTGTGTTGTCCGCATGAATTTGAATCGTCGTGATTTCATCATCCAATCGGCGCTCGCGACCGCGGCGACGCTGGTCCTGCCGGGGTGCAAGTCCAGTCGAGGGGGAGTGCGGCGTCCCGCGCCGTCGGACCGCGTGAACGTGGGCGTGGTCGGCTTCGGCACGATCGCGTTTACAACGGTCCCGAACTTCCTTGCCGATCCCCGCGTGCAGATCGTGGCGGTCGCCGACCCGGTGTCGGAGCTGGGAAACTACGGTTATTCGGGCGACGAGCGGGGTGGGCGGCTCGTGGGCCAGCGGGCGGTCGAAGGGTATTACGCGGGGCACGCGACGAGCGGGCGTTTCAAGGGCTGCCGGGTTTACGAGGATTTCCGCGAGATGATGGCGCGGGAGGATTTGGACGTCGTCTATGTCGCCACGCCCGATCACTGGCATTGTGCGGCGACGCTGCTCGCGGCGAAGCAAGGCAAACACATTTACACGCAGAAGCCGCTTTCGTTGACCGTCGAAGAAGGCCGGCGGATGGCGCAGGCGGTGGCGGACGCGGGTGTGACGTTCCAAACCGGTTCACAGCAGCGCAGCTCGATTCATTTTCGGACGGCGTGCGAACTGGTGCGCAACGGGCGCATCGGGCGATTGAAGTCGGTGAAAATCGGCTTCAGCGGCGGGCATACGAATTGGTCGAAGCTCGGCGATCGCAAGCAGCCCGAGGCGGTGCCGCCGGAGCTGAATTGGGACCTTTGGCTGGGGCCGGCGCCGCGGCGGGATTATGCGCCCGCGCTTTTGCAGCTGAACTGGCGGCACAACTACGACTATTCGGGCGGGTTCATCACGGACTGGGGCGCGCACCATCTCGACATCCTGCAATGGGCGTTGGGCACGGATGACTCGGGCCCGGTGGCGATCGAGAACGTGAAGGCGACGCTGCCGCCGGCGACCGATCTCTACAACACGCCGACCGAATTCTCGTTCGACGTCGTCTATGACAATGGCGTGCGCGCGAATGTGGCGCACAACAATCGCAATGGGCTGTTGTTTGAAGGCGAGGATGGGCGGACGATCTTCGTGGCTCGCGGCATCCTGGAGTCGACGCCCGACAGTGTGCGCCGCGAACGGATCGGGCCGGGGGAAGTGCACCTTTATCAAAGCCAGCTGCACGAGCGGAATTTCGTGGATTGCATCTACGATCCGCGTCCGACGGCGGCTCCGGTGGAGATCGGGCATCGGTCGATCACGATCGCGCACCTGGCGAACATCGCGATCCGGCTCGGGCGTTCGAGCCTGCGCTGGGATCCGGCGACGGAAACCGTGGTGGGCGATGCCCAGGCGTCGGGGTTGCTGGCGCGTCCGATGCGCAAGGAATACGCTGTTTGATCGCAGGAGGTGGGCGCGGGAGTTTGCGCTGACGGGAGGAAATTCCCGTTGACGCGTGAAGCGCGCGCCCTTTCCTCTGGCCCTTCGTGTTTGGGGCAAGATAGCTCAGTTGGTAGAGCAGAGGACTGAAAATCCTTGTGTCCCCGGTTCGATTCCGGGTCTTGCCACCACCTCGCTAGCGAGGTGTCGCGCAACCTGAAGGTTGCCGAATCTGCGATTCGCGGCCCGGAACCATGATGGCTTCGCGCCAGGGCGCTCGCAGGTCGCTACGCTCGGAACCGGGTCTTGCCACCACTCCGTCAGCGTCAAGGGCGAGGTCAGGCGCGGCGGCTGCGATCCATCAGCCCCCACTGAAGCACGAGGGCGACAAGGACGGCGGTGGTCGTGAGGATGGCGGGGTTGCGGAACGGAAAATCGGCGAGCGCCGCCAGGGCGACGACGAGGAAACTTCCGAGCATGATCAAATGAGGCGGGTGCGAAAGAATGGCGCCGCGACGCATCGCAGCTGCGATGCAACCAAGGAGCGCGCCGGCCATCGCGACGCCCGCCCAACCCATTTCGGCAAAGAGCTCGGCGTAGTCGTTGTGCGCGTGTTCCCAGTAGAGGCGACGTTCGACCGTCTGTTTCTTCACCACCACGGTGGTGGCGTAGATCTGCGGGTAGGTGCGTTGATACCACGGAAACACATAGCGATAGGCGGCCACGCCGTGCCCAAAGACGGGTGAATCGCGGCCCATGTCGAACGTGGCGCGGGCGGCGAGCTGGCGATTTTCGATCGAGAGGGTGCGGTCCTCTTCGAACAACCGGCCGAACTTTTCCCAGACGCGCTCGATGTTGAGCGAGTAGGCGCTGAGGGCGAGAAACCCCATCGCGATCAACACGGTGAGTGCCGTCACGAACGGCGGAGGTCCCCCGCGGTGCCGGAAGGCCGCGTAAACGACGTAGCCGATGCCGGCGACGACGAGATAAGCGACGCCGAGGGCGGTGCTGGCGCGGGCGTAGGTGAACAGCAACGCGACACTGACGACGACGATGAGAAACACGAAGAGCAAGCCGGGGTGGGATTTGTCGAGGCGGCGGCTGGCGCGATCGGCGTGCCACCAAGCGAAGCCGGCGAGGAGTGCCGCGATGGCGGAAAAATAGGCGCCGGCGTGATTTTTGTAGACGAAGGTCGCGACGTGGTAGGACGACGGTGCGGGCCAGAGCCAGAGCAGTTCGCGGGTGTTGGTGAGTCGCTGCAGAATGGCGACGATGGCGAGCGCGACGCCGTTAATCGCAATCACGTAGAGGAGAAGCCGGGTGCTGCGCCGGCGGGTGAGGCCGATCCAGAGCGCGCAAACGAGGAGCCAGACGCTGCCGTGAATCAGGAGGGTGCGCCAGGCGTTCATCGGGCGAAACGGCGTGTCGGCGACGCCGTGGGGCAGCCACGTAATGTGTTCGATGGATTCGACCCACCAACTCCGATCCTTCGTCATGTAAACCCAGGCGGGGTTGGCCATCTGGATCGCGATGAACGCGAAATAGACGAGGCCGAGCCAGAAGAACGGAAAGCGGACGAGCCGGGAAAAGGGATACAGCCGGAACGACGCGCCGGCGGTGAGCGCTTCGCGGTAGGTGCGGGGGAACACCGCGACGAGAAACGCCAGCGCGGAGAGAGCGAACGATGTCCATTGCGACCACCACGGCATGCCGCCCAGCGCCCAGGGAACGAACACGAGATGGGTGCCGGCAATCCAGAGCAGGAGCTGTTCGCGCGGGTGAAGCGGCTGGCGCGTTTCCGAGCTGCGAAAGCGGTGAACGGCGCTGGTCGAGCGGGACGATGGATCCACGTGCTCAGGAAAAGCTTAAAAGCCGAAACGCTGAAAGGCTGAAATGGGACGGGGTTCCAGCGAAACGGCGCGTGACCGGCAGGCGCGAATTTGCGGCGAAGGTGCGACATTTCTCCGAAGATGACGTGGGAGTTTGGCCGTGGGTGAGGCGCTGCAGGAGGAAGCAGGGAGTTGTTTGCCGGATATGGACGGCCCGAGACCGAACCGTGGATTCGGGCGGGTGTCGGTCGGCGCATGATCAAGCGGAAGATCGGCGAGGAGCCGCGCATTCCCCGAAAGGAGCCCGAGTGGATGCCGCTCGAGCAGGTGGCGGAGGTGGAAATCTCATCCGAGGATCCGTCGCATCCGATCGAAAACGCGCTGATGGAAAACGGGGCGGGGTGGCGCGCGGCGGACGCGGGCGAGCAGACGATCCGGCTGCTGTTTCCGCAGCCGAAATCCGTAAAACGGATACGGCTGGCGATCGAGGAATCCGGGCGGGCGCGCACGCAGGAGTTCGTGCTGCGGGCGGCGACACCGGGTGGATTGTGGCGCGACATCGCGCGGCAGCAGTTCAACTTCAGCCCGTCGGGCGCGACGCGCGAAGAAGAGGAATACCGGGTGGATCTCGCGGCGGTGGCGGCGTTGGAGCTGCGGATCGTGCCGGAGATCGGCGGGGGCGAGGCGCGGGCGTCGCTGCGGGAACTGCGGGTGGGCTGACCATGAGCACGCGGCCGACAATCACAGGTGACTACGATGGCCGCCGGCGGGTGATCGTCGAAGGCGTGGCGCCCCAGATCGACGCGGGCCGGTATCCGATCAAGCGATGCGTCGGCGAGGACGTGGTGGTGGAGGCGGATGTGTTTGCGGACGGACACGATGCGATCGCGGCGGTGTTGCGCTACAAAGCGGAGAGCGAGGCGGAGTGGCGTGAAATCGAAATGAACGCGCTCGGCAATGACCGCTGGCGGGCGGCGTTTCGGATCGAGCGGCTCGGGCGGTATCGCTACACCGTCGAAGGCTGGGTGGATCATTTTCGGTCGTGGCAGCGCGATTTCGACAAGAAGATTGCGGCGGGCCAGGACGTGGAGATCGACCTGCTCATCGGCGCGGAGCTGGCGCGCGCGGCCGCGGAAAAATCGCAGACGGCAGATCGCGCGCTGCTGGAGGAGTGGGCGCGGGAGCTGGCTGGCGACATGGCGCCGGCGGCGCGGATCGAGCGAGCGAAGGACGCGGTGTTGCGCGCGTTGATGCTGCGTTATCCGGACCGCTCGCTGGCGACGCGTTTCGAGCGCGAGCTGGTGGTGTGGGCGGAGCCGGTGCGGGCGCGTTACGGGGCGTGGTATGAGTTGTTTCCGCGCTCGGCCGGTTCGGATGGCAAACGACATGGAACGCTGCGCGACGTGGAGGCGCAGCTGCCGCGGATCGCGGAAATGGGATTCGACGTGCTTTATCTGCCGCCGATCCATCCGATCGGGGACGCGTTTCGCAAAGGGCGAAACAACGCGACGGAGGCGGGGCCGAAGGACCCCGGAAGTCCGTGGGGCATCGGTGCGCAGGAAGGCGGGCACAAGGCGATCCATCCGCAGCTTGGGACGCTTTCGGATTTCAAGCGACTGGTGGCGTCGGCGGCGGCGCTGCAGATTGAGATCGCGCTCGATATCGCGCTGCAGTGCTCGCCCGATCACCCGTATGTGGGGGAGCATCCGGAGTGGTTCAAGCGGCGGCCGGACGGCTCGATTCAATACGCCGAGAATCCGCCGAAGAAATATCAGGATATTTATCCGTTCGATTTCGAAACGCCGGCGTGGCGCGACTTGTGGCGCGAAGCGAAAAGCGTGATCGAGTTTTGGGCGGAGCAGGGCGTGACGATCTTCCGGGTCGATAACCCGCACACGAAGGCGTTTGCGTTCTGGGAATGGTGCATCGGCGAACTGAAGCGGCAGCGGCCGGAGCTCATCTTTCTGTCGGAGGCGTTCACGCGTCCAAAAGTTAAATACAATCTGGCGAAGCTCGGTTTCACGCAGTCCTACAATTATTTCCCGTGGCGCAACACGAGCGACGAACTGCGCGCGTATTTGACGGAGTTGACGCGGACGGAGGTGCGGGAGTTTTTCCGCCCGAGCCTTTGGCCGAACACGCCGGACATCCTGCCGCAGGCGCTGCAGTTTGGCGGCCGGCCGGCCTTCATGTCGCGCTTCGTATTGGCGGCGACGCTCGGCGCGAGCTACGGCATCTACGGTCCCGCCTACGAGCTGTGCGTGAATGCGCCGTTCAAGACGGGCGGCGAGGAGTATCTCGATTCGGAGAAATACGAGATCAAGGCGTGGGATTTGAACCGGCCGGATACGCTGCAGCCGCTGATCGCGCGCGTGAACGCGATCCGGCGGGAAAACGCGGCGCTGCACAGCAACGACCTGCTGGCGTTTCACGGCACGGACAACCCACAGCTGCTCGCCTACAGCAAGCGGACGGCGGATCGGGAGAACGTCATTCTGACCGTGGTGAGCCTCGATCCCCATCACGCGCAGGAAGGCCGCACGCAGCTGGATCTCGGCGAGCTCGGCATCGACGAAAAGGATACGTTTCAGGTGCACGACCTGTTGACGGGCGCGCGTTATCTGTGGCGCGGCGCGGAGAATTTCGTGCGGCTGGACCCGCAGCACGTGCCGGCGGCGATCTTCCGGCTGCGGCGCCGGGTGCGGTCGGAGCAGGATTTCGATTATTTCATGTAGCGCTTTCCCACCGATGAAACAGCCGGATGATTTGAAACCCCTGGATGCCCACGCGCATGACCGCGTGGATTTTCCCCTTGTTCGTCCCCGGGTGCACGGGGCGAGGCTGCCGGAGCCGAATCCGACGCCGGCGACGGAGCCGCTGTGGTATCGCAACGCGGTGATTTATCAGGCGGCGGTGCGGTCGTTCTACGACAGCGACGGCAACGGCATCGGCGATTTTCGCGGGCTGACGCAGAAGCTCGACTACCTGCAGGATCTGGGCGTATCGGCTTTGTGGCTCCTGCCATTCTATCCGTCGCCCTTGCGCGACGATGGCTACGACATCGCGGACTACTATGCGATCAACCCGATCTACGGCACGCTGGACGACTTCAAGGAGTTTCTCGAGCAGGCGCATCGCCGCTCGCTGCGGGTGATCACGGAGTTGGTGATCAACCACACCTCGGATCAGCATCCCTGGTTCCAGCGGGCGCGGCGCGCGGCGCCGGGCAGCGCGGAGCGGGATTACTACGTGTGGAGCGACTCGAGCGACAAGTATCGCGACGCGCGGATCATTTTCCGGGATTTCGAAACGTCGAACTGGACGTGGGACCCGGTGGCGCGCGCGTATTACTGGCACCGTTTCTATTCGCACCAGCCGGACCTCAATTTCGATCATCCGGCGGTGCACGAGGAAATCGTGCGGGTGCTGGACTTCTGGTTGGAGCTCGGCGTGGACGGGCTGCGGCTCGATGCGATTCCGTATCTCTACGAGCGGGAGGGGACGAACTGCGAGAACCTGCCGGAGACGCACGCGTATCTGAAGAGCCTGCGGAAGCACGTGGACGAGAAATACGGCGACCGAATGCTGCTGGCCGAGGCGAACCAGTGGCCGGAGGATGCGGTGAAGTATTTTGGAGAGGGGCGCGGCGACGAGTGCCACATGGCGTTTCACTTTCCGCTGATGCCGCGGCTGTTCATGGCGGTGCGGATGGAGGATCGGACGCCGATCATCGACATCCTGGCGCAGACGCCCGCGATCCCGGAGACGTGCCAGTGGGCGATGTTTCTGCGCAATCACGACGAGCTGACCCTGGAGATGGTGACCGAGGAGGAGCGCGACTACATGTATCGGATGTATGCGGCCGACCAGCGGGCGCGGATCAACCTGGGCATTCGCCGGAGGCTGGCGCCGCTGCTGAACAACGACCGCCGGCGTATCGAGTTGTTGAATGCGCTGCTGCTTTCGATGCCCGGCACGCCCGTGATGTATTACGGCGACGAGATCGGAATGGGGGACAACATCTACCTTGGCGACCGGAATGGCGTGAGGACCCCGATGCACTGGAGCTCCGACAAGAACGCGGGCTTCTCACGGGCGAATCCGCAGAGCCTCTATCTGCCGATCATCCTCGACCCGGAGTATCACTACGAGGCGGTGAACGTGGAGGCGCAGCAGAGCAACCCGAGTTCGTTGTTCTGGTGGATGAAGCGGATCCTCGGCGTGCGGGCGCGGTGGGCCGCACTGGGCCGCGGAAACCTGCGATTTCTGCAGCCGGACAATCGCAAGATCCTCATGTTCGTGCGCGAACACGAAGGAAAGCACGTGCTCGTGGTGGCGAATCTCTCGCGTCATGCCCAGGCGCTCTCGGTCGACCTGTCGGAGTTCAAGGGGTATGCGCCGGTGGATATTTTCGGGCGGGCGAAATTTCCCGCGATCGAGGACGGCGATTACCGACTGACGATCAATCCGCACTCGTTTTTCTGGTTCGCGCTGGAGCCGGTGGCGGCGGGCGAAAAGGGTGCGGCGGCGTTGCCGGCGGCCCTGGAGGACGTGCCGGAGCTCAAGGCGAAGGAGGGCTGGAACAGCCTGCTGCGGGGGCAGGGGCAGCGGCGGTTTGCGGACGTGCTGGCGGGCTACATCCAGCAGCGGCGCTGGTTTGGCGGGAAGGCCCGGGAACTGCGAAGTATTGAAATTGCGGATGCGATCGAAGTGGCGACGGCCCGAGGGCCGGCGTTTTTGACGCTGCTCCATGCGGACTACGCCGCGGGCGATCCGGAAATGTATGTGCTGCCGCTCGCTTATGCCGGGGCGGCGGACGCGGAGAGCCGGCTGCGTGAATATCCGGCCTCGGCGATCGCGCGGATCGCGGAGGCGGGTGGCGGCGAAGGCCTGGTGTTCGACGCGATGGCCGATCCGGCGTTCCCGCGAGCGCTGCTCGATGCGATGGAAAAAGGCGCGACGCTGAAAGGGGGGAGCGGCGAACTGGCGATGCGGCCCACGGGGGCCTTCGAGGCGTTGTGCGGGCCGAATTGCGGCGAGATCACGCCGCTGCTCTCGAAGGCGGAGCACAGCAACACGGCGGTGATCTTTGCGGATCGTTTCTTGTTTAAGCTTTTTCGCCGGCCCGAGCCGGGGATCAATC
Organism: Verrucomicrobiota bacterium; assembly: GCA_023430565.1. GTDB lineage: Bacteria > Verrucomicrobiota > Verrucomicrobiia > Opitutales > Opitutaceae > Opitutus. The sequence continues at coordinate 11,369 of JAEZAD010000166.1, forward strand.
CGGACGTGGAGATCATGGGGTATCTGACGGAGCGGCGTTTTCCGAACGTGCCCACGCTCGGAGGTGCGATGGAGTATCGGACGACGGGAAGCGTGCGCAGCGTGGGGATCCTGACGCAGTTCATCGGCGGAGCGGCGGACGGCTGGGATTATACGCTCGATGCGCTCGGGCGGTATTTCGATCGCGTGCTGCTGTATGTGGCGGAGGGGCGGCTGTGCGACGTGCCGGAGGAAGGGCTGCTCGATCTCGCCGGGCGCGAGCAAACGCACGAGACGGTCGAGGTCATCGGGACGTATCTCGAGTCGGCGCGACTGCTGGGTGTGCGCACCGCGGAGCTGCATTTGGCGCTGGGAGCGGGCGGGGAGCCGGAGTTCGCGGCGGAGGCGTTTTCGCCGCATTACCAGCGGTCGTTGTATCAATCGATGCGCAACCTGCTCACGGAAAACTTCGAGATGTTGCGGCGGCAGGTGCGCACGTTGCCCAGTGAATTGCAGGCGGACGCGCGCGCAGTGCTGGAACTGCAGGACGCGGTGCTGGAGCGCTACAAGCTGCTCTACACCGAGCGACTGGAGGCGAAGCGAATCCGGGTGCACGGGGATTATCACCTCGGGCAGGTGCTTTCGACGGGCACGGATTTCGTGATCCTCGATTTCGAAGGAGAGCCGGCGCGGGCGCTGAGCGCGCGGCGATTGAAGCGATCGCCGATCAGCGACGTGGCGGGGATGCTGCGGTCGTTCAACTACGCGGCGCACACGGCGCTGCAGACGCTGGCGGAACGCGGCCTGTTGACCGTGGAAAATCGCGAAGGCGTGGCGGCGTGGGCGGCGTATTGGCGGCGATGGGTCGGCGCGACGTATTTGCGCGCGTATCTGACGACGGCGGGCGACTCGATGCTGCTGCCGACGTCGCGCGGGCAACTGGAGATTTTGTTGAACGCGTATTTGATAGACAAAGCGGTCTACGAAATCGGCTACGAATTGAACAACCGGCCGACGTGGCTGGGGATTCCGTTCGAAGGAATCTTGCGACTGGTGCAGCGGGCGGAGCAGGCGGCGGTGTGAAGCTCCGCGCGCCGGGCATCGAGGACCAAGGAAGAGCGAAGCTTCAAACGCGCCGCCCGTAATACCCTCCCGCGAGCGAGCGTGGTCTCGCCGCATACAGCGGCAGGATCACGCTAGCGGTCGGGGGTGGCGCGTTGAAATTTGGATTTGGGCGCCTGGCGTTGTTCGAGGCGTTTCGAGCCGCGGGCGGGGCCGATGGTATCGGCGGCTTGGGCACCACGCTGGCCGAGGGGTTCGGGCGGCGCGTCGGTGGTGTCTTTCAGTGTCTGGCGCTCCATCTCGGAGTTGAGTTCAGCGCCGATGAGAATCACGAAGGCGGACAGGAAGAACCACAGAAGAAACACGACGATGGCGCCGAGGGAGCCGTAAGTTTGATCGTAACTCCCGAAACGGGAGACGTAGAAGGAGAAGGCGGCTGAGCCGAGCATCCACAAGCCGGTGGCCAGCAGCGCGCCGGCGCTGACCCAGCGCCATTGCGGTTCGTTCCGGCTGGGGGCGAAACGATACATGACCGTGAGTGCGATCATGAAGCCGCCGAGCAGGACCGGCCAGCGCAGCCAGCCGAGCAGGGTTTCGGTGTTGGTGCTGATCGGAAGCTGCGCGAGCAGCGGAGGGAGCACGGCGACGAGGCCGATGGCGACAAGCGCGCCCGCCGCGACGAAACCGGTGAGAGCGAACGCGACGAGATTCAGTTTTATAAAGCTGCGTTTCTCGTCCTCGTCGTAGGCGATGTTGAGGCCGGTGATCATCGCGACGACGGCGCGGGAGCAACTGTAGAATGCGAGACCGAGGCCGAAGAGGAGGCTCCAGCCGGCGGCCTGCTGGTCGTTGGCGATGCGATTCATCTGTTCTTCGAGCAAGGGCATCACTTCGCGCGGGACGACCTGCGTGAGCGCGGCGATATGCTCGCTCACTTTCGTCGGATCGGAAATCAGTGCGTAGAGCGCGATGACAGCGGCGAGAGCGGGAACGACGGCGACGAAACCGTAGAACGCGACGCCGGCGGCGACGATGGCAAGATTATCGGCAACGATCTGCTGCTTCGTGCGCGTGAGGATGTCGAGCCAGCCTTTGGGCGGGACCTCGGCGGGCGAGTCGGCGCGGCGGCCGCGGCCGTGTTCGCCGGCGGCCTGCGGCTGGGTGACTTCGGGCTTTTCCATGACCGGAGCCGCGGCGGATGGCTGGGTGCTGGGCTCGTGTTGCGAAGAAGCCGGTTCGCCTCGCGGCGAACCGGCCCCGCTCCGTCGGGGAGCAATCACATCACGGGCCGCGAGGCCAAAGGGTCGGACTTGGGTTGATTGGTGGACGAGGACTGCGCCGCCGAGGGGGCGAGGCCTTCGTTGCGAGCGGCGTCGGTGGCGGCGTCGCGGGTGCGTTCGCCGATGGCGGCCGCCTGTGACCGAAGATGTTCCGGCGTGAGCCCCTGCTGCTCCGCTTCCTGTTTCGCGGCGCCGGCGGCGGCGGACGCGACGCGCTGGCTTTTTTGGAGCAACTCGCTGCCGACCTCGCGGGTGCGGTCGCGGAGGCGATCGACGGAGGGGCCGGCGAGACGGTTGAGGCGTTCGGGAGTGCGAAGGGCAAGGCCCGCGATCACACCCGCGGCGAGGCACGCGAGACCGACTTCGAGCGGGTGCTCGTTGGCGGTGGTGACGACGCGTTCGCGACCGCGCGTGTAGGTGTCACGCGCCCGGTCCTGCACACGTGAATACGTCTCGCGCGCTTGTTGCGACATCATCTGCGAACGATCGCGGAGGCGGGAACCGACGCCGGACAGGCGTTCGCGCATATGCTGCGTGGCTTCCGAGGCGCGCTCTTTCACCTGACCGAGTTTCGAAGTGGATTCCTCGGAGGATGATTCGGCGGAATAGCCGGCGGCGCCGACGGAGTAGCCGCCCGCTTCGGTGGTGAGGCCGCTGCCCTGGGTTGCGGCGCTCGATGGATAGTCGAGGGGACGGTCATAAAAGTCCTCGAAATCAGGATCGTGTTGGGCCGTTGAATACGCGGAGGCTGCGGAGTCGTAACGGGCCTCGTAGTCGTCGCCGGAGGATTTGCGACGGCTGTCGTAGATCATCCAAGCGACCCCGGCGCCGATGAGGAGAGTGGGGACGGGGTTGGCTTTGAGGGTGTCGGTGACGGAGTGCATGGCGGTGGAGGCGGAGTGGGAGAGTTTCTGACCGAGCTCGCGGCTGCGGTCGGGGTCGTTGCGGAAATAGCCGAGAATTTCGTCGATCAGGTGACGGCCCTGAAAGCGCTCACGGAGCGCATCCATCGTGTCGTCCATCTGCCGGCGGGTGGATTCGATCTCGGACCGGATCGCGGCGGTTTCGTTGGAAGGATTGTCGTTCATGAGTGAGAGGTATGGAGTTTTTCCTGGGCCCATTGCTTGTCGGCCTTGAGCGAGTCGATGGTCTGGGTCGGCACGAGGGTGTCGTGGGCCAGGGCGCGTTTGGCCTTGGCGAGCATCAGCCAGCCGATGATGGCGATGGCGAGACCGACGGCGGTGGGCGCGAGCCATTCGGCGATTTCGGGATCGAGCCCGGCGCGCACGAGACCGACGCCAATGAGCTGGCCGAGGCCGATCAAGAGCACGATCACGCCGGCGTAGGCAACGAAGCCGCCGACGGCGATTTCGGCCGCGTGGCGACCGATGTGGGAGGCGTTGGCTTTCAGTTCGGCTTTGGCGAGCGCGACTTCCTGATGGAAGAGGCGCGTCGTGTCGTCCCGAAGGTTCTGAATGAGGCCGAGGATGGAATTTGATTGGGAAGCGTCAGAGCTCATGGCGTGGTGGGTTAGAGCCCGGACGAGGGCGCGGGTTCGGGGATCGCAGCCGACGTGCTCGTGGCCCAGTCGGAGGTATCGGTCTCACCCGAAGCATAGTCGTATGAGCCCGCGTCGCCGCGGCGGCCGGACGCTTTGAGGATGTTGCCGAGGAGAAGGCCCGCGACGAACAGGCCTCCGAAAAACACCGCGGGGTGACGGCGCGCGACGTCTTCGGCATCGTGGCGAAGGTCGTTGAAGTCGCGATTACGCACGTAATCCGCGACGCCATGAAGGCGGTCGGCCGCGCGGTGAGTGAACCAGGCGATATTGGGATCCTTGTCTTCGAAGGCGCGGGCGGAGTCGTGGACCGCGGAGCTGTAGCTGTCGAGGCGCTCGGCGGCGGTGGACTTCTTTTCGGCGGCGAAGCGCTCGGCTTCTTCGCGGGCGCGGGCCGCACTTTGGGAAGCTGCGGACTTGAGCTGGGTGGCAGCGTCGCGAGCGGCGGCGGTCAGGCCGGGCTTGACGCTCGCCATCGCGCCGCCGGGCGATGAGGACGTCTGGGCCGGGCTCGTCTGGGGGTTGGATAGATTCGTAGGATTCATGGTGTGATTTTCGTTGGAGAACGCCGGACCGGGATGGCTTACAAGCGAGCAACGCCTGTGCCCCGGGGATGCAAACTGCGGCAAGCGGGCTTAAGCGCTTCGTGCCGAGGCGGAAAAAAACCACGGCCGCTGCGATGTCGTGGAAAAAGCATTACGCGGGCGTTGCAATGTGCGGCGACGCGGAGGCGCGAAGGCGCAAAGTGCAAGGCGGGCGGAGCGATCGCGGGGCGTGTTTTGGCCGCGAAAGAGCGAGCTGTTCTCCGCAGCTCATCGTCGCCGGACCGGCGTGGCGGCTAAGCGCTCGATAGGGCGGGAGGGAGAAGGAGTTCGATCGCGGCGGGGTCGACGGAGATGTCGATGGTGAAGGGGTCGTCGTGCGGAGGACAGGAGCCGGATTCCAGCACAACCTTGTCGTCGATTCGCAGATCGCACGCCGACGTGACGATGCGAATCCGCCGGGCTTTCTGCGAGGCGAGGAGAGGCTCGGGGCGGTCGGTGGAGAAGTGTTGCAGAAAATGAGCGCGGAGACGCGAGCGTTGGGACTCGGGCACGGCGACGACGTCGAGAAGTCCGTCGCCGGGTTCGAAGCGGGCGGCGAGTTCGAGAGCGGGGCCGGCGCGGGCGATGTTGAGGATTTCGAGGAGAAGAAAACGGTCGCGCGACTCCGTGCCATCGAGCGTGAGGGACAGATCGATGGGGGACATTTCCTGGGCGAGCGCAAGAAAAACTGCGAGGTCGCGCTGCAGTTCGTCTTCCCGGCGTGCGTATTCGTGCACGCCTGCATCGGCGATGGACTCCATGATGGAGATCGCGCGACCGACGAGGCCGAGGCCGACACCTTCGATGAAAGACGTTTCGCCCCAGGGGCCGCGGGCGACGCCGAGATCGAGGCGGAGACGACGCGGGGAACGCCAGCCGGCGATGATGGCTGCGGGCGAGCCGCGCACGCCGAGGCTGTGGGCGATGTTGTTGGCTGTGCCCAAAGGCAGCGGGGCGAGCGGGCGGCCGGTGCCGGCGAGGCGGAGCGCGACGTCGCGCACGCTGCCGTCGCCGCCGGCGGCGATGACGAACTCGCCGGTGTGCAGAGCGGCCTGATCGTCGAGCGATTCCTTGAGCGGAAAGCACACCGGATCGAAACCGCCGGCGCGAAGAAGGTCGGCGAGCTGGCCCGTGGAGATGTCGTCCTTACCGGCGCCGGAATTGTGGAAGAGGGCGACTTGCATGGAGCGGTTGAAAAAGGGCGCGGTGCGGCTAGCGGTGCACGCGGAGGTAAGCGATGCGCATTTTGATTTCAAACGACGACGGAGTTTACAGCCCCGGATTGATGGCGCTGGCGGAGGTGGCGGCGAAATTTGGGCAGGTGAGAATCGTCGCGCCCGACGTGGAGCAATCGTCGGCGAGTCATTCGATCACGGCGACCCGGCCGGTGTCGTATCGCCAGACGCCGCTGCCGAAGTTCGAGGCGTATCGGGTCAATGGCACGCCGGCGGATTGCGTGATGCTGGGCGTGAACCAATGGAAGGACGTCGATCTGGTGCTGTCGGGCATCAATCTCGGGACGAATCTGGGTAACGCGATCTGGCACTCGGGGACCTTGGCGGCGGCGAAGCAGGGCGCGCTGCTGGGGCTGAGGGCGGTGGCGTTCAGCACGCCGTCGACGACGACGGAGCCGGATTTCGGAAAGATTGTGCCGTGGGCGGAGGAGGCGCTGAGGCGGGTGCTGACGGAAACGGATTTCCCCCTGGTGAACGTGAACGTGCCGGAGAATCCGCGCGGGCTGGCATGGACGCGGCAATCGATGCGGCATTACGACGGGCGGGTGGTGCCGGCGAAGGACCCGATGGGGCGCGACGTGTATTGGTTTTCTGTTACGCCGATCGAACAGGTGGAGGAGGGCACGGATCGGTGGGCGATGGAGCAGGACCTCGTATCGATGACGCCGTTACGACTCGATTTGACGGACGAGACGCAATTGGAAGAAGCGCGGCAGCGTCACGCGCAGCGAGAGGCGGCGGGGGCGCGGCTGTAGGCGGGTGAAGCGAGGTCGCGGGTGGCGGGGCCGCGACGAAGAGCGGACGTTGGCGGGGAACGAAGGTAGAGGGTGCTATCGTGGATGCAGAACGGCGCGCGTGGCGGTCGAAAGCGGCCAGGAGCGTCTACAGGATGGGCGAGAGCGGAGTGATCAGCGGCGGAGTGGTGGGCCGAAGACGAGGTTTGTAACGTAATACGTTACAAAATGCGTTGGGTATTACACGCCTGGTTGTAACGTAATGTATTACAATGGATCTGGGGCGAGGAGGGAGGAGAGGAGGCCGTGGGGGGTGAGGTGCGTGGGGGTGGCGAGGGCGGCGCCGACTTCGGGGTGGGCGAGACAGAAGGCGGCGATGTCGGAATCGACCATCACGAAAAAGGCGGTCGAGAGGGCGTCGGAGAGGGCGGCCGAAGAGGCGAGGGCCCAGACGCGGGTGGTGCGGGTGGCGGGGGTGCGGAAGGACGGATCGATCAGGTGCGAGCCCTTGACAGCGATGCCCGAGCCGCTGAGCGACACGTTGGTGAGGCGGAGGGTGCGGTAGGTATCGGACTCGCCGATACCGACGGTCCAACCCGTTTCGTTGGGCGGAGCGTCGAGGAGGAGGGCGGTGCTGCCGCCGCTTTGGAGGCAGGCGCTGGCGATTTCCCATTCCCGAAGAATCGCGGCGAGACGGTCGAGGGCATAGCCTTTGCCGATGGCGCCGAGATCGAGGTGAAGACGCGGGGCGTGGGAGGTAAGGGTGTGCGTGGAAGGATCGACCGTGAAAGGAGGTGCGTCGGCAGAGTCGCGTTCCGAAGCGTAGGCGGGATCGAAGGCGTTTTGGGTGGCGACGCACACCTCGGCGGCGATGAGGAGGCATTCGAGTGTGGCGTCGCTGATGGTGATGGTTTCGCCGAGGGCGAGGCGGTTGGCGCGGGCGATGTCGCTGGATTCGACGAAGCGGGAGAGTTCGGTTTCGAGCCGGTCGAGTTCGCGCCAGCAGGCGCCGGCGGCCTGGCGGGCGTATTCGAGCGGGCGTTGCGGCGCGGCGATGGTGACGGAGAAGTCGGTCGCCATCGCTTCGTGGTGGAACTCGGGCCAGGGCATGGCGGGGAGATTGGCGGCGGGGATTTCGCGAGGCGAGGTTGAGCTGAGGGAAGGCAGGGAAGCGCGAAGACGCGAAGGTCGGCAAAGGCCGCGAAGAGGCGTTCGGGGTTGTCGCGGGTTCAAGGGATGCGAACGCTCATCATGACGGGCAAAAGGGTGGTGAAGAGGGAGGCGGCGAGTAGTGTGCAGCGATGAAGCGGATGAAATGGCTGGTGGTGCTGGCGATGGTGTTGGCGAGTGCGGTGGCGGAGGAGCGATGGCCGGAGGGGAAGTCGCCGGA
>JAEZAD010000196.1 GCA_023430565.1 Verrucomicrobiota bacterium
GAGTCGATGCCGCGGCGGGCATCGAGTCCATTGCGGGCGTGCGTCGACCCGCAGGAAAAGCCGATCGAGGCAGGTGGGCTCGTCGATCGGCCGGCCATGAGCTCCGATGGAGAGCGGGTGATTCCGCCAGGGGCGGTGTCCCGAAGACAACATGAATGCCACCCTGTGTCATTCTGAGCAACGCGAAGGATCCAGGCCGAGGATTGCTGGCGGGCGCATACCTGGATTCTTCGCTTCGCTCAGAATGACAGCCAGTATTTGGTGCTCGAATCGCTTAAGTTTCCCCGCGAAACACCGCCGCTAGAAGCGGTAGGTGAGCGCGGCGCGGTAGCTGCGGCCGAGGATCGGACGCGCGAGGTAGTAGCGGGCGCCGGCGTCGCCGCTTTGGAACTGACCTGCGCGCGGATTGCCTTCGGTGAGGCCGATCGAGTTGTCGATGTTGTCGATATTGGCGTGGAGCGTGAACTGGCTGTTGATCTCGTAACGCAGCGCGGCGTTGAACACGTAGTAGCTCGGGAGCTCGACGCTGTTGGCGGCGTCGGCGAACCGGTCGCTGTAGTATTCGATGGGGAACTGGAGCCGGAGACGCGTGCCGAGGAGGTTGAATCCGGGCACGATCCGGAAGCTGATTTCCGGCACGCGCAGCAGTTGGTTGCCGGTGAAATCGAAGGCGACGGGCGCGCCGTTCACGTTTTGCGTGATGCGAAAGTCGCCGAACTCGGGCCTCTGAAACGTGGCGGTTGCCGACACATCGAACCATGGCGTCGGTCTCACGCTGGTCTCGAGCTCGATGCCGTCGGTTTCCGTTTTAATGAAGACCGTGCGCATCGTGAATCCACCCGTTGCGGGATCGAAAACGGTGTCGGTGAAGGAAAAATTGTCGAAGGTGGTGCGAAACGCCGTGACGAAAACGCTGAACGGCTGGGTCACGTATTTATAACCGACTTCGTAGAGGTCGGTTTTCTGAATCACCGGCGTGGCGTTCGGATTCGTGATGAAGCTGCCCACGCTGGGAAGTCGAAAGGTCGGCGTGAAGCGTGCGAAGACGCCGTTGTCGGGCGTGAACTGCCAGTCGGCGCCAGCGGTCCAGCTCGCGCGGCGGAAGCGACGGTCGTAGGGATCGAAAACGCCGGTGCCGGCCAGCACGTTGGAGGTGGAGGGCGTGCCGAGATTGGCGCCGGCGACGCGTTCGGTGCGTCCGTCGGTTTCGATCTGCTCCCAGCGCACACCGGCGTCGACGCGCAGCTGTTCCGTGATCTGCCATTCGTCGGACAGATAAAACGCGGTCGTGAGGGAATCGCCGAGGCCGTTGGCGAAATTGGAGCCGTGGCGGAAAACGCCATGGTCGGTCACCGTGCCCACGGGCGTGCCGGAGGCGTCGATGGCCACGAGATCGAGCAGGCGGGCGTTGTCCTGCACGTCGGTGAAGAGCGTGGCGCGGATATCGCGGAATGTTTCCTCCAAGGACGCGAGATAGAAGCCGAATGCGACGTCGTGCGTCTGCCCGCCGAGGTCGAATTTCCGCAGCAGGCGGAAGTCGTTGAGCACCTCGTCCAATTCGACGCCGATCCGGATGGCCGTGCCGTCCAGCACGAGGCCGGTGCCGTTCTGGTTGGTGGGGTTGAATGTCACGTTGGGCGTGGTGACGTAGCGGAACTGCACGTCGGTCGCGGTGGGGAAGGCGGCGAGCGCACCGGCGCGTAATTGATTCAAGCGGTCGGTGCCGGGCGTGAGATTGTTGGGAAAAAAGTTTTCGCGCTTGGTCTCGGACGTGCGGTAGCGAAAACGATTCTCGAGCTTCCATTCGCCCGGGAGGGGAAGTTCGAGGTTGGCGGTGAGCTGCGTGAGCTTCACATGCGTGCCGCTTTCGACGTCGATGACCTGTGAGCCGGCCGGCGTGCGCACGGTCACGCGGCGGGTTTCCGGACCGACGACCGTGCCGAAATTCGGATTGAAGCCCGGAACGCCGGCGGGATCGCCGTCGCTGTCGAAGGTCAGCGGAATGGGCAGGTAGAAGATCACGTGGTCGTCGAAATGTTTGAGGTTGGCGTCGATCTTGCCGCCATTGGGCAGGTCGCGGCCGAGCGAGAAGCGAAGTTGGTAGCCATCGTTCGCGCGGAATCCGGGGTCGCGGATGCCATCGCTGATGCGCCAGAACCCGCCGGCGCCGTAACGCCACGGGCCCGCGGGGCCGCCGAACCAGGCGTCGATACGGTGATGATTGAAATCGCCGATCTCGTATTTGAGCACGCCGGCGGGCGTGTCGCCGCCGCGGCGTGTCACGAAATTTACAATACCGCCGGGCGCATTCGACGCGAAGACCGACGCGGGTCCGCCGCGCACGACTTCGAGTCGCTCGATGGTTTCGTCGAGACGGAACGACTGGTCGGCATTGAGCCAGCCGAGTCCGCCGTCGTGTTGAATCGGCAAGCCGTCTTCCTGGAGCGAGACGGTGGAAAAGCCGTCGGCGGGGATGCCGCGGGCGCGGATGTTGTTGCTCGCTTCGCCGCCGGACGCCTCCACCCAGAAGCCGGGCACGGCTTTCAACGCTTCCGCGACGCCGATGGGCGCCTGCAGCCGAAGCTGCTCGGCGGAGACGTCGGTGAGGGCGTAACTCGTTTCCGCCTTCGTGCGGAACTCGGTGCCGGCGCGGCCGGTGACCACGTAATTATCGAGGCGCACGACTTCGTCGGAAGGGTTGCCGGCGTCGGCGGCGCGCGTCGTCGTTGCCGCCGCGGCGGCGACCAGCAGGCCGCACAGCGCGTGGCGACCGAGGTGGAAAAAAGATTGGGGCGAAGGGATGCGAAACGGAGCGGAGGAGGGGAGTCGGTGTGTCATGGCGTCAAGGGTTCTGCGAAGCGTGCATTCGAAGATCTCGAATGCAGGAGAGACCCCTCATTGTTAGCGCGGACGCCGCGTTTTGGGCATCGTCGCCGTTTCGTTACGCAATGTGGAAGAACTCCCGATCCGCTTCTAGGGTGGCGCCTGTATCCGCCGGCGCGTGACGGCGAGGCCGGGCCCATCGCGCCGAGGGCGACCGGAGTGTTCGGGGCGAGCGAACCGAATGAAGCGCTCCTCGCGTGAGCGAGCGCTCAATCCGCCGGGTCCTGGGGTGTGTCGCGTGCGGCGGCTTCGCGGAGGCGGTCCTTCTTGCTCTTGCGTTTGCCTTTGATGCCGCCGGAGGACGGCGCAGGCACGGCGGTGTCGAGCGGTTCGAAACCGGGAATGTGTTCGCGCGGCAGAGCGAGGCGGTGGCGTTTTTCGATCAGCCGGAAATGAGGGTGCGTCGCGGCGCTGATGAAGTTGATCGCGAGGCCGGTTTCGCCCGCGCGACCGGTGCGGCCGATGCGGTGGGTGTAGTCGGTCGGGGAACGCGGCAGGTCGTAATTCACGACGACCGGGAGGCGTGCGATATCGATGCCGCGCGCGGCGAGGTCGGTGGCGATGAGCACTTGGACGTTGCCGGCTTTGAAGTCGGCGAGCGCCTGGGTGCGTGCACCCTGGCTGAGCTCGCCGTGGAGGGCGGCGGCGTTGAGATTGGCCCGGCGGAGTTTTTCGGCGACGTGCTCGGTCGCGTATTTCGTGGCGACGAACACGAGCACGTTCGCCCACGCGTTTTCCTCGATGAGGTGGCGAAGCAGTTGCGTGCGGCGCGGCGCGTCGACCTCGATGGCGCGTTGCACGATGTCGGGCGTCGTTTCTGGCGCGGCCGGCACGTCGAGGCGGACGGGATCGCGGAGCAAGGCGGACGCGAGCGTGGCGACCGCGGGTGGAAACGTGGCGGAGAAGAGCAGGCTTTGACGGCGCGCAGGGAGCAGCGAGACGATGCGGTCGAGTTCCACGCTGAAGCCGAGGTCGAGCAGGCGGTCGGCTTCGTCGAGCACGAGGATTGAGGTTTCCGCGAGCGAAAGCGCGTTGTGATCGATGAGGTCGAGGAGGCGGCCAGGCGTGGCGATCAGGATGTCGGCGCCGCCGCCGAGCGCCAGCATCTGCGGGTTGATCGAGACGCCGCCGTAGACGACGAGCGTTTTGAGCGGTGACGGGAGGAAGCGCGAAAAACGGCGAAACGCTTCGCCGACCTGTGCGGCGAGTTCGCGGGTGGGAACGAGGATGAGTGCGCGGGCGAAACGGCCGCGCGGGCGGGCGCTGCGGGCGAGGAGTTGCAGGATCGGCAGCGCGAAGGCGGCGGTTTTGCCCGAGCCGGTTTGGGCGGAAGCCCAGACGTCGGCGGCGCGCAGGATGGCGGGAATGGCGGTCGTCTGGATTGGCGTCGGTTCGGTGTAGTCGCGCTCGGCGACAGCGCGCAGCAAGGGAACCGAGAGACCGAGGGCGGTGAAAGTCATTCGTGGGGAGTTGAACGATGAAAGTTGAAAGTTGAAAGATCGTGAAGGTGGCCCGGCGCCGGCGGGTCGACTTCAACTCTCAGCCACCTGTGATCTCACGCCACCTCGACGACGAGGGTTTGGCCGTTGAGCGTCACGCGATCCCCCGCGGCGAGTTTCTTGCGCTTTTGTTTTTCGATGACGCCGTTCAACCGGACGCTGCCTTCGGCGACGAGTTGCTTGGCTTCTCCGCCACTGGCGGCGAGGCCCGCGAATTTGATGAACTGGCAGAGTTCGATCGGAGTTTCGCGCACTTTGACGGAGCGGGAGGGAGTGGAGTCTTGGGCCATCGCAGCCAGTTGAATTGGGAGCGGAAGACGAGTCCACCCTCGCTTTCTGGAGGTGGACGGAGACGACGGGTTGCGCGCTGCGCGCGAGTTCGTTGCGCGCAGCGGAAAAACGAGTTCGTTCCGACGCCCCTTCGCGACTGCTGCGTGAGCCCTTCCATCATGAAATCCATTCTCTTCGTTGGCGCGTTCTGTGCCTTGTTGGCCGCCTCCGTTTTCGCCGCCGAGCCTGCGCTCCTCGACAAGGATGGGAATCCCGCCGGGTTTCGCACGCTGTCGATCGGGGATGCGGCGCCGGATTTCACGCTGCCGGGGATCGATGGGCGCAACTGGTCGCTGAGCGATTTTGCCGAACACGACATTCTGATGGTGTTGTTCACGTCGAATCACTGTCCGACGTCGCACGGCATCGAGGGCCGGCTGAAGAAGCTGCGCGCGGATCTACGGGGCGAGAGTTTCGGGTTGGTGGCGATCAATCCGAATCATCCCGATGGGCTGCGGTTGGATGAGCTCGGCTTCGGCGAGTTCAACGACTCGTTCGAAGAGATGAAACCTTATGCCGAGCAGCAGGGCTGGGACTTCCCGTATTTGTATGATGGAGACAAGCAGTTGACGGCGCGCGCGTATGGCTGCCTGGCGACGCCGCACGTGTTCATTTTCGACCAGGATCGCCGGCTGCGCTACGCGGGCCGCTTCGACGACTCGCGCTATGCCGACGAATCCACCGTGAAGTCGCCCGATGCGCGCAACGCGATCGAGGATCTTCTCGCCGGTCGGCCGGTGGCCACCGCGTTGACGAAGCCGCATGGGTGCTCGACGAAGTGGCGCGAGAAGAAGGCGGGCAACCTGGCCGTGGAAGAGGGCTGGAAGGATCTGCCCGTCACGATGGATCGGATCGACGCCAAAGGGCTGGCGGCGCTGCGCGCGAATCCGACCAACAAATACCGACTCTTCAACGTGTGGGCGACATGGTGCGCGCCCTGCGTGGAGGAGTTTCCGCTGTTGGTGTCGCTCTCGCGGCAGTTCGACATGCGCGATTTCGAATTGATCACGGTGACGGTCGACGACGTGAAGCAGCAGGCGAAGGCGCAGGCGTTTCTCGAGCGGATGCATGCCGGGCTGAGTCCGAATGGGCAGCGGTTCTTGAAGCGCGAAGGCAGCGGTCGGACGACGAACCACTACCTCTTCACGGAGGCGAGCACGGATGCGCTCTTCGCGGCGCTCGACGACCAGGCGCCGGGCCCGATCCCGCACACGGTGCTGGTCGCACCAGGCGGGAAGATCGTGTGGCGGCACAATGGCGTGATCGATCGGGCGGCGGCGGTGGCGGCAATCGCGGACGCGATGACGCGCTATTATCAGCCGGAGCCGGCATCGAGGTAGGCGCGGCCGATTCCCGGTGGCGGCTTCTTTCGCGCGGCCTCAAGCTGTGGCTGCAGCGGAGGAGCCGACCGACGGCAAAAAAGCGCAACGATTGGCAAGAAATCCGTAAGAGTTCGGACGGGCTCGCCCTGTATAGTTCCGCACCCTGCCGGTGCGTTGTCGGGTCCGATTCGCGTTTTCAGCGGCGGAGCCAGATGCGGTTCGAGCAGGAGTGCCCCACACCCTGCCCTATGTCCTGGTCTCAAGTGTATGCCCCTGCCGGCGGAATTGGCGTGTCTGCGCTGATCGCCGCTTTGCCCGTCGTCACATTGCTCGGATTGCTCGCGTTTTTCCATGTGCGGGCGCACCTGGCTGCGCTCGCCGGCCTGATCGTGGCGCTGGCGGTTGCGATTTTCGTTTACGGCATGCCGGCGACGCTGGCCGGGGCGTCGGCGACGTATGGGGCCGCCTACGGTTTGTTTCCGATCGGCTGGATCATTCTCAACGCGATTTTCATCTACCAGCTCTCGGTGGAAACGGGCGGTTTTGCGGTGTTGCAGAAGCAGATTGCGGGCGTGTCCGACGACCGTCGGATTCAGTCGCTGCTGATCGCGTTCAGCTTCGGCGCGTTCATCGAAGGCGCGGCGGGATTCGGCACGCCGGTGGCGATCACCGGGGCGCTGCTGATCGGGCTCGGTTTCAAACCGCTCGAGGCCGCCAAGCTGGCGCTCATCGGCAACACGGCGCCGGTGGCGTTCGGCGCGCTGGGCACGCCGCTCATCACGCTCGCTCGCATCACCGAACTCGACTTGATGCAGCTCAGCGCGATGGTCGGCCGGCAGCTGCCCTTTTTCTCGCTGATCGTTCCGTTCTGGCTGGTGGCGGCGCAGGTGGGCTGGCGCGGCATGATTGCGGTTTGGCCGGCTTGCCTGGTTTCCGGGGCGAGCTTCGGGCTGGCGCAGTTCCTGGTGAGCAACTTCATCGGGCCCATGCTGGTCGACATCATCAGCGCCGTGGTCTCGATCGGGGCGCTCGTCGGACTGATGAAGTGCTGGCGTCCGAAAAAGATGGATACGCCGGGCCCGGCACCGTCCGTCGTCGCGGCGGCTCCGGCGGCGGCGGAGCGGCCGGCGGCGACTCCGGCCCGCGCCTGGCTGCCGTGGATCCTGCTCTCGGTGTTCGTCTTCGCCTGGGGGCTGCCGCCGGTCAAGAATGCGCTCAATTCGATGCTCGCGCCGTCCTTTGCGATGCCGGGTCTGCATGCGCTCGTGCAGCGCATGCCGCCGGTGGTGCCGCATCCCGAGGTGGAGAGTGCGATCTTCAGCTTCAACCTGCTTTCCGCCACGGGGACGGCGCTGTTGCTCGCGGGGGTCGTCGCAGGCTTCGGGCTGGGGCTGACGCCCCGTGGACTGATGGCGCTTTATCTGCGCACGCTCTGGCGCGTGCGGGTGTCGTTGTTGACGATCGCGCTGATGCTCGCGTTGGGATTTACGACGCGTTACAGCGGCACGGATACGACGATGGGGCTCGCGATGGCGGCGACGGGGATGTTTTACCCATTCTTCTCGCCGATCATCGGGTGGCTGGGGGTGGCGCTCACGGGCAGCGACACGTCGTCCAACGTGCTGTTCGGCAACCTGCAAAAAGTGACGGCGCAACAGCTCGGCTTCTCGCCGATTCTCATGGCGGCATCGAACAGCTCGGGCGGCGTGATGGGCAAGATGATCGACGCGCAGAGCATTGTGGTGGCCTCGGTGGCGACCGGGGGCCGGCCGGACAGCCCCGATGCGGGGACGGTGTTGCGCGCGGTTTTCTGGCACAGCGTCGCGCTGGCCTTGCTGATGGGGGCCTTCGTGACCTTCCAGACGTATGTGTGGACGAGCGTCGTTCCGGCGGCGAAGTAAACGAACCCTTCTGGGGCGGATCGAGTCAGCGGGAGCGACGAGGGCGCATGCCGTCAGCTATTCGTCGCCGGCGGGCACGAGCCGATAGATTGCGCCGTTTGGATGGTTGAGGACGACGTAGGGAAAGCCGTCGGGTCCGGAGACGACGTCGCGTATGCGGCCGTGGCCTTTGAACACGAGCTCGTCGGCGACGGCCTGCTCACCTTCCATGCGCACGAGACGGAGTTCCTGTGCGCCGAGACTCGCGGCCAGCACATGGCCCTGCCATCGCGGAAAACGATCGCCGTGATAGAAGGCGATCTGCGACACGGCGATCGAAGGTGTCCAGTGGTGCACCGGCGGGACGGTGCCGGCGCGATAGGGGCTCTCGGCGAGTTGGGTGCCGTCGTAGTTGATGCCGAAGGTGGCGAGCGGCCAGCCATAGTTGGCGCCGGCGCGGATGAGGTTGAGTTCGTCGCCGCCCCGCGGACCGTGCTCGGCGGACCACACGGCCTGGGTGACAGGATGGACGGTGAGGCCCTGCGGATTGCGGTGACCATAACTCCAGAGAGAGGCGAGGGCGTTCGGTTGATTCGCGAACGGGTTGTCGGGCGGCACGCTGCCGTCTTCGCGCAAGCGGTGGATTTTTCCGAAAGGCCGGCTCAGGTCCTGCGCCAGCTGCATGTCGGTGCGATCGCCGATCGAGAAATACAGATGGCCGTCGACCAGCACCATGCGACCGCCGAAGTGGGCGTAGGCGGTCGTGTAGAATTCCGGCGGAGCGCGATAGATGTCCTGTTGTTCGACCCAGCGACGGCCCTCGATGCGTCCGCGCACGATTCGCGTCATCGTGACGTTGGCCATGCCTTCGCCGGGGCCGACGTCGGAGAACGCGAGATAGAGCCAGCCGTTGCGGGCGTAGTCGGGGTGGGGCAGCACGCCGAGCAGGCCGCCTTGCACGCGGTCCCAAACGGGCGGCGTGCCGACGATCGGTTCGAGCCGTTGGCCGTCGCGAAAGGGGATGAGGTATCCGTTCTTTTGTGACGCGAGGATGCTGCCGTCGGGCAGGAACGCCATCGCCCAGATTTCAGAAGGGGCTTCCGCGACGCGTTCGAGCCGAAAGCGGTGGCCGGCTCCGGTCAGCGTGCCCGAAGCGGCGCCGAAGCGGGCGGTCACGCCGTCGTTTTCGCCCGGCTGGTCGCTGAGTGTGAAGCGGTCGAGGTTGAAGATGCCGCCGCCGTCGACTCCGTAGATCACGAGCGTGTGTTTTCCCGGCAGTTCGCGCGACAGGCCGATGCGGCGGGTCTGAAAAGTGTCCCAGCCGCCCGTCGACGAGGTGTTGGCCTCGCCGAGATTGATGCGCGGGCCGACGCCGCTGCGGTCGACGACGAAGAGCGCGAAGCGTCCCGGGTCGTCGCTGCCGCGGGCGTAATCAAGTTCGATACTGCGGACGCCGGTCAGATCCACGTCGTCGTAGGAAAGCGCGCTCATCCCGCCAAAGTAACCGATGTAGCGGCGCTCCGGCTCGGACTCGGAGCGCACGAGTTGGTAGCCCGTCGAGGTGGCGGCGTTCAACGCCTCGGCTTCGATCGTCGTGCCGAGACGACGTGGAGGACGCTGGGATTCGCGCGTGGCCTGCTCGTGGAGCAGCGCGGCGAGTCCGGTGATTTCTTCGTCCGACAAGGCGCTGCCAAATGCCGGCATCGCGCCGCCGGCGGAACCGTGGCGGATGACGGCCGCGATCGCCGATGCGTCGCTGCCGGCGACGAGGGGAGAATGGAGCAGCGATGGCGCGGTGCCGCCGCGCAGCTCTGCGCCGTGACAGGAGGCGCACAGCGCGGCGTAGCGCTCCTCGACGGTTGTCGCGGCGAAAAGGTGGCCAGCGCACAGGGTGAAAGCAGCCAAGGCGAAGCCGGCGTGCCGCGGCGGAATGGCGAAAAGATGGAGGCGACTGCGCGCGCAGTTAGCGGAAAGGGCGGGGGCCATCGCGTGAGTGTGGCAGAACCGGCCGGGGCGAAGAAGGGCCACTTCCGCGCGTTTTTGACGGAGCCACTCGCGCTCGCGTCGACGCGAGGCGGGCATCCTGTTGCGCGTCGACGGCTAGGTCGGGCGGAGCACGGTCGCGAGCCGCCGCACGCCCTCCTGGATTTGTTCGTGGCTCAAGTCGCCGAAACCGAGCAGCGCAACATCGGGGCGCCTTCGGGGCCGGAGCGCATAGTCGCTGGCGGTGTCGAACGTGACGCCAGCCTGGGCGCAGCGTTCGCGCACGGCCGGGGAGAGCGAGATGCCGCGGAAGCCGGCGACCAGGTGCAGCCCGGTCGAGTGGCCCGTGATGGACACGTTGTCGCCGAAACGCGCCTGCAGCGCGGAGCAGAGCGTCTTCATTTTTCGCTCATAGATGCGTTTCATGCGGGCGACGTGTCGCTCGTAGTGTCCCGTCTGCATGAGGTGCGCGACCGCGGCATGGAGAACGCGCGATCCGGCCAGATACATCGGTCGGAGCATCGCGAGCAGGTCGGGTGCGAGTTGCGGGGGCAGCACCAGATAACCCAGACGCATCGCAGGAGCGAGGGTCTTGCTGAACGTGCCGAGATGAATCACGCGCTCGGGATCGAGCCGGCAGAGGGAACTCACCGGCGCGCCGGCGAAGCGAAACTCGCTGTCGTAGTCGTCCTCGACGACGAACAAATCGTGCCGGCGCGCATAGCCGAGCAGCGCCAGGCGTCGCGCGATCGGCAGCGTGCCGCCGAGGGGAAACTGGTGCGACGGCGAAACAAAAACGAAGCCGGCGCGGGGCTTGGCGGGCAGGGCTGCGATGACGAGTCCATCGGCATCGGCGCGCACCGGATGGACCTGATGTCCGCATTGCCGGAGGACTTCGGGGACAAAGCTGACGACGGGATCCTCGACCAAGGCGCCCGGCTGGCGGGCGCGGAAGAAAAGGCCGATCAGCGCGATTCCATTGGTGCTGCCTTGGGTGAGGATCACCTGATCGGCGGAGCAGCGGATGCCCTTCACGCGGCCGAGGTGCGCGGCGATCTCCTCGCGCAGCGTGTGCAGACCGGCGGTTTCGTCGTAGCTCCAGATTTCGGTCGGGCTGTGAAAACCAATCTGGCGCACGGCGCTCAGCCAGCGCGCGCGCGGGAATGCGGAGAGATCGGGAATCCCGCAACGAAAACTGATGGTGTCCGGCGGCGGGGTGCCCGGAAGGGCGGCGGTCGGTTTTCGTGTTCGCTGGCGGACCGGCGCGCTTGCCAGCAGCTCGAGGCGGGCGACGAACGTGCCGCTGCCGCGGCGGGTTTGCAGATAGCCCTCCACCTGGAGCTGCTCGAACACCTCGATCGCGATGTTGCGCGCGATGCCGAGTGTCTCGGCGAGCGCGCGGGAAGATGGCAGGCGTTGGCCGGCGCGAAGTTCACCGGCGAGAATGCGCGAAACGAGCTGATCGTAGAGCTGCTGGGTAAGCGAAGCGGAGCTGTTTCGGTCCAGATCGAGCCACAACACGCGCGCGAGTCCAAAACGGTTTCGACGGAGTTGCAACGACGGCGGTTCCTGACGTGCGGGCGCTGGCGGTCACTTGGCCTGGGCGAGCGCCGCGGCGAGATCGTGGTCGTTGGACGGGGTGATCGTGTGGCGGATGAATCCTTCGGACGTGGCGCTGACGATGCGCAATTTGCCGTCGGCTCCCATCGCGACGTAGCCGACGTATTTCGGGAGGGAGATGGCGGGGGGCCGTTGGAAGTTGAAGTCGGCGACGCGCTGGCCGTTGGCGTAGAGGACTTGATCGGAGCCGCGTCCGCCCTGCGCGCGTTCGAGGTTAAACCAGAACAGGTGCCGGCTGTCGGGCGTGAAGAGCGGGTGGGAGCGCTGGCCGTTTTCGTAGGACCAGATCGATTTGCCGTCGACGCGCACGTGGTAGTTTTTGCCTTCCTTCGTGACGTAGGAAACGTGCTCGCTGTTCGGCGAGAACAGGGCGGAGGTGCGATCGCCCTGGGAGAAAGCGCTGGCTGACCAGGGCGTGGCGACGTGGTCCTGGAGGTCGGCTCGCTGGCCGTCGATGAAGTGCGCCGATTTTTTCAGGCTGCCGATGGCGAACGCGCTGCGTTTGCCGTCGGGGCTGAAGATGAGGGTTTCGCGGACGACGGACGGGATGGAATTCGCGTTGCCGACGCGCCACTCGGGATCGGAGAAAAGTTGGGAGTCGATGACGGCGACGGAAGCGTCGGTGGTTTGCGTGCCGACGTAGCCGAAGCGTTTTCCTTTCGGGGCGAGCACGAAGTCGTCGACGAATTTGTAGGCATCGGATTCCTTGCCGTTCACAAGCGGGAAGTGGATGCCGCCCTGCATCGCGATCGACAGGCAGAGCGATGAATCGGCGGTGAAGCGCGCGTAGGTCTGGCGGTTGGGGATCGAGTCGAGGTTCTTGAAGCTTGAGTAATTCGCGCTGCGCTGACCGTCGAGCCACTGCCACATGAAGGAGCCGGATCGGCCGTGGACGACGAGGCGTTTGCCGTCGGGACTGAAGAGGACGGTGTTGGCGCCGTCGGTGTCGGGCAGGACCTTGCCATCGAGCCAGGCACCTTCAGGGACGAGACCGGCGATGCGACCGGTGGAGGAGACGACGGCGCGGCGAAGTTTGGGGTGAAGCGGCTTGCCGTCGAGAAGGGCGCCGGAGGTGCCGACGGCGAGGAGCTTGCCGTTCGGCAGGAAGGTTTGCGGCTGGGCGGAGTAGCCGGCGGGTTTGCCGTTGAGGATGACGTCGCCGTGGCCCGCGAGCAGCGCGTAGCGAGATTCGTCGGCGCTGAAGATGAGCGGGGCGAAGTTGTGCTGGCCGAGGCGGAGGGGGACGAGTTTGCCGTCGACAAAAAGGCAGTGGCCGGGCCGCTCGCCGCGGAGGTCGTGTCGCGCGACAAACCAATAACGCGTGCCCTTGGGCGAGAATTGAAGGGTGAGGGGATTGGCGGCCAGCGCGCCGGTGGTGAACGGGCCGCGGTGAACTTCCTTGCCGTCGACCACGACGACGAATTCGTCGCCGACCAAGCCGGCGTAAGCGTAGCGTTTGCCGTCGGCGCTGAACTGAACGGGATGATCGAGTTTATCCTGGCTGTGAAGAGCGGGGAATTGGGTGCGACCGAGCATGGGCGAACCGATGGCGGTGAGCAGACGGTCGAACGGAGGACCGACGACGCCGTCGACGGAGACGGCGTAGCGGCTGCCTTGACGGACGACGGCAGAGAGACGGCCACTCGGTTCGATCTGGACGGAGACGGCGTCCGGCGGGGCGAGGATTTCCGTTTCGATTTTGGGTTCGGCGTTGATCGTTGCGATGAATGCGAAGCTCGTGAGGAAGGCGGCGGCGAGGGCGCGGAGGTGAAGGTGGCGGAGGCGGGCTTTCGTCAGGAGGGTCATGGCAACGATGGACGGTTGAGGTTCGGAGTGGACGGACTGTTTCCGGGGAAGGGTCTTTGTCGGTGTCGCACCGAGCGGCCGCGGCATGGTTCGTCCGCGAGACGCAGCAGAAAGACCCTTATTGTCGTGGACGTTGTGAGCGAAAGCCGCGCCCGTGGCGACCCAACGACGCCCAGCAAACCTTGCGGCGTTTTATCGGGGGAAACTCCCATGCGTTTGAAATGCGCAGGGTGTCCTGTTGACCGACGCCGGCGCGGACGCGCTGTCCGCCCTTCAGATCAGGCGCGGAGCGGAGTGGTCAACGGGTTCTCCGGCGGGTTTTTTGACCGAAGGGGATTGTGAGGTCGTGTGAGGATGTTGGATACGCCCTCACCGTTCAATCCGGTGGTCCCTCTGCGGAGAAGGGCGGAACCCGCCACCCCATGTTTCCCGTTTCCCGATACACCCTTTTGCGCACCACGGCTCCGGCGGGGGCCCGAGCATCGTCCATTTGGTCCGGCATCGATTGGTCCAGCAGCGCGATCGATCTCCTGGTGGAGAAGATCGCGATCGCACAACCACAAACGAAAACCAAAAATGAATAAACCTACGATAGTGAAACTGGGGATGGTCGCGGGGCTTCTGCTCGCGGTGGCGTCGCAGCCGGCGATGGCTGCGCAAGTGATGCGGGTGCAAGGCAAGCAGTTGTTGGATTCGAACGGCGTGCCCTTCCTGGCGCGCGGCATCGAATGCCTGTATGGACCCACGGGCTCGGCGAACGTGGCCACGTTCGTCAATGCGCTGGCGAGCCAGGGGTTCAATGCGGTTCGGCCGCAGATCTACATCTCGGATCTCGCGAAGATCGAGGAGTTCATTCAGCGGTGTCACGACAAGGGCATGGTGGTCTACCTTACGGACTCCAACAATCCGGACCAGGGCAACTTCTTCAATCGGGCCGACGTGCAGGCGATGATCGAGCGGAACAAATACAATCTCGTCCTCGATGCGACGATCGAGGAACTGGGCGACCCGGAGCAGGATCCGAGCGTGGTGGCGCAGTGGGTGGCTAATCAGAAAGAGGTGATCTCGAGGTTTCGCGCCTGGGGCTATACGCAGCCGCTGACGATCGGGGCGCTGAAGCAAGGACGGTTCCTGCGCCTGTTGCTCGATCATGGCCAGGAGCTGATCGACCACGATCCGCTGCATTCGCTCGTGCTGAATGCGCAGATGTATTGGGGCGAATACAATCGGCCGGACGGGTGGAGCTATCAGCAGGCAAACGGATTCAGCGATGGCGATCAAGGCATACGCGAGGCCGCCGCCGCCGTGGCGGCGAAGCCGTTTCTGATCCAATGGGGCTTGGATGCCATCGATGGTGAAAATGAAAACGGAATTCCCTATGAAGTGCCGTATGAACTGCTGATGACCGAGGCGCAGGAACACGGCATCGGCACGTTGTGGTGGCAGTGGCGGGGCGCGAATGCGAATGACCTCAACAGTCTTTCGAACGAGCAGTTGAGTGCGAACGACCTGACTCCGCTCGGCGACATCGTGATCAATCTGCACCCGGCGAGCATCAAGGATACGTCGGAGCTGGTGTCGCAGCCGTATCCGTAGAGTGGGCACGGCACCACGTGGTTCGTGCATAACGGACGCACGTGGTGAGGCTCGATGTCACCGCCGGCTTGCGAGAACGCGGCCGGCGGGTTTGCGCGGAACCCTTTGGAAGGCGCGACCGCGCGACGGTCTGGTCGATGATGGTCGATTGCGCGCGGTGTATCGGTTCCGATGCGCGCGACGTTCCATCGTCCCCGTTACCTCGACCAGCCGGCGGATAGAGAAGCGTTTTCTGCCGATTCCCCGTTGATGTCCTTTGCAGGGCGCAGAGGAATCGCCGAGGCGGGAGGTAAAGTATGCTTGACACGTGACAAGTATACTTTACCTTTGGGAATCATGGGAAACCCCGACGTCTTCGAATCTCTTGTGCCCGGTTCGGGACAGTATTCCTGCAAGCGGGACCTTCGCCTGAACGCGTGGCTCCTCGTGGCGAGCGTTGCCTACCTGGCGCAGATGTTCCTGCTGCGCCGTCATCCCGAGTGGAGTCCGCTCACGCGCGGACTCGTGGCGCTCGGGCCGCTTATTCCCGCTCTCCTCTATATTCGCGCCTGGGTGCGATTCATCCGAGGGATGGATGAGTTGCAGCGGCGCGTGCAGATGGAGGCGCAGGTGTTTGCCGCATGGGGCACGCTCCTTGTCGGCATTGTGATCACCACATTGAATCAACATGGGGTGCTGCACTTCCTGCCCCACGGTCTCGGATTCGGCGGAGTGATGGTGAGTGTGTTTTCGTTCTGGCTGGTTGGAGTCGTGGTCGCGAACCGCCGTTACAAATGAAGAACCGACTGCGCGAACTGCGCGCCCGGGAGGAATTATCGCAAGGCGAGCTCGCCGAAAAGCTGGGCGTTTCGCGTCAAACGATCAACGCGATCGAGACTGAGAAATACGATCCCAGCCTGCCGTTGGCCTTCAAGATCGCCCAGCTGTTCAAACAGCCGATCGAAAAAATTTTCGAGCCGGCGGACTAAGCGCATCACCTTTTTAGCTGGCTGCTCACTTTTCAACCGCACTCGTCTCCACCATGAAACTACATCGCCTCTTCCTCGGCTCCACAGTTGTCCTGACGTTTTTGTGTTCCGCGCTGTTCGCCGCCAACGATGCGCCGGCCAGCCCCTCCGCCGCTGGCTATTGGGAGGGCGCTATCACGCTGCCAAATCAGCAGCAACTCGGCGTGGGCGTCGAGCTCACGCCAGCAGGCGACTCGGCCTGGCAGGGAGCGATCGATATCCCGATGCAAGGATTGCGCGGGTTCAAACTCGACCCGGTGAGAGTCGATGGTGGCACCGTGGAATTCGCGATGCCGGGAATTCCGGGAGAGCCGCGCTTCACCGGCAAACTCGCGCCCGACGCCAAGACGATCACCGGCGATTTCTCGCAGGCTGGGAATTCGCTGCCGTTTCGGCTGGAGCGCAAATTGAAGCCGGCGCCGATTGCCCGTGAGGCCGTCCCGGCGCGCGGGGTGGCTGGTAAAGGACTCGCCGGCAACTGGCGTGGCGCGATCGTGCCGATGCCAAGCATGGAGTTGCGCCTCGGGCTCGAACTGACGGCCGATCCTGCGGGAAAGCTGGGGGGCGTGCTCGTCAGCTTCGATCAAGGCGCCGCGCGCATCCCGATCAGCGCTGTGACCGAAACCGGCGGCAAGGTGCATTTCGAAACGCCGAGCATTAACGGCGCATTCACCGGCCAGCTCACCGCCGACGGCGCTGAAATCGCCGGCGAGTGGAGCCAGTCGGGCCGCGGCATGCCGCTCGTTTTCAAGCGCCTGCCTGCGGCGGCGAAGCCGTAACGTGTCCGCTCGTGCGCGCGGCGCGGCAAGTGAGGAGCGAGCGTCTGAGTGATTTGCCGACGTGCTTTGGCGCTGGCCAAGGGCGGGATATCAGCTCGCTCGGAGCAGACGAGCGACGTGATCTGGGGAAGTAAAAGGCCGCCGGGGTGAGCGGCGGCTTGGAGAACGAGAACGAGAACGATGATTTTGGAGCCGCTGAACGCGGCTCAAAATCTTACCGATACTCTTCGCCCGTCAGCGCGTTGATGATTTTGAAATTTTCCACGTGATAGTTGAGGTCCGCCCGGAAGGCCAATTTCACGCCGTAGAGTTTCTCCATGCGGACGAGGAGCTCGGCGTCTTCGCTGCGGAGGCGCTCGAGGATGCTCGGGTGCACGAGGACGCGGAGCGAATACTCCTTGCCGTCGTTGCGGAGCTGGAGGCGGCGGACGACGGACGAAAGTTTCCGCTGGAGCTCGACGGACATCGTTGTCGCGGATTTCACGATACCGCGGCCGCGGCAATACGGGCAATCGGTGTAGAGATTGGACGACAAGCTTTCCTGCTGGCGCTGGCGGGTCATCTGGAGGATGCCCAGCGTCGAGATCGGGAGGATGTGGTTCTTCGCTTTGTCGGAGGACATCTCCTGCACCATCTTTTCGTAGACGGCGTTGCGGTGACGGCGCTCCTTCATGTCGATGAAGTCGATGATCACGAGGCCGCCCAAATTGCGGAGGCGGATCTGGCGGGCGATCTCGGTGGCGGCCTCGAGGTTGACGGCGTAGATGACGTTTTTTTCGTCGCCGCCGCGGCTCTTGTGCGAGCCGGTGTTCACGTCGATCGAGATGAGAGCTTCCGTTTCGTCGATGACGATTTCGCCGCCGGACGGGAGCGGGACCTTGCGCTGGCCGGTCTGCTCGATCTGGCGCTCGATGTTGAAGCGTTCGAAGATGGGAATGCTGTCCTTGTAGAACGCGATCTTGGAGGCGGAGCGTTTGGAGATTTGGGCGACGAGATTCTGGGTGCGCGTATGGTCTTCCTTCGAGTCGATGAGGACGCGGTCGACTTCCTCGGTGAGGAAGTCGCGGACGGTGCGTTCGACGAGGTCGGGCTCCTGGTAGAGGCAGGCGGGCGAGCGCTCGGACTGCATCTTGTTTTGGATGTCCTGCCAGGTTTTCAGCAGGATGTGCAGGTCGCGGACGAAGTAGCGGGATTTTTTGCCCTCGCCGGCGGTGCGGACGATGACGCCCATGCCCTCGGGGATGGTGAGCTCGTTGATGAGCTGTTTGAGGCGTTTGCGCTCGTTGGGGTCTTCGATCTTGCGCGAGATGCCGCAGCCGTCGGAGAACGGCGTGAGGATGAGGTAGCGGCCGGGGATCGAAAGGTTCGTCGTGGTGCGCGGGCCCTTGGTGCCGATGGGGCCCTTCGTGACCTGGATCACGATGTCGGTGCCCGGCGGATACATCTGGGGGATGTCCTTGACGGTGGGCTCGGCGGGGCGGGGCGGGGCGTTTTTCTTTTTGTTAACGCGGACGACCTCGACGGAGGAGTCGGCGGCGGCGGGGAGCATGTCCCAGTAGTGGAGAAACGCGTTTTTCGTGTAGCCGATGTCGACGAAGGCGGCCTTGAGGCCGGCGTCGAGGTTCTTGATGCGGCCCTTGTAGATGGCGCCGACCATGCGGTGGTCGGACTCGCGTTCGATTTCGAATTTCTCGAGGCGGCCGTCGACGAGGAGCGCGACGCGTTTCTCGAGCGGCTCGGAGTTGATGATCAGCTCGCGGTAGGAGCCTTTTTCCTTCTGGAAGACGGAGAGAATTTTTTGAAGGAGCGGACGTTGCTTGGCGCGTTCGGCGGCCCCGGCTTTGAGTTCGGCGGCGGTGACCGGCGTGGACTCAGCCGTGGAAGGCGGATTGACGAGTTCTTCGTCGTATTTGCGGGCAACATCCGGAGAGGAGCCGGGTTGGGATGACTGCGATGGTAGATCGCTCATGTTGGGTATCGGGTGTGTTGAAGACGGCGACCCCGGGAGCGGCAGGTGCGGCGCAGGAGATTCCGGCAGGGCGGTGCGTAGCGCGAAGAAGGGATTTCATGCGAAATCCTTCCTGAAGCGATAGACGCTCTGGACCAGTCCTTGCAGCAAGCAGCAACTGAGCATGAAGGAGCCACCGTAGCTGATGAAAGGAAGCGGTATGCCCGTGATGGGCACGAGGCCGATGGTCATGGCGATGTTCACGAACACGTGCACCGTGAACAGCACCGTGACGCCGATGGCGAGGAGGGTGCCGAAGCGGTCTCGAGCGAGACCGGCGATGCGGATGCCGTTGAACAACACTATCCCAAACAGGCCGAGAACCGTGAAACTTCCTAGAAAACCTTTTTCCTCGGCGATGACCGAGAAGACGAAATCGTTGTGCGCGACGGAGCGCGGGAGGTAGCCGAGCTGGGCTTGGGTGCCGTCGGTCCAGCCCTTGCCGGTGAGGCCGCCGGAGCCGACGGAGATGAGCGACTGGCGTTGATTCCAGCCGATGCCCATGGGGTCGATCTTGTCGGGCGCGACGAAAGAGATGATGCGGTTGCGCTGGTAATCGTGGAGGGGGACCCACGTGTGCGGCTCGAATTTTCCGCGGTCGTTGACGTAGGATAACTTGTTGGCGTCCATGAACTGTTGGTAACGCCAGGTGTCCCACGCGACGATGCCGACGATGAGGAGAAATGCTCCGAGGGCGCCGGCGAAGAAACGCGCGGACAGCCGGGAAACGTAGAGCATCGAGAACACCATCGGGGGCAGGACAATCGCCGATTTGAGATCGGGTTGGAGCAAGATAAGGAACATGGGCAGACCCACCGCAAGGGCCAATTTCCCCAAGGTTCCCAGAGATTGTGCGACGGTGCCGATTTTCGAGCGGATGAGAAGGCTCGCGGTGATGAGGAGGACGCCGATCTTGGCGGTTTCGGAGGGCTGGTAGGAGAAGAAGCCGAGGTTGATCCAGCGTTGGGAGCCGTAGACCTCGGTGCCGAGGCCGGGCATGAGGACGAGGAAGAGTGGGATGAGGCAGGCGAGATAGAACCAGTGGGCGACGGCGAGCCAGAAGCGGTAGTCGATGAGCGAGACGATGGTGTAGATGCCAAGGCCGCCGGTGAGCCAGACGAGCTGGGTTTGCCAGGCGTTGCCGCGGATGGAGAGCTGCGCGCTGTAGATGAACGCGATGCCGAAGCAGCTGAGCAGCAGGATCGCGAATGGCGTGAGCGGGTCCCAACGGCCGCGCGTCGTCGTCTTGAAGACGGCGAGGTAGTCGGTGGGCGAGGGGAGGTTCACGGTTGGCGTGGACCTAAAGGCGCGTGATGCGGGATGGCAATGCGGCGGGTGGGGTTGGCGGGAAGAAAGTTGAGAGTTGAGGGATG
Source organism: Verrucomicrobiota bacterium (assembly GCA_023430565.1). Lineage (GTDB taxonomy): Bacteria > Verrucomicrobiota > Verrucomicrobiia > Opitutales > Opitutaceae > Opitutus. The sequence continues at coordinate 20,087 of JAEZAD010000196.1, forward strand.
AGAGTTGAGAGACGGAGAAATTGATCTCCCGCTAAACACGCAAAAGGCCGCAAAACGGGTCGGGAATCTTGAAATCGGGATCTTGAAATTGGAAGGGAGTGGTTGGGCGGTTGAAGATGCCCGATGTCCGATTTTCAGATTTCAAGATGGGGTTGGTGCAGAGGCTGGGGTTTCGGATGAAAGCTGGTGAGCGACGCCGAGGGTGGTCCAGAAGACGACCGCGCCCATGGGGCCTTCGAGGACGACGCCGAGGCAGGCGCTGACGAACAGGGCCCAGACGACGCACCACGGGGCGGCATGCGCGAGGCTTTGCGGGATCGCGTGCCAGGTCAGAACGGCGACGACGCCGATGATGACGAGAAAGAGCAGCAAACCGGCGGCGCCCATGCGGGCGAAGATCGAGAGCAGGACGTTGTGGGGGCTGCGGACGGTGAACTCCTCGCTGCTTTCGGGGTAGTATTCGCGGACGAAACGGGCGGCGAGGTCGTGGCCGAAACCGAGGCCGAGGTAGGGGTTGCCGTCGAGAGTTTCGTCGATGACGGCCTGCCACCAGACGAAACGGTAGAGGTTGTTGTCGCCCTTGTTGAAGGTCTCGGCGCCGCGATAGGTGCGCTGGCCGGTGGGATCGGCGATGGAGACGATGCGTTCGTAGAGGCCGAAGACGGGGGTCTTTTCCCAGGAGATGCGGAGCGCGCTGGCGGCGGCGAGTATCAGGAAAACGGCGACTAGGCCGGCGACGGCCTGGGTGACGGCGAAGCGCCAGCGGCCGCGGAGCGCGAGCCAGGCGGTGGCGACGAGGAGCGCGAGCATGGAGGCGCGGTTGTTGGTGGCGACGACACCGCCGGCGAGGACGAGGCTGACGGCGGCGTTCCAGAGGCCGCGGCCGGCTTCGAAGCGGAGCCAGAAGAGGACGGCGCCGATGGCGACGAACGTGCCGGCGAGGTCGCCTTTGAAATAGATGATCGG
>JAEZAD010000277.1 GCA_023430565.1 Verrucomicrobiota bacterium
TACGCGATCGTCGGACCCTCCGGCTGCGGCAAATCGACGCTGCTTTACCTGCTCGGCCTCCTCGATCGCCAGGAAGAGGGCGACATCTGGATCAACAACCAGCTCATGTCGAACAGCAGCGATATGGATCGCACGGCGGCGCGCTGCGAACACATCGGGTTCGTTTTCCAATTTCACTTCCTGATGCAGGAATTCACCGCGCTCGACAACGTGATGATGCCCATGCGCAAGCTCGCCCGCCTCACGCCGGAGCAGATGGAAGAGCGCGCCCACGCGCTGCTGACCTCGGTGGGTCTCGGCGAGAAGACGCATCGCCTCGGCACGCAGCTTTCCGGTGGCGAACAGCAGCGCGTCGCGATCGCACGCGCGCTCGCCAACCAGCCGGCGATCATTCTCGCCGACGAACCCACCGGGAATCTCGACGCGAAGAATTCCGGAATGGTCTTCGACTTGCTGACGAAACTCGCGAAGGACAACGGCCAGGCGGTGATCCTCGTCACGCATAATCCCGAGATCGCCAACCGCTGCGACACCGTGCGGCCGATGCGCGATGGCGTTTTCGTCGGTTAACGTGACGCGGCGCCCCGGCCCGCGCATCTGGCTCTCTCCCGCGGGCTGAAGCACCGCGCGACGTTAACGGCATGAACCCGCCCGTGCTGATTCGCGCGTGGATTGTGATGTGCGCCCTCGTCGGCGTGGCGCTCTTCGCATCGCAAGTCTGGGAGATCCGTTCGCGCAGTGCGCTCCGCGGCTACGACAACACGTTCAACTATCTCTGGCTGAGATCCGCATTGGCCGATGGCGATTGGGATTTCGAGAACGATCTCCAGATTGCGGATACGCTCGCACCCGAGCACCAGACGTCCGCCCTCGGCCTTCCGCGGACAAAGGCCGGTCGCATTCCTAATAAATATGGCGTCGGCTGGGCGCTGGTGACCGCGCCGGCCTATGCGATGGCCGATGGCATTGTCGCACTCGGACGCGGGGCAGGGTGGTGGAGTTGGCAACGCGACGGCTTCGGTCCGGTTTACCAGATCATGGTGCAATGCTGGCACCTCGCGATTTCGGGGACGGCGTTGTGGCTGGCGTGGAGCGCGATCTCCCGATGGATCGGTTCGCGCGACGCCGCACTCGCGGGCGTGGTGACGGTGTGGGCGGCGAGTCCGCTGTTCTATTACCAAACGGTGAACCTCAGCATGAGCCACGGCGTGGCATTCTTCGCGGTTGCGTTGTTCGCTTATGCGTTGACGCGAACGAAAGACTCCAGCGCGGCGCGCTGGTGGCTACTGGCGGGGGCAGGGTCGGGCTTGGCGGTGATCACGCGGTTTCAACTCGCTGTATTTGGAGTCGTCGCGCTGTGGGCGTGGTTGAAACCCAGCCCTGCGCGTGAGCACAGGGACGCGATCCGTGCGATTCCCACCGCTCACGCGGCGGGCTATTTTTGCGTCGGCGCGTTGCCGTTGATCGCACTCCAGCTTTGGACCTGGCGCGTGGTGTATGGGGAATGGTTCGTGTTCAGCTATGGGGCGGAGGGGGAGGCGTTCCATTGGGCGCGACCTGAGTTTTTGAATTCGTTTTTTTCCTCATGGCACGGGCTGTTCTACTGGCATCCGCTGCTGGCGATCGCTTTCGGCGGCATGATCGCGTGGGCGTGGCGCGGACGTCGCGAGGAGATCGCATGGCTGCTCGCTTGGGCTGCGACGGCCTACATCGGCGCGGCGTGGTGGTGCTGGTGGTTCGCGTCGTCGTTTGGCAACCGCTCCTACGACGCCGCGTTGCTGCCGTTGATGGCGGGCATGGCGTGGTGGTTTCGCGAGATGCGAGGAAAATGGCGCTCCCTTTTGTGGGCGATCGCGATCGCCGCCGGCGTGTGGAATTTCTACGTGGCGGTGCTCTACCGCACCGCGGCGATTTCGCGACACGAGCCGGTGACGTGGCGCGAGATGGTCGAAGCTGCACAACGCTTGCCGCAATCGGCACGTTTCTGAACCTCGTGCCGCGGCGCCGGTCGATGGCGGCCCCATTAGCGCGCGCGCCGTGTCGTTTCAGCACCGGTCATATTTTGCGCGCAAAGAATGCGGTATCCTAAATTTTAGTTTACAACGACAAACGGCACCCGCTTCTTTGGCGCCGACTTTAACCTTTTCCCTCCCCCACGTGACTCACGACCCATCGCGTAAGAGTTTTGTAGGAAAATTGCTGGGCTTGGTCGCTGTTGCCGGCCTCGCTCCGCGACTTTTCGCGAAGTCCGCGTCGGCGGTGGCGGCGACCCCGGCGATTCCGGCCGCGGCGCCGAAGCCGTTCACGTTGCAGTCCGAATCGCGTGCCGTTTCCCGTCGCGCCGACTCGGTTTAATTTCCGTTCTCGGCTGACGAAGCGCTCCGGCTCATGTCCTACATTTTTTCGAAATCGGCCAACAAGCTCCCGCTCCAGATCGTGATTTATCTCGTCGTGCTGGCGGGGATCGCGACGGCCGGCGTGACGTATTACATGACGCCGAAGTATTCGCGCGTCGGTTACGCTCCGGTTCAACCGGTGCCCTACAGCCACGAGCTGCACGTCGGCCAGCTCGGCCTCGATTGCCGCTACTGCCACAGCAACGTCGACGAGTCGGGCTTCGCGAATCTCCCCACCGCGCAGACGTGCATGAACTGCCATAATCAGGTCAAGCCCGACAGCCCGCTGCTCGCGCCCGTCCGCCGCTCCTATGAAACCGGCGAGCCCGTGCCGTGGGTGAAGATTCACGACTTGCCGGACTTCGCTTATTTCAATCACGCCGTCCACGTGAACCGCGGCGTCAGCTGCGTCGAGTGCCACGGCAAGATCAATGAAATGGAAGTCGTCGAGCACGCGCAGCCGTTGAGCATGGGCTTCTGTCTGGATTGCCACCGCGCTCCCGAAAGCCGTGTGCGCGAGCCCGCCGACATCTTCGACCTCAACTCGAAAACCATCGCCGAGAAGCATGGCATCGAGGCCGGAAAAAAATTCGTGCACGACTGGAATATCAAGCCCCCGCAGAGCTGCAGCGGCTGCCACCGATGAAACGCAAAGTTGAACATCCCGCGCCCTCCGAGCGCGAGCTCACCGGTCCCCGTTACTGGCGCAG
>JAEZAD010000294.1 GCA_023430565.1 Verrucomicrobiota bacterium
TGATGAATATGATGTACAAGATTTATTAAGATCATTATTAACTATCTTTTTTAATGATATTCGTATTGAAGAATGGACTCCAAGCTATGCTGGAAAATCTGCAAGAATGGATTTTCTTCTTAACGAGGAGAATTTAGTAATTGAAGTAAAGATGACAAGAAATGGTCTTGGAGATAAGGAAATCGGAGATCAACTAATAATTGATATTGAACGATATAAGGAACATCCAAAATGCAAAACTCTTGTGTGCTTTATTTATGACCCTGATGGTAGAATCGTAAATGCTAAAGGGTTAATAGCTGATTTACATAAACAGTCCAAAGAAAAGATGAGTGTGGTTATTATGATAAATCCAGAGTAAAACGTCGCCTAACAAAATTTTCACGCTTCGGGCGTGCTCAAGGGTCGTTTCTGCCACACCATCTCACCGGGCGTCAAACGCCGCTAAAGGGAAAGGCTCCGGTGGTCTGGTTCGATGGCGTCGTGAAAACGGAACGTTATGTGAAATACACCGAAAGGACAAATGCACCAGAAATGAGGACTTTATGTTAAAGGATTGTCTAAATAGTTGTCTTGGAGAGCGCATAAGAGATTTTTATAGTATGGAAAGTACTTTTATGAAAGTTTACAGTTCTTGCAGATGATCTAAAATAAGACATAAAAATACATATCCTTGGAGGTGCAATATGAAATGTCCTGATTGCAATATTGATATGGAATGGGGAAAGGTCTATTTACAAGGAACTTTTTGGGGATATATATTCCATGGCTGGTCATATAAGCATTGTTATTTTGATTCGTTTGAGAATAATGATATCCAAAAAATTAAAATAATCGATAATGATAAGTCCAAAAAATCATTCTATTGTAAAGTTTGTGGAATGGTTATAATACCTCGTAAAATAGTTTAACGACTTAATGAAATAATTGGAATTGAAATTGTATTACTCAAAGAATCGGTGTACTTCACATAACAATATTTTCACGCTTTGGGCGTGCTCACAGGTCGTTGCTGCCACACCATCTCACCGGGCGCCAAGCGCCGCTAAAAGGCAGGGCCCTGATGTCCGGTTCGTTGGCGTCGTGAAAACGGAACGTTATACGCCATGTGAGATGGGGAGGTTGCGCTGGTAATTTAAGAATTTTGTGGATTATTGAAGAATTGAACACATTTATGTATAATTAAGTTAATATGTGGAATATCGTGTTCGAGGAGGAATAATATGAAACTCAGTATGAAAATTCATAATATCAAGGCAATTAAGGATTTCGAAATTGACTTTCCAGTAGATAAAGGATTATATGCCATTACCGGAGAAAATGGTTCTGGAAAAAGTACAGTTGTTATGTGTGGGGCTACTGTTTTTTTCCAATTTCCTATGCATGAATACTTTGGTAAAACTCTAGATGGTGCATATATTAATTTTTCATTTAGCGGTGCTACTAGAAGATGGGAAAATCAAAATGGGAGATGGTTAAGCACACGCCGTGAAAGCATGAATATAAAAGGGTTCTACGAAGGAAGTTTAATCTTTGGTAACAGATTTAGAAACAATAACTATCCAGTATTAAAAACAATTGATAAAATCGATAAATCGTTTTTAGTTGAAGCAAGTGAATTTATTAGGTCAAATATGGGTTTTATCCTGCATAATGATAGAAATTATTATGAAAAACTTTATCAAATAAATGGTAAAAAATTAAAAGAACTTAATTTATATGGAGATATTTTTTTCTATGAAAAAAATAATAAAATTATAAGTCAATTACATATGTCTACAGGAGAAAATTTATTAGTTTCTGTATTGAACTCGCTGAATATACGTAATTCAGAAAGATCTAGCCTATCAAGGCCCTGTATTTTTTTTCTGGACGAAATAGAAATCGCGTTACACCCGGCATCACTTAAAAGGTTAATACCATTTTTAAAAGAGCAAGCAAATGAATACAATTATGCTATGTATTTTTCAACACATTCAATAGAATTGATGAGTGCGGTAAAACCTGATAATATATTTTATTTACAAAGGCATTTTGATGATTCGATAGAAATAATAAACCCATGCTACCCTTCTTATGCAACCAAAATTCTATATGATCATTCTGGTTATGATACTGTGGTTCTAGTTGAAGATGATTTGGCAAAGGAGACTTTAACTCGAATTATAAAGAACTATAACTTGATTAACAATAAACTAATTCATGTTTTACCATGCGGAGGTTGGACAAACGTTATTGATCTTGCAAACGATGTAGTTGCAAGTAACCTACTTGGTAAGATTTCTAAGATAATAATTGTCCTAGATAAGGATATTCAAGAAAAGGTAAATCCATATATAAAGAGTCGTAGTTATTCATTTAATATCCCACTTAACTTTCTGCCAGTTGAGAGTCTTGAAAAGTATCTAAAAAGTAACCTTTATAATAAAGTGAATCATGAGTTATATAGATTGCTAGACAATTACATATTTAACCAAAAAAGTCTTTCTGAGATAATAAACGAATATAAAACTAGTCAACTCTTTATGAAAGATGATAATGGGAAAAAATTATTTGGACTGATAGACGCTGAATTAACAAGGCGAAATAAGAATCGAATAGACATAATAGAAATTATATTAAATTTCCTAATTAAAAATGAAGTCTCTAATGTGAATAAAATTGTCGAATTTCTTAAGAAGAATCTTTAGCAGTTCTAGGACTGTTCACTTCACACGGCGTATAACACAATTTTCACGCTTCGGGCGTGCTTACGGGTCATTGCTGCCACACCATCTCACCGGGCGGCAAGCGCCGCTAATGGGAAGTGCTCTGGTGGTCCGGTTCGCTGGCATCGTGAAAACGAAACGTTAGGCGACAGACCATGCAAATGGCGCCCCTTCCATGGGGTGATAATATGATTGAGTAGGGCTTCGAAGTATAGATTTTATGGTTCTTTACTGACAAAAATATTAGGGGGAACATATTATATGGGTATTTCAATACGTAACTTATCAAAGTTACCAGGTATTATAGAACTAAATAAAGTATGTAAATCAATAGCATTATTGGACGCTATTATATGTCCTGAGTGGGAGTAT
>JAEZAD010000210.1 GCA_023430565.1 Verrucomicrobiota bacterium
GGGCGCGATCGTATCGACGAAAATGATGCAGCGCCTCGTCCCAGTCGCTCCACAACGCCATGCTCGCCGGCACCGTCACGACCGCGACGCCGCCCGGCTTCAGCAACCGGTGAAACCCCCGCACCACCGCCGCGTCGTCCGGCACGTGCTCGAGCACGTCGAGCGCGGTCACATAGTCGAGCGACGCAGCGGGCAGCGGCACGAAATCGCCCGCCAGCGCGATCACTTGCTCCGCCCGGAATCGCGTGCGCAGCAGCGCCAGCGCCTCCTCGTGGTCGTCGAGCACCAGAACCCGGCACCGCTCCTGCATCTCCAGCGCGAACCGCCCCGTGCCCGCACCGCAATCGAGCAGCACGTCTTCGCGCTTCGGCGGCGCCACGCGATCGATCCAGCCCCGCACCAGCTCGCGTTTCCCCGCATAATACCAATGCGTCGCTTCGACAGCATCCAGGTTGGCATATTCAGCGGCGTTCATCGGGAGGGCGCGAGGGTTGTTTCGGCCTGAAACTTTGTCCAAGTTCAAAACGTGGCTCGCCCCACCCGCTCACCGTCCCACGCCTTTCTCGTCACCCTCGCGGTTCTGCTCGCCCTGTTTCACGCGATCCTGGGCACGACCGCGAAAATCGGCACCTCCGTCACCTTCGACGAAATCGCCCATCTCACCGCCGGCCATGTCTACAACGAACGCGGCGATTTCCGCCTCCATCCTGAAAACGGCAACCTCCCCCAACGCTGGGCGGCGCTGCCGATGCAGTGGATCGATCCGCGACTTCCCCCGGAACCCGACAATCCGGACTGGGAGCGAGCCAGCGTGTGGGGCGTCGGCCGCGAGTTCTTCTACCGCTCCGGCAACAACACCGACCTGATGATCTTCTGCGGACGTGCGATGATCTCCCTCTTCAGCGCCGGCACCGGCTTGCTGATCTTTTTCTGGTCCCGCCGATTGTTCGGATGGTCCGGCGCGTTTTTCTCGCTCGGGCTGTTCGTGTTCTGCCCGTCATTCCTCGCGCACGGCGCTCTCGCCACGTCGGACGCGACCATGACGTTCTTCTTTCTCGCCGCCGTGAGCGCGTGGTGGTGGCAGCTCGAACGGCCCGGCATCTGGCCCTTGCTCTTCAGCAGCGTGGTGTTCGGCCTCGCCTGCGTCGCCAAATTTTCCGCGGCCCTGCTCGTGCCCATGATGCTTCTCCTGGCCGCGCTGCACGTCGTCCGCGCGCTTCGAGAGCGACAGCCGCTCCGCCCCCTTGTCGGTCGCCTCGTGTTCAGCATCGGCGTGCATGCCTTCCTCGCGGTCGCCGTGATCTGGGCCTTTTTCAATTTTCGGTATTCGATCACCCCGGAAGCGCCGAACGCGCTACGTCTCTTGTTTGTTTGGGAAACCGTTCTCGAAGATCCCGGCTTGGCGCCGCGTCTCGCCGAGCTCGCGCGCGACCGGCACCTGCTTCCGGAAGGCTTCGTTTATGGTTTCGCGTTCGTCAGCAAGTTCGCCCGCAACCGCATCGCATTTCTCAATGGCGACCTGGGCACCGAGGGCTGGCTCGAATTCTTCCCCTTTGCCTTCCTCGTGAAAACGCCGTTGCCGGTGCTGTTGCTGTGCGCGGCCGGCGTGGTGCTCGCCCTGCTCCACCTCGTTCGCTCCGGACCTCCCGGGCGCGCCGCTTTCGTCCAACGAATCTGGAACACCGCACCGCTGTGGGTGCTTTTCGCGATCTACTGGGCCGCCGCCCTGAGCAGCAATCTCAACATCGGACACCGCCACATTCTGCCCACTTATCCGGTGCTCTTCATTCTGCTCGGCGCTCTCCCCCTGCTGCTCGGCGGCCCGCGGCGACTGGGCCTCGTCGCGCTCGGCGCCGCTCTTGCCTGGCAAGCCGTAGAAGCCGTTCGGATACATCCTCATCACCTCGCCTATTTCAACCCGATCGTCGGCGGTCCGAAAAACGGCTACTGGCACCTCGTCGACAGTTCCCTGGACTGGGGCCAGGACTTGCCGGGTCTGAGCCGATGGTTGCGCGCCAACAGATCGCCGGGCGAAACGGTTTATCTGGAGTATTTCGGCATGGGCGACCCCGCCTACGAAGGGATCTCGTCACGCCGGCTGGCCGCGCGGATGGAAGAAGCGCTGCCCAATCCATGGGAGCCGCTCCAACCCGGACTCTATTGCGTCAGCGCCACCGCGCTCCAACAACCCCAACCTTTCGCTCGCCGCGGTTGGGGCCCCGGTCTGGAAGCCGCTTACCAAGGACTTCGCGGCCTCGCCGAACGAGTTCGCGACCCGGCCGGGGGACCGGCCGCCGTCGCAGAAAGCGAAGGCATGACCAGCGCAACGTTGAGCGCCCTGGGCAACGACTATGCGAGACTGCGTTTTCAACGACTGTGCAGCTACCTCAGAGTTCGCCAGCCCGAGGCGGCCATCGGCTACTCGATCTTCGTCCACCGGCTGACCGAATCGGAGATCCAAACGGCCACCGAAGAGCCGCCGGCGAATCTCGTCAGGCTGATCGAAAGCGCCTCCGCCGCCCGGGATCGCTAACGCCCCGGATGGCACCGATGAGAATTCCGAATCCCCGGGCGTTGGGCTGGCGCCCCGCTACGGCAGGTTCTGCAACCATTCCTGGATGAACTCATCCTCGAGCTGCTTCAGCTGCGCCGGATCGCGGTTTGCGACGGCTTCCTCGATCGACTTCAGCCGCTCCTCGCCCCACGCGTTCAGCCGCTCCTCATCCAGTGCAACAATACGACTGAGGCGGATCACATAGGTTGGCCGAAACACGATCTGCCGAACCGTCTCCAGCTCCATCGCGTCGCTCAGATCGAAGCCCGCCATCGGCACCAGCGCCTCGGTCTCGAAGTCCACAACCTCGAACTTCTGCGCCACCAGACAGTCGCTAAACGTCCCTCGCCGGAAATGATATGCGAACTCCCTCGTCCGCTCCGCCAGCGAGTCGAAGGAAACACTCGCGACCCCATGCGTCACCCACAGCATCGGCATCGTCTGGTCCACCACGATGAAGCCGCGATCGGGCCGCGATGCCAGATACTCGCGCTGCCAGTTCGCCGTTTCGGCCGCGAGGTTTCGGTGGGCGTAAGCGCGTTGCGCGATCGTCGGCACCGTCCAACAGAAAAAGTAGAGCACCAACGCCGCTGACAAAATCCGCCAGCGCGTCGCCACCGTGACGAGCAGCGGATAGACGAAGACAAACGCCAGGACGAACAAGAGCTGGGTGGGAAGAGAAAGCCGGACGGTGAGCGTCTCGTTATACGACCCCCAAAAATAACACATCATCAGCACGGCCTGCCCCAACAACGCTACGACGAAGAGCGCAAAAACGACCTGCTCGGGATTGCGGCGGACCATCGTCCGGTTTTCTCGAAACAGGTGCAGCAGGAAAAAACCGACGCCCACCGCTCCGGCCAGCGCCACCGCATGCGAGTTGCTCTGCGAGCGGTCAAACGAAAGAAAATACGCGAGAGCCTTCCCGATGTTATCGTAGAAATATGTGATGCTATAAACGCCCGCTTCGCTCGGCCGGTCCGACAGCTGCCACATTTCCGGACGCAACTTGAACACATTCAGCTGCAGCGGATACGCGAGCAGCAACAGCGGCGTCACCAACACCGGCCAGGGCAACAGCACCCGCTCGGATTTCCAAAAAACATACAGAATCGCGAGCGCCACCGGCACGACAAACAAGACCGATTCGTAACGCACCTGCGCCAGCAGCACGCCGCTCAGACAGAACGCGCCCAGATTCAGCGCATCCGGCTCTCGCGCGAGGCGCAGCCCGAGATACATGGTCGCGACGATCATGACGAGGTTCAGCACCTCGAACCCGCCTCCCGTCAGCGTTTGCGTCAGCAGCGGAAGCGTCGCCAACAGGAGCACCGCCGCGATCCCGCCCGCCCGCCCCACCAGATCCCGCGCGACGAGATAAACCAACGCGAGCAGCAGAGGCGTGAGCAGCGCATTGAGCCAAAAAGCATTTTCGGCCCGGTATCCGGAAAGATCATGCACCACCGAAAGCAGGAACGGGTAAAACAGGGGCCGCTTGTCCACGTGACCCTGCATCGGCATGAACGTCGTCCCCAGATAAAAGCCGCGCGCCACCGTGCTGACCTCGCGCAGGTGATGCAGGCGCTGCGAGGTCGAGAGCTGCACGAACTCGTCATTCACCACCTTGAAGCCATGCGGCTCCTGCACGTGCAGCACACCCGAAACGCCGACGATAAAAAGCACCGTCCTCCACCCGCCGGTCATGAAACGCCCCGGAAGATCGGAGCGACGCAACAGCTGGACGACGTGAACGAGAAACAACGCGAACGTCACCAGCATCAGCCCGTAGCCGCCGTGACGCACCAACAGCAGCGCCTGCACCGGGGTGAACGCCCAAAACCCGAGCACCAGCGACAGCGCCGCCACCAACGCCAGCAGGATCAACCGCGACCGTTGTTCGGCGACGGCGGCGCGCAGAGCCGGACTCAGTCGATGCAACATGGGCTGAAAACAAAAAGCCGCCCCACTTCGGGACGGCTCGCTACAGCTTTCTAGATCAACCTCAATTGCTGAAGGTGATCGTGGCTTTGCCGGAAACCTTCGTTCCGGTCGCCGTCAGCTCGGTCGAATCCTGGCCGATGCCGGTCGGGTAGGTTTCGCCCGCAACCGTCTGGATCGTCTTGATGTATTTCCCGCTGCCCACGAGGTCCGTGTAAGCGACCGTGGAAACACCGTTCTCCAGGAAGTATTGCTGCGCCGCCGCCGACAGCTGGCGGAGATTGTTGACGATCGCCTTCTCCTGCGAGCTCGCGCGAACCTTCTGGAACGCTGGGATCGCCATGGCGGCCAGGAGGCCGATGATGACGACAACGATCATGATTTCGACGAGGGTGAAGCCTTGGTTTTTCTTCTGTTGTTTCATGGTATTTATGGATGGATGATATAGATGCTCAAAGGCGAGCAGTGCGGTGATACAGCCAGAGTAGGGTAACTTACGCAAGTGATTCTCCGCAGAGTAAACACCCTAGACGCCGTGCGCGAGCAATCGGCCGAAACCGAAAAACTTTAGCGAAATCCGCAAAAATATTCGCGGCCGAAAACGAACCCTAGCCCTTTTTGGGCTTCCGCGGTTTGCGCGAGGCCGCCTTCTTCCGCGGGGCCGCCTTCTTCGCTTTGGGCGCTTTGGCCGTGCCGAGCAGCTTCGCGACCGAAACCTCCGTCGCATCCTTCCACAGGTTCTCAAGCCCATAGCGTTCCCGCGTATCCGGCAGGAAGATATGGATCATCACGTCGAACGCATCGATCACGATCCATCCGCTTTCCTGCACGATCTCCATGCCGACGATATGCGTCTGGCTCGCGTCGAGCGCCTTCTCGAGCTCGACCCGCAGCGCGCGGAGATGCGGCTCGGAGTTGCCCGTCGCGAGCACGAGATGGTTCGTGATCGACGACTGCTCGCGGACGTCGAGCACGCGCAGATCGATGGCTTTCTTTTCATCGAGCGCGCGGCAGCAGAGTTTGGCCAGCTCGAGCGACGAGGGGGAGGTTCCTTTCATGGAGTTTCGCGATAAAGATTCTTCTCGCGGATATAGACGATGGATTTGTGGGGCACGAAATAATCGAGCGAGAGTTGGTGCTTCACCCGCTCCCGCAGTTCCGTGGAACTGATCGCCAGCAAATGGCCATCGCAGCGGTGAAGGCGCAAACCCGGAATTTCCGGGTGTGCTTTCACGGGGTAGCCCGGCCGCTCGAGAAAGATGAACTCCACCAGCTGCGCCAGCTCCTCGATGCCTTTCCACAAATGAAGCTTGGGCAACTGATCGCCGCCGATGATCCAGAACAGCTCGTCATTCGGATACATCGCACGGAAATGCCGCGCCGAATCGATGGTGTAACTCACCCCGCCCCGGCGCAGCTCAAAGTCGGAAATCTCGAAACGATGATCCCACTCAACCGCCGCCCTCAGCATCGCCAGCCGGTCTTCGGGCGACGACTGCACGTCCCTCGGTTTGAGCGGAGCCTGCGCCGCCGGAACCAGCACGAGCCGGTCGAGCTTGTGCTGCTCGTAAGCATCCTGCGCCGCGAGCAGATGACCGAAATGCACGGGATCGAAACTCCCGCCGAGAAAACCGATTTTCACTGGCGCGCAACGTGATGCGCACCCCAAAACCCGGCAAGGTCCAATTCCGCCGCAGTCCTCACGCCCGCGCCGAAGATTGACGCTCCCCGTCGTCGCCCCGACATTCGCACGTCACGCCCGGGTGGTGGAATGGTAGACACTAGGGACTTAAAATCTTCAAGCTCTAGTCGGCCATTTCTGTCGCTCGCTGCGGTCACTCAGTTCTTTCCCAAGGATTTGGACAGCTTCTCCGGCTCTCGCTCCAGATTTCCAATTTGAATTCTTGGCCACTTTCTGGCCATTTTTTCGACTGGGAGCCGCGAAGCGGACATGGCGGACATCCGGCTCGTCTCCGCCGATTGATTCACGCAGGTTCGCGAAGAGGTCATCTGCCCGGATGGCGGAATGGTAGACGCTTCGGACTTAAAATCCGATTTTCGTAAGGAAGTGTGGGTTCGAGTCCCACTCCGGGCACCAATTCCGAGACTGGCGATGTGTAGCTGGTTCCATTTTACGTCTACGCCCACGGGGCAGCAAGGACTACTCGACGCGTAGCCGGGCCACATGCAGGAAACTGACCGTTAGTCTGCGAACTGTTTGTCTCGGGCGGAGGCTGTGAAACGGGCCGGTCCAATCGAGAAGGTTCCGTCACTATGCCGTTTGGCGACGACTGGTCGCGTGAAGCGGGGCACGGTAACGGTGAAGCTATCGGCCGAGACTTCGGAGACTGTGAATGTATCCCGAAACTGGTCGATTTGGCTCCGGTATCGGACGAGACCATTTGGCCGCGCATCAAAATCAAACTGCACGATCACGCGATCGGTCGGCAGGAGTTGGAACGAAACGCGGTCGGACGGAGGCCCTAACATGGTGTTCAGGTTCCGTGGCTCAAATTGCCCCAAAAAATCTGCGCCGCTTACTTCGGCCGTGAATAAGCCTTGCGGCGCACGAGAACAGCCGCCACTTGCGAACAACAAGAGACAGGTACACGCAATAAACAGAGGATTTTTCATGAGATTTCTCTCTTCGAAGACAGATTCCGTGGTGAATTTGCCGGATGATTTAGAACGCAGCCATAGGTCGGGAATGGATTTATAAAGGAAATCCGCCCCGCGTTTGCGCGAGAAACTTGCGCACGCACTTCCTGAATGAGCGTTGGCACAACCAAGGGAGTTGGTCCTCCAGCCCCTTGAGTAATTTGCCCGTTTGTTTGGCGTCCCGAGTAAGATCGGGAGTGAACGGGAGGATCACACGCCTGTTCTCGAACTCACCTCCCCGTCGCCTATACGGCGCACTTTCGGAATCATTCCAGTCGCCGATCTTCGAGATATTTTCGGCAGGCACTCGAAGCAGTCCTCGGGGATCGCGGTTCATGACAATCCACTCTTCAGACTCCATCCGATCACATGGCCAACCAACACCCTGTGCTCCAGCAACAGATGATGAGCACGCGATCACATCACGGGCAGCGACCTCCATCACAAATTGCAGATCGCACTGCCAATAGCCACCAACATTCTCGATAGACCGTTCCACATCACCGTCGAGATTAGGTCCGCTGAATGAGTTCACCGTGTGGGCCGAGAATTCGACCTGCACATCGCGCTGGCCATTTCCCATCGCGTTCATTCGCTTCGCCCAAATTCGACGCGAGTACTCCGCGCCAACACGCCGGACTAGCTTCACCCGTTCTGACCCCGTGCGCTCTACAATCTTCCGGGTGGTGAAACTGTGGAGTGCCGCAAGTTCCCCGAACGCAGAATTGATTTCATCGTCAGAAATCGAATCGAACAGGTTCTCTTCCCGGAATTGGTATTTTCCAACGAGGTCACACATCCTTTCGTCCTCGTATCCCGGGATGCGGACCACGTTCAATTCGCGGACCGCATAGTAGTAAAACAGGAGATACACCGGACCGCTGTTACTCGCCTGCCAATGGCAGATCCCTTTGCTCCCCAAGCCGCCCGCAGGCCCGCTGGATACCAGCATATTTATGAGCAACGGATCGTGAAGGATCCACCCTCGTTCGCTGATGCAGTGCGCATAATCTTCCATTTCTGAAGTTAGTCGGCACAATGCAGCGCAGGGTTAAGCCATCAGCATCCCGGCTAGGAGACGTTCCGGCGACCGCGCCCTCATTGGCGCATCGCGCCGTTCGACTCCGTAATGTTACTTCCCGTCGGGCGCTCGGGCCCGAAGTCGCCGTGGAGAGCGACGGCGTTTTTTTGCGTGATTGGCGAGGAGGATACGGCCAGTGAGCAGACGTGCCCGTTGCGGACCGGCGCTGCTTGCTCCGCTGAGTGGCACACCGCGTTGACTTCGCGATCCCGTCGGAGCGAATAGCTCTATGGAGAAACTGGCGCTAAAGTCGGCATTGGAATCGATCCGCGAGTTCGTGAAAGACACGATTCGCGGCCGATCGGTGATTCCGTTCCACGAACAGAGCCTTTGGCAGTCTTTCCCAAAATGGGTCGAGGAACAGATGGGTATCCCGCGAGCGGAAGCGGAACGTTTTCGGGCGGCTGCAACTGATGCGTTGACCGCAGTCGAGGCCGAATGTCCCGGCCTGCGGATCAGACTTCGAGACGACCTGTGGGGAATTGACCTTTCGATTACCGGCACAGCCGAATGGGCGAACGTGGTGAGCTACGCGCATGGAGCATCTGCGGAAGAAGCTGTGCGCCATCTCTCCCCGCCCGCAACGGAGCTTCTCGAACGGATCGAGAGCGGCGAACTGGTGGACGAATTTCGTTCTGAACTGAGTGTGCGGCACCGTATCCGATATTTCGGTTACAGTCGTTTCCCGGAACTCATTGACGAGATTCGCACAAAGCGCGGCGTTGAAATCGCCATGGAAGAGCAGGGTGACAAGTGGCAGCAGCGCAAACACCGGATGAAGTTCCGGATATTGTCCCGGCACGACCCCTCTGCACCCCCCGGCGGTTACAACCCGGTCGTCGCCATTTCCGGTGGGCGAGGCATCTCGCGACGGGAGTTTCGCCGGTGGTACACCCAGCTTTTAGTGGATTCACCTTACAGTGGCCCCCACCCCGAGATCCTTTGGAGCATTCGATCTCGTGCGGAATTCTTTCGATGCTTCCCGGACGCGGACCCCACGAAGCCGATTTCGGCCCACACCCTCGTCAAATTGCTTCAGCCGCTGCGAGCGCATCGCCTCTTCAAGATTGGCTGGGACTTCGGCAGCAAGAGTAGCACTTGGTCGGTGACCGTTGGCCCTGCCAAGTCTTGGGAGGAAACGCGAGCAGGCCTCCAGGAGGAACTGGCTCGACCGTCCCCTGAGACTCAATTTGGGCTGAGCGCCCAGGCCGCGGCACTTTTCGAGTGGATCCAAGACCTCGCACCGGACGGCTTGGAATGGGACCTGACGCCAACGGTTGAAAAGGGCGTCGAAAGCCAGGCCCTGTTACTGGATTGTCCGTGGGCGCGGGAGAATTTTCGCCTCTTTATTCAGATCCTGTGTGAGGAGATTTCGGAACGTACGCCGGTGGTAGTGCAGCCGGTCGATTGGCGCGAGGCCTCATCCTGTTTCACCCGGCTTCGCGTCCGCAGTTCGGCAAGGTGAGTACGGCTGAGTCCCGCTAGCTCTTTCTCGCGGGCTGGTCGGTGCGCGGCTTCATCCATGCACAACTGGCGGCAGCGACGCTCCAGTTCTGGCCAAATCCAGCCCGCCATCAACCGGGCACAGCTCTCCCAATCGTACCGCGGGTGTCACGCTCCGAAGCGGACTCGCGCCGCGACTACATCAATCATGCCTTGATGCATCACGCAATCGACTCGCGTCCTCGGCTCCCGGTTGCACCAAGCTGATCGGTCGTCCATCGACGCGCAACTACAGCGCCGCCGTTTGAGTCGGTTGGGACCGATCTAGGGCGTGCTTTCGTCGCCATGCGCGTCGTGAATTGGGAATGACCCGAACTTCCCGCCTTCGCGATAGTTCGTTGCCCACTGCCGAGCGGCGTCATTGGGATCGGAGTTACCAAGGTGCTGAACGGCCGTCTGAGCCAGGACAGGAGTTTGTCCCGATCCACCGTGCCCGCGGGAATTCCTTCCCTTGCGCTTCTTGTGCCGTCCCTTCCGGGCGGCAACTATCTGGGTGCCGGCAACCTTGTACGAAGGCGAGGGCTGACCGCAGAGCAACGGAACGACAGGCGTGAGATGATCGAAGATGTTTTTACCACGGCGGAATTGTCGCCGTTTCTTGTGCGCTCCCTCGACCTTCTGCTTGGCCCTGAGAGTCCCGTTGATCGACGGCGCCGTTGCCTCATGAGGCAAAGATACATTTTCCGCCGGTTTCCCAGATCCGCCACGAACGGCCCGTCCTTTAAGTCTAGGACGGTGGGCCCCTCGCACGCGACCGGTCTTCCCGGTCGGTAATCCATCGCCCTTGCGCAGCTCGTCAACTTCGGCGCCGATGAGTACCTCGCCGGTAACGCTGGTTACGTACTTCGCGCCCAACGGGGCATCAAGATTCTGCATCCAAGCTGGTGGGGTTCGTGCCATGCGGTTGACAACTGCAAGCTATGAATAGCGCGGGCCTCTTTTTGCCGCAAGATTATTGCTTCATACACGTAACAATGTTACAAGCACTGTAGGCAAACGTCCGAATCGTGATGCCGGCTGAGGGAAGCGATCTATTCCTGTGCGTGTCAGTCGCCGGCGGTCCTTTGTTCGCAATTGCCCTCAACGGGCGGGTCTACGAGTTCGCCCACGGTGCCGTCATCGTTCGCCTCTTCATCAAGATCGGTCTCGTCGTCTCTGTCCACCGCTTGGATTGCGATCCCATTTTGATCCAGGAGGCGGCGGAGGTCCAGTATCTGCGAGCGCATTTTCTTGATGATCACCTGATCGCTTCTGAAACGTTCGCCGGCTCCACCCCAGCTGAATATCAAGTCAGCGGAGCCCTCCAGCATTGCTATCCACGCATCAAGGGTGGGCCGGGAAATACCCACCTCCTTGGCCAATGCCCCTTTCTTGGCGCCGGTGGCGTAGGTGCGTAACACCACTCGCAGTTTTTCGTGTGGATTCAGGGCCGACATTTTTTTGGCAAATGTTTGGTTTGGGACTTGCGTGCTCTGCGAAACGGTTTTGAAGCGACTTTACGTAATAACCCTAGCCTCCCTATGAGAACGGCACAAAAACGTAAAGTTTTAGCACCAAATTGAAATGACAGCAGTGGAGATCCTCGTACCGCCGCCGCCGCCATTCGGCCTCTAGGAACGAGGCAACCGGCAGAGAAACGAAACCAATTTCGCTGCATCGGCGGGCAGAACGGAGCCCAGCATCTGGCTCAGCTCCGAACTCGGACTGGGGGCAGCAGTTTCCGATGGGCACCCCATTTGTTCTTTTCGCCCTAAACGCGCATACCCGGTATGATTGAGACCTCCGTCATCAAGCCAGTCGCCGGGTTTTCCGGCACCCGCTTCGCCCACCTCTCAAGGTGCTGGCGACAGCGGGCTGGCCCTGTTCGCAGAGGCTGACTGGAGTCGCGTTAGACCCAAAAGGGAAATCGGGCAAAAAGAGCTGGGGCAGATTTTTGGGCTGTCCGTGCGGCAGATTCGCCGCCTTCAGAACGAGCAGGGGCTTGTCACCCCCCAACGGATGTCCAGCGCCGCTAGAATTCGGAGCTATCCGATCGACCAAATCATCCGATTCGCAACGGCCCGTTTTTTGGCTGGCCAGGAGTATGTCGCCGCATCCGCGGACCATTACGGATGCAGGGAACTGCTGGAGACTGTCCGACGGGCTGTTGTCTGCAAATCGACGGCAGCCGATCCAACCAAACACATAGGGCTACGACACGAATTGCAGATCGAATTACTGGGGACAGGCGCGGTGCTTCCCTTGGCTCGGCAATTCGGGCTGACGGGGATCGAAATTGATCTGCAAACTGACTGCGCCCGCAAAGTCTGGGATCAGTTACTCACCATTCCAGGTTACCGCTCCGGGATGGCGAACTTCTTGCAAGCCGGCCTCGCCGCACTTGCCGTCCGAGACTCAGGTCGTGCCAAAGCGACATCATTACCTCCTTCCGCTGAACGTGCCCAAACCGCCATAGTCCCAATCGTGGCCGCCTAACGCTGATGCCGTCGTCGCTAACACATCAAGAGAGCAACAGCAGGCGAACAATTGCCTCCAACGTGCTGAGGCGGCGAAAATCGCTCAGGCGCAACCAGGCTCAACTTGCCGAGAGTATGGTAGCGCTGAGCGGACCCAACGCTTCATTTGATCGCTTTTCGGTGCGACGGATCGAAGCCGGTTCCATGAAGATCTCGGGGGCCATTCTCGAATTGAATCGCCTCCCCTCTGTCCTGACGACGGGCAAGCTGAATACGACGTCCATGACGGCAAAGGAAAAGGCGGAAGGGCTAATCAAAGCACTCGGTAGCGACACGGCCGTCATGACAGAGCTGATGCGCATGCAGAAGGAGGGATCCTAGAATGCCGTCGAAACTCTCGTCCACCGAGACTGAAGCTCGCACCGCCATCGGGCAGCGGATCCGCCAAAACCGGCTGGATGCAGGGCTAAGCCTTGAGGAAACAGCACATCAAGTGACGGCACTGACGGGCGCCGTGCCCCCCTACGACCGGCGACATGCCGCGAAGTGGGAAAGCGGCTGCGCCCCCATCTCGCCGGACCTCCTAAAGGCGATCGCCAAGGTGCTCGCGACGGACACGTGGAGTCTGGCGTGGACGCCACCCACGGAGATTCCGTTCCGCGCTCGTTTGCTGCACGTGTCCTCAGATCGTTGCATCCCCGACGCACTTTTGCGCCGCCTCCAAGGAGCACTGGAATTCGAAATCCGTTCCTGGGTTGAGTTCACGTATCGCGCCAAGCGCGGGCTGCCATTTCGGCGCCCCGTAGTGTTTCACCGTGGATGCCTCGACGTGGATGGGGCAGAATCGCTGGCCGTGAGGATCCGGCGTCAGTGGGAACTTGGGACGGCGCCCATTGCGGACGTTGTCCAAACACTTGAGGACACCGGTTTCGTTTTCCGCCATGTCGATTGGGATCCATGCGATCACTCCTCGCCTGTTGTGCTCTCGGGAATGCTTCACGGTCGCCCCGGCATTTGCTGGAGCGGTCCCAGTCCGCTAGACCCGGCGGAGGCAGCTCAGTATCGATTGCGGATCCTGACATCCGCACTGCACGTCATCGCCCTGAGAAAAATGCCCTCCAGCGAGGCGATTCGGCAAGCCCACGACGTCGCCACAGCCATGCTATTGCCTCGCGTCGGCATGTCGGATCGATTTGGCGGGTCCTGTAACTCTGTTACAGCGGAAAATGTGCTCGCGCTCGCGGGCCGTTACGGCCTGCCGCCGGAAGGGGTGATCGAACGCCTCGTCCAAACCGCCACCATCGATGACGCTGCTGGTCATAGGCTCGCCCGGTCTGTTCACGGTCTGGCCCCAATCGTGCGCCGGGAAACCTCCATTCGGGTGCTTCTCCAGTCAGCGTCCTCGTTTGCGTTGGCGCGGGGTTAATTGCTTCCGGTAGTCGTCCTTCACGTACGGTGACATGACGCCCCAATTGCGAAATGTCACCGAATGCCTGCGCACGAGTCATAGGTGGACAAGGGTTTGGTCCCGCGGGTTATCTGCATCCACTAGATTTTGTCTCGAAAGTTTCCAGATACAGGGGGCATGAATAACCAAAATCAGAACCTCGCAAAGGTCACAACTTGGGAAGCCCAACAGCAAACGGGCATCCCTGCGGCGACGATGGTCGCTTGGATACACGGCGGGCATCTTGCCGCCGAACTTGAAAAGAAAGGCGAACGCGACGTCTACGTCTTCGCCATGCTCACCCTCCAGCTGTTCTTGCTGAGCGAAAAAGCCGGCAAACACCAACGTTTGCCGCAGGAGGTACCGATCAGTGATGTCTGTCTCGATCCCGAGTATCAGCTTCGTGCGGCGACTAAACTCCGTGTGATTGGTGAATATCGTCAGTTGATGGACGCCGGCGTCGTTCTCCCACCCGTGACTTTGGTACGGCTCTTTGGCACCGGAGACTCATCACGTCTTGTACTGGTTGACGGGTATCACCGCTATCACGCTCATTGCGCTCTTGGGCTGTCACACATCCAGGCGAAGATCGTGGAGTGCTGTGGAACGCAAGAGGCCTTCGCACTCGCGCTGATGGCAAATCGTGACCACGGCTTACAACGCTCCGAAGCGGACAAACGGCACGTCGTCAAAGCGATGTTGTCGCGACCGGAATATGCTGCGCTGAGCGTCCGCGACCTCGCGTCGGTTTGCGGCGTCAGCCACATGACCATCAGCCGCTATCGCCGCCGCCTCGGTGGGACGCGGCACGCGACGCAGCCGTCCACTATTCGAACCGAGCCAGGCACTCCCTCATGGATCGCCGCTCAAATCGGCCAGCTCGCGGCAATGCTGCGTGTCACGAATCCGGAAGCGAGCCAATCACTCGTCGAGGTTCTCAAGCGTCACCAACTCATCGCCTCCTGACCATGCCATCACTTTCGCACAAACGGGCAAAAAACCGTCAACGCGCAGAACGGTTCCGGAGCCGCACCAAGGCCGTGAACATCCCCACCACAATTATCCACACGATCGACACCATTCGCCCTCTCCTCGTTACCAATAACGACTCTCCGTCGCGGCCTGACGTTATCATAACGGCCGTCTCTCTGCTTGCGACCCAGCTCGGGGTTATCGTTACGCCAGTCGCCCCGCCTCCGGCTCAGCCGCTCACCGATGCGCCAACGGTCAACCGCTCGGGAACCTTGTCGCAAAGCAACGAGAATGCGCTCCAGCCGGTGCCAGCATCACACGTTTTCGAAGGCGGCAAGACGTGGGTCGACGGCCCAAATGTGTTCGTCGCGTTTGGACGCCCCGACCACCGAAAGGAGCAGCTGAAGGATCGTGGCTACAAGCCCGATCCTCAGCCAACTGGATTCCGATGGCGAAAGGAGTGCCCAACGACCCTTGTGGCCGTTCATGAGTTCGGCGCGACTCTGGCCATGTTGGGCGGCGTCATCGGCAACACCGGAACGGGGGAGGGCCAGCCCACAAAAGTGTGACCACGCCGCCATGAAGACCCAACGAACAAAATGGATTCGCGTCCGTGCGTCGGTCGAGGAAGTCCGAACGATCGACGCCGCCGCGGCAGCGAATAATATGGGCCGATCAGAGTACGTTCGGAGCGTGCCTGAACGGGAGATGCTGTTGCGCGGGGCGCGGCAGGGGTTTGTCGTGTGGTGGATGGCGCGGTGCGAACGGCACTTGTCCTGCCTCAAGGAACGCCTCCCCGCCGATGAAATGATTGCACGTGAGGTTGTCGATCGTGCGTTGTCGGCGGTTCTGGACATCTACCGGCAGGTGAAGGATCGCCATGACAATTGAGCCGAATCCAAAGCAAGGCGAAGGCGCCAACCGTGGCGATGCGTTTCACGACTACATCTTCGGCAACGTTACATGTAATGGAAAGGAGCGTTACGCGGAACCTGTCGACGTGTTCGGTACACCGCATGCGGTCTTCTCGGCCTTAGCACGGGAATATGCGCGTTACTCGTCCAACCCAATCACGACCTTCAACCTCAACTTCGCGGAGCACCTCGGAATCGCGACCGTCCGCGCCATCATAAGCCGGGTCGACGCGGTGATCTGTGCAGGACTCCACGACGCCGAGATTATTCGATTGGGTGCGGTGCACTGGGAATGCTCGGAAAATGAAAAGCAGCGCCCAACCCAGCCGATCGATGATCCCGCAAAAACCATTACCACCAATGCGCATATCGGGTACGTGAACACCTTGGTTTCGTCCGGGCGACGCTGGCAGCCATATTGGGAGGGCGCTGATCGTGGTGTGTTCGTGGCTTTGACGGAGATCCTCAACTACGACTTCCACCTGGCCAGTGCGAAGGATCCCGGTCGCGAAAGGGATGTGATCTGTATTCCCATTCCAGGCGACAGTCCTGCGGTCCGCAGCTTCAAGGAAGACATCGAATACCGTCTGCGTCAGGCGCAACAGTTTCGGGAACTGGAATGCCAACGAGACGCTCGCCTATTGGTCGCCACAATGGACGGTGTGCGCAATGTTGTGGCGAATCGCGAAGGCCTTGAGGTTTTTCCAAGTCTCGGCCGACCGTTCGAGGTAAAGGGAAAAATTGTCCAATCGGACGAGCGTCGCGCGGCCACCGAGCGGGAAAAATCGTTGTATCACGATCGCAAACTTCGGGAGGAGTATTGGCTCGATCTTGTCAGGTGGATTGGTGGGCGTGAGGAACGCCACCGTCGACTCCGCCGGGCGAAGAAGCGCTTCCAACTTCCATTCCATTTCTCAGATTCGGACCTGCTGCCGGCCCACGTGATTGACATGCCCGTTTTCTCCCAAGACGCGCCTATTGATGCCGTCGAGGTGCTTACGGCGCCCGTGACGTGCGCGCTCAAACACGAAACTGGCCGCAAACCCGAACTGGCTGCTCCGTGGCGAACTCTACTCTTCCGGTGACCGTCGCTGCCGCTGTTCGCGGCGATTGACTCGATCCTAGCTGGGATTGCGCCGACGCTCGGCTGATCGCTTCGGGGGCTCGTCCACATCATTCAGCTGGGGGCTCAGAAGATGAGCCGACTAGATGAACAATTGGCATTCCCCATCCTTCGAATACATCCCCCGCATTCTCTTGTTCGACCCGACGCGGGGGGCCTTGTCCGTTTGTGGCATCAACAGTCACCACTTGATCAACAAGCTCTACGGAGCGACTCGTGAAGTGGAGTCCGCCACCTCCTCGAACGCCACCCGCCCCCCTTCCAGCATGAGAGCTGACGCTTTGTTTCCACGTGCACTCTAGCAGGTCCCACACGAGTTCATCCCAGTCATCGCGCGCCGACGCACGATCCCAGGAAAACGGTCGGCCGGCTTTCTTGTTGAGGAAGTCGTCCACAAACGCAGCTAAATGGGAGTAGGCCGGGACAGGCAACGCTTCCGACGCTTCGGCGACACGGCTGGCGAGGTCGATGATGAGGTATTGCGCGGCGGGTGAGCTACCTCCTTTGAACGGAAGAGATCTAGTCACTCTGCTCGAAGTCGAGCTGCCGGAATTCGGGTTATAGCTAATGTCGGGCCAGCCAGTGTACAACTCCCATTGCCCGGTGCGGGTTCGTGGCGGCCAGGGGGACGAAAAATCCTTCGCTTGGAGGAGCGCAGCTTTGCGCCGCCGACCGCGGACATCACTTACCACCAAAAGCAAGTCACCTACCTCGCACTTGTATGATCCAGCTGCGCTACCGGGAGGCGGCGTGCTGAACGTGCAATATGGCCGTTGGTGCGGGAAGACAGTTGCATAAGCGATCTTAGGAACCCAACGACGGAAGTACAATTGCCACTGCCTTACCGCGGCAGGTGAGAAGAACGTGCGATAGATTGCTTGCGGTTCATCGTCCCCAGCGGTGTCACCAGCTTTGAAGTGGGTATCAATGATTCGCTGTAGATCGTGCCGCAGACAAGCGGGGCAATGAAGATGGGGCGGGCTCGCATGGCAGCGGTAACGGTACGGCATAAAGAACCTCAGGTTTTATGGCATCCGACAACGACGTAAGCACCACCGGATCCGACCTCTAGTGATGCGAGTTCGCGAACTGATAAAGTGGAAAGGAAGTCCCACGTGTAACATTGTTACACCACTCACTCGTCGTCGCGACTACCGTCCGCAGTCAGAATCGGATCGGTCAGCGCGAGATCGAAGCACTGCGTCTCTCCCGCCCCAACGGTGAAACGCTCGTGATCGAACTTTTGCGGACATACGTACCACGCAGCCGATACACGAGCGGAAGCCGCCAACGCAGCAGCAGCAACAGCATGAATCTTTGATCCCGTAAGGCCAATTTCGACGTTTGCACCGCTCCGGAAGTAGAGGTCGCCATATATCTCTTCCGTTGCTCGTATGGCGTGATCGATGTCGTTCGTGTCGACTTCGACAAGCCCCACATTGGCGTCCGTTGCACTGGCCGCCAATTCTGCTGCGGCCCACGCAATGCGCCGTCGAGCCGTAGTTGGACGCGGCACAAGGATGCGAGTAGCGTCGCAACGCCTACAATCGAGAAGATACAACAATCGATCGTTTTTAGGCGAAGCAGAGGCGATTAATGCGCGCCAACGCTCTGGAGCCGCAGGCGCTTGATGCACGGGCACCAGCCGGTACGGGCCGGCTTCGCCCATCAACACATCTCCAAGTTTTTCGAGTATCTCACTTGGGACCGGCCGGTCCGCGGCGACCCCAAGTTTCTGGAGATCGGCATTTCTCGGGTAGTGATGCGCAGCCAACGTGTGCACGACCCCGACCTTCCGAGCATGTGTAAGCGCATCCCTGATGGCAATGAACAGATAAGGCTTTGAAAGCCCTGAAGTGTCGACGATCACCCGGCCTGCGGCACGGATAGACGCGGAGATTTCTTCCGCCGAACTCACCGTTTCCGTCCGAATGCCAAGTCTCTCGATCTCCTCTGCGATCGTATTACCCTGAGTGTCGTCGTACCGTACGAGAACGACTTTGGTTGGACGCACCGCCCCCAATAGCCGTTCCGCGGATACGCGAGTGCGATCTTCAAACCCCAATGCGATCACGACAGCGTCGACTTCACGGTCTTTCCACGATTCGATGGACCCATGTGTCACGCGTATGCCTAAGCTTGGCACGAGCTTCGTTCGAGAGTCGAACTTCACGCTCGATTGAAACTCCATCTGCAATTGCCCGGCGGCCCGTGTCCCGCGCCGACGCCGCGTCGTGGTCCCCTGTACGGGTTGTGCCTCGTCTGCTTCGGGAAAGGAAGCGGACACGGCTGCCCTCGTTGAGGGCTCGCCCTCCTCCGGTCGCCCCTCTTCTTGTTCGCTCGTCCTCTTGTCCTCGCTATCGATCAAAATGCTCTTCGACTCCTCCGGATTCGCGAGCCACCGGCGAAGGGTTTCGCCGGAAAGCTCGAAGCGATCCCGATCGGATAAACCAATGAAGCTGGCGAGACCGAGCATCTTCCGGTAGGACAGCTTAAATTGAAGCACAGGATCATCATCCCGGGTTTTCGTTCTGGGTACGCCACCGTCATAAACGAACACCCCAGCATCGAGCAGGTCCAACAACTGGCGAGTGACCTCTTCGAAATCGGGTCCAGAGTCCAGGCGCACGTACAATTTCGTGTATTGCCGAAGGCGGGGACGTCCACCGGGCACGCCTGCCTTTGCGGAGCGTTGCAGTAACTCGCCTGCGGCCTGCGCGAACGCCAACGCGAGTCCCTTTTTGTGCTGATCACGTCGGTTCAGGAAATGCAGCAAACTCGCCGAGTGTTCGAGGAAGCACTCAGACTGCTTATCAGCAGCTACCGGAAGTTCGTTTACGGTCGCACGTTGAAGGATCTTCTCATACAGCTTGACGACGTCGCCTAGATCTCCGACGCACACGGCCTGCAAAGCTCGGAGCCCCCGGTACACCTGCTTTCGCGCCGCCGAGGACGCCGACGAACCTGCGATATCTTTCGCGATATCTTCGAGGTTGGCGTCACCGAGCACGTCGATCGGATCGCGACGGTAAAGCTCATCTCGGAACTGCCGGCCCCTGCGACGCAGGATTTCCGCGACAAACTGCATGTTTTGGGTAGTGGAGCCTTCCTTTAGCAGCCGATATACCTCGTTCCCCAAATTGAACTCCTCGTAGTCGCGGCTCGGATCCGCCGGCGCATTTCCGCCGGGTGAAAGCAGCACGCGGTGGAGGGCCTGTGCCTCGGTCGTTATCCGGAAGGCGCAATGCGGGTGCTGGAACAGCAACTGCGAAATGACTCTTCGAACCATTTCCGGCTGCAAGTAACGAGTAGATACGTCGTCGAGCAGAAACAGGACGTACTTGCCAGTGAGGGCCGGGGCGGCGGCGCGTAATACTTGCGCCAGGTGCCCGAATGCCTCGGCGGGTGCCATTTGTAAGCGACACCCCCCTTTCCCGTCTGCCAGCTGGAATTGCAGATCCATCAGGAACCGTTCAAACCCATGCTCGCCGGATGCCGAAGGCACCGTGCTACCGAGATCTAGCGCCCGGAGCGTGTCCCGCAGCAAGACATCGATGCCGCCGACGAGAGCGGTGGGGTCCAACGATCTCAAATGCCGCAGCACCTGAACCGCGTCCCGCAAGTAGGCGACATAGAGCCGCTCGAAAGGCACCGCTTGATCGTTTGCGCCTTGGTCTTGCGGGTCGAGGAGCTTCTGGCAGGAGGCGTAAATGCCGATGAAATCGTCTTTCGAGAATTCCGGCGTGGGCGAACTTGGTTGTGCGTTGTCCACGGCGCGCACCGCACGTGCGTGGAAATGCAGTGCTCGCAATAGCATGGTTTTCCCACACCCCCGCATACCTGTTATGACCTGCGGCCCACGTGCTGTCGTTTTTCCCAGCCATCTATTATCTGGATCGAACCACAGCTCCGGAACGTGCCATGATTCCAGCGCTTGGGCGTTGTAAGCATCGCCGAATCGTTGGAGTGATAATGGCTGACGCCACGGTTCGTCGACAGCAGCAATCGCGGCCCGAATTGTCTGCTGAACGTCTTCTATTGTCAGGAGTCGTTGTGCATCGGCGGCTGGAGTGAGGTGCTCCGCCAGACCGCGCATAGCTCCCGCCAACCGATAATCTGCATCTGTCGTCGCACCTGCGCGTGCGTGAACTGCTCTGGCGAGCGCGGATATATGCCTGGCTACGTGGTGGTGATCACCTAGCCTTGCCGGTCCGCTGCGACTCGCGTCCAATGTTGATCCCAGATCGATCGCCACAGCCCGGACGGTGGGGTCAATGGCACCTGAGCGCACCGCCTGTGGAGCCAATCGTTGGATGATCACGTTCCCGGCATGCAGGTCATTGTGAAAACGGCCGCGCTGCGTGAATAGGTGGAGGATCTCAAACAGATCGACCGCAATCTGTGCCGCCGTTCGCGGACTCAATGCCCCGCGTTCGTGCGCTTGCCCGACCACCTGCTCCAGTGTGGGTCCAGCGATGTTCTCCAGAACGGCAATATGGCATGGTAGCACTACCCCTCCAAAGTCGACGTCGGCGCTAAATTGATCCGTGATATTCGCGACGAACGGGGTTCCTTCAGCGATCGCCGCATGCTCGGCGCACTCCGCCGCCCAGTCTTTCTTGAAAAATTGGTACACACCAACGGGGACAACCTTCAGGACCACCGTCCGACGCAGCGATTCCTGCTGTGCACGATATACGACGCTATAGAACCCCCGTGACACTGCCTCCTGCACTCGGTAGTTGCCGACGGCCGCGGGGAGAGTCCGCAACGGCGTCTCGTAGGGTCGCCCACATGTAGGGCAACATTCGCCCGCAGCGCGGTCCTTGAAGTCCCCAGCCGGACACCAGAAACAACAGAGGCTAGGCACGGACAACCTCCATATTTTCGCTGGCCCTCTCCGATGGCGAATCGTCGGCCGTAAACTGGGTCCGAAACGCTGAGCTTAGCCGCTCCAACACTTTCTCTCCGCAGAAAACCGTCGAGCATCGCACCTCGGCGATCGGTTGCCCGACGGCCACTGAATCGCCCGTTTGCGCTAGGAGCCTCACCCCGACTGGATCACTGAATTCGTGCCCACGAGCTTCAACCTGTGACTCCACCAGGATATCGCGGATGCTGGCGAGGTCGATGAGCAGTGTCCCCGGTGTCTGTGCGTACACGGTCTGCCTGCGTGCGCTGCACACCATGTCTACGCGGTCGAGAAAGCCGTGGAGGGTTGCGCCTTGGCTCGCCAGATGAGCTTCGAAAGCAGCTCTGGCTTCGCAGAGCGCAGTCGTCGGAGGAGCGTCGCTCGCCGCAACACTATTGCTTACGCCAGCAACCGTCGCCGCCATTCGCCAGCAATCTAGCACATGGCGATCGAGCCAAGGTTCTGGAGAGTTCATTTGACGAAATTGTAGAGCATGAGCCAACGCTACCAAGCTCTCGCCGCGGCCGATCCACGGCTGTGCTGGGCGGTCCTCTGCGCTGAGGAATGCGACCGCGTCGATACCGAGCAACTGTGCAGCCGCACAGAAGATGCTCGCGTGGGTGCGGGCCTCCGATCGTGACCCGCCAAAGTTCCCATGCCGTCCGAGCCTCACGTCGAGGCCAACACGGTGGACTCCGACTGCCACCTTCTTCGCGAGCAGGCTCGCAGCGGCCAAGCTCGGGACAGCTACGGCACCATAGCGACGTCGGTATTGGTACAGAGCTGCGTCGGCAGGTGCGAATTTCTCATCCGTGAGGAAATGGACAAATCCACAGGTTGCGACCGCGGCTCGAACCTCATCGGTAGAAAGGCGTACGCGATAGCCCGGGACAGTGGCGAGACTGTCAATAGCACCCGCAGGTCGGCCGGGCACAGCCAGTTTCACAACGCGACAACTCGACGCTAACAGCCACACTGGCGCCAAGAGGGTGGAAAGAGAGCCCGGACCCCCTGTCGATGCGACGTCGGCCACGGGAATCGAGTTGTTCCATTGCATCTGTTCGCCGCTTGCCGCAAGGCGGGTCGCCAGGCGCGCGACATCCTCGGGCGACCACGAATTGTGCCGCGCCTCATCGACGAGCCCACGGAATTCCTGTTCCTCTAGGAGGGGACTACTCGGCATGGCACCGGTCCCTCCTCCCGGTAAAGCCGTTTCTCATGGCCAGTGCGAACCGCCGTATCATTTCTGGCGGCAACGCGTTTCCTATAAGCAGAGCCAAATCCTGTTTTCGGCTCACGTCGGGGAATTTGTATCGCAGGGGGAATGTCTGTAGGAGCGCGGCCTCCCGTATTGTTATAGCCCGGTTTGACGATGGATGAAGGAATCGGCCCTTCGAAGGGTTGAAGCATCCCCCGGTGATCGTGGGTGAGACACTGTCCCACGCCATGCGACCGTACACGTCGTAGAAGCCGTCACACTTCTTGTGACAATCCAGTTGCGCGCTGGCCGGCAAGTCCGACCGACTGCCTCCGTCCTTGGGAATTCGAGTAATAAGCTGGCGTATCTTTTTGCTGCGCTTCTCGGGCAAGTCGTGGACCGGATCGCCGCTCTTTCCTGCCTCCGGAAGCGTGCCGATGAACTCCCGAACTGTGCGCAAACGCGAGTCAGCCTGGGGCGCCGAAACCGGCGCGATGCGACTCGCCATTAGGATCAAACGCCGCCTGCGCTGCGGCACACCGAAGAACTGCGCGTTACGCACGTCCTCGTCGATGTGTTCATACCCAAGTGCGCGCAACTGCCGCAAAAAATGACCGTAGCGTCGGTCTTCGCGGAGACCAGGGACATTCTCCATCATGATCGTTTTCGGGAGCAGCCCTCGAACGAATCGGAGGAACTGGTAGATCAGGTCGTTCCGCTCGTCTTCTACGGAGAGTTTTCCGTTCAACGAACGCATCGACGAGAAGCCCTGGCAAGGGGGACATCCCGCCATCAGGTCGAGTTGTCCCCGCCTCAGTCCTAGACTGCGCTTCAACTCGGAAATCTTCACTGAACAGATATCGCGCTCCCACACGTGTACCCTACGGTGGTTGGCGCGGTAGGTTGCCGCTGCAAGTGGATCCACTTCGATTGCTCCGATCACCCGGAAGCCTGCCTGACGAAGTCCTTCCGTTAGGCCGCCGCATCCAGAAAAGAGATCGATTGCGGTAGGTTTCTTTCGAGTGCTCATATCGACTCAATTCTTTCTGAAAATATCCACCGTCGTCTCAAGACACGGGCGCAAGTCCCAGTCGTTCATACCCAAGCCGGAACGCGGCCGATCGACCCGCTGGTAGTAATCGAAACCCCGGCCGATCTTGATAATCCACCCGTTATCGAGTTCCACCTGGCGGTCGTGAATGTGAGGGTCGAATACAAACTCTAGTTTGATCCCATGCTCTCGCAGGTCATCCGCCAAGGCGTCCAGCTTCTCGGAATTCTCCACCTCCTGAGACTGGTCGTCCGCTCCGGTTTTCAGGTGAATGCGCTCAACACTTCCCTCCTTGACCGCCAATTCGCAGAACCTGGTGAAATTTGCGATCTGGTGTGGGTTGCGAATGTATGGATCTTCCACGCGAATCACTTTCGTCCCCGGCAAATAGGGACCGAAAATGGTGGCGTAGGAGTACCCCGTATCCCCGTAGTGAATAGAAATGTGCTTCTCCCGATTTTCCTGCACGGTCTGAGGCATCTGTTCTTCCACATCCAACTCGCGAACGATCGAATTCGCTACCGGTCCCCCCGAGATTGGAGCCGGGGGTTCGGCCACCAGAACGCCCCTTGACTCTGGGCAGGTGACGATCCGCTCGATGCCGTTCTGATTCACATACGAGAATTCGAGCGCAGCAAATTCATCGTCCGGTTTACGCTTGTTGAGTTGCTCCTTCACACGCCGCCGACCTTCCAACGCGTATTCCAAATACTCGTTGAATTCGGCCTCGCTTGGTTCCCCATCAGGATGCAGCAGCTTGAGGAATGCTGAAACCGTTTTGATGACTGCGGTTTCGTCGCGCCCGCGAACAGCTGCCCCGAGTCGCGCCCGACTTTTCACGTAGTTGAATCGGTTTGTCTGCTTCGCCAGGTGGTGGAGAGCCTCAGCCAGATAATCAGTGATAAACCCGTAACGCACCGTTAGCAGGTCGCTACTGCTCGCGGGAATTTCCCAGCCCGGCAGATACGTATGAAAACGATGAAGCAGTGCGAGGTCGAATGCCTCGGGCAGTGGCTTGAAAAGATCGCGACTGGGCGAACGGACTAATGCCTCGATCGAGTCGTCGATGTTGCCGACGAACACGAGGCTGGCGTTCGCAGTTATCTCTGCGGGACCGCGGCTAAACCGCCCGTTCGCCATGTAGTCCTTCATGATCTGCATGGTATCCCGGTCCTTCACTCGAATTCCGGCGACCTCATCGAATGCGACCACGTCCCAAAATCCGATTATGCCCACACGCCGGCGCTGGTTGTTGTAAAATAGGACCGAAGTGCTGGTCTGCCCGCCGCTCACCAACGTCGAATACGGGGAAAATTCACTGTAAACATACGATTTCCCAGTGCCGCGAGGTCCCAGTTCGATGAAGTTATAGTTCGCTTCGACAAACGGGAATAGGCGCGCGAGGAAGTGAAACTTGAGTCGGGCCGTCATTTTGGCCGGCTCCAGCCCGATGGAGCGCAAGATTACGTCCATCCATTCGTCTCTGCTGAAGTCGCGCCTTCCTTGGCAAAAACTGTCGAAATTAAATCGGGAAAGCTGAATCGGCCGCAGGTCTTCGACCAGGAACGCATAGTCGTCCTCCTCGATGTTGTTGTGGGCCACTGTCACCTCGGCCCAGATGCCGCCTTCCAGCAGACGGTCGTTGTCGCGATAAAATTTCTCGCTGATGGCGATACGTCGTGAATTGAAGTTCTCCATCGCCGCCCAGTGTCGCTTCTCCCTCTCGACGTAGGAGACGTGAATCTTGTCGATGAACTTGTGACTGCCCTTTTGCTGAACCGTCGACTGGGCTCGGTTCGATTCGTCAGGTCGGACGTAGTTCTTGTTGATTGTTTCTACAACCGCCTCGATGCCGGCGTCTATCTCCGCTGGATCGTCCGTCGCACAGAACTTGGCGAGGAGAAACTCCAGCACGAAAGAAGGCACGTTCGTGCCCTTCTTAATCCGCTGAAGCAGATCCTTTCGGACCACGCAGCCCGGGAAGATTCGGTTCAGCCGATTGTCGATGTCGTCAGTATTTGCGGTCACGCGATGGGTTCTGCTTTGAGGTGCAGGGGTGATCCATAGATCACACCTGTCTCGGCGTCGACTGCGCGCACTTGAAATGCCCCAACAAAGACGTCGTCAAGCCGGATGGGCACCCGTGCCGCCTGTCCCATTTTGAGCCGGACTAGACCTGTCGCCGGATCGACATGCGGCGAGGATGCTGCTTCGCCGACCGCCTTCTCCTCCTTGAGGGCGGTGCTTCTGACTTCAAGTTTGAACACCACGTCGCAGGCAAACAGATCACCACCGAACACCGATACGTCCAACATCGGGCGGCGTGTCGTCACGACACCCGTAGACTCGCCACGGTAGCGCAGCTCGATTTCGACGACCGACTTGCCAGCCGGTTCATCGTTAGCGAGATCAACTTCCAAAACCGGTATTACGTTTTCCGGCAGTGACAGTCCTTCGTGAAAATACCCGTGCCGTTTGCTGAAGGTCGCAAATGAACGAGGTGCAACGTACGTCGGAAAGTCTCCGGCGATGCCCACGTGCTCCTTAGGCACTGCGACAAAGTCCGGTCCTCCAGATCCAGTTCCGAGCAGGCACCGGTTCTTAACTTCCAACCAGTCTCCAGGTGGCTTGCTGAGGGTATTGCCGGCGGAGGTCGTACTCGCGTTCAACGCGAAACCGTGATCGGTGGCAATGACGACGTGATGGAACCCTGCCTTCTTGAGTTTCCCAACCGCAGCGATCAATTGCGCCAAGATGTGAGGCATCGAGCGGCAGACATTCGCAGCAGCCAATTCTCCCTGCTCGTCGATGTCCGTCGTCTTTACAAGCAACAGCTCAACGCCATCTAGAATGATGCCCTGTTTCTTCGATCCATTCCCCAGCAGCATCACCTCATCCAGATCAAGCATTCGAACGCGATCCCCGTAGATTGCCTTCGTGTAGTCACGGCGATCATTCGGTGTCTTGATCTGCTTTCGGGCCAAGGTCGGCACCAGTTCATTTCCCACGCGCACCAAGGCGAGGTTCCCGTCGGCTTGCGGGAGAAGTGCGGCCATACCGACGGGTGTGATCGTTGGCAGCTGTGCGCAAACCGCTTGGAGACGGCACACGTGGGCGTCAGCGAGCTGGCGCTCAAGTGCCGCCGCCAATTCAAACCGCAACGCGTCGACCATGAAGTACGCCACGCGCTTTCCTCGTGTCTCAAGCAGCGGCGCAACGATTCGATCGAAGACTTGCGTGGCGCGCAGGTGTCCATGACTCGGCCACCCCTCCTTCACAATGGCATCGGCGAACCGATTTTGAAGCTTGTCCGCCACGCTGCGATGGCGTTCCTGCGCGGACTCGACCAACTCCACGAGCCCTTCAAGCTCCCAGTGGGCGTCGTTAAGCGCTCGCTCTAGCTCACGCTGCGCTTGGTCAACTCGGTACGCACGCCGCGTGTAGAATGAGATCAGTTCATCCGTGGACCGAGGCGAGGTCGGAAGGTCGCGCTCAAGATCTTCCGCTACCACGAGCAATTCACGGGCCCGTTCGGCGACGACCCACAATGTGCCCCGGTCGGTACGGCGCACCCAGATCGACCCGCGACGTTTGGCGGCGATCTCGGATGCCTTCCCAAGTGCGCCCGCCAACACCTGCTGAACAAAGCGGCGCAGGAAAGAGCGTTCCTCGAACGCAAACGTGTCGAGGTCGCCGAGGTCGTCCACTCCACGCATGCGCTCCTCCAACTGCATGGTCGTTGCTATGAGATCGGCGCGTTCGATGTAGAGGTCATACGTCCGCTCTTGTCGAAGCGTCTCGCAAACCCGATTGACGAGAATTTCGGCACCGGTTCTCGCCACTGGGACGTCACGAAGGCCGGCCGGAAGTTTTTGTGGCAGGTCGTAGGCGAACTCACTGAACAGGATGAATCGCCAGAGATCGTCGGAAATCGACTCCCATTTCTTTTTCCCTTTCGCGACGAACCCAAGCTGTGCCTCCAGCATTTCCTTGGCTTCGGTGATCCATCCATCACCGGTCTTCATTGCGTTTGCCTGGGCGGGCGTGGGAGCGAGCAATCCTACAAGAAGATCTGTCACGGACTCTGCGCAAAGAAGCGTCTGCAACTGCGGCCAGTTGTTACCGCCTCCGACCGCCTCAAGCGTCGCCAGATTAGGAACGCCCGTTAGAAACAGCTCGCGGATCTTTTCCCGATGATCGGCTTTGGCGTTTTCGCACAACAACTGAAAGGAATCGCCCTCGTTATCCAGGAACGCTCCGCTGGCTGTTGCAATGGCACTGAATGGGTCGAGACACCGGGCCTCCGGTGTCATCGGGGCACGCATTGGGAGATAAACTATCAGGCGCTTTTCTCCCGCGGCGGGATCGCCAGCGTGCGCCCACCACGCGACCGCAGCTTCGTGTGCCTCGATAAAAGACACCGAAGCGTCAAGGATCGTATGTTGGGAATCCGCGATTCCCAACACGATTTCATGAAGACGGCGCGTGGGATCATAGACCACGAGGGCCCCTCGCTCAGCGGCGCGGCGGCGAAATGACTGCTGAATAGATTCAGAGATCTTCATGGCGATTGGGTATTCCCGTTACTCAAAATCCCCCGGACCGCTTTGAGTTCGGGTGCCGTCGTCTGCCGTTGATCCTCTTCGGCTGGTTTCTTGTTTCTGCCTTTAGCCAGTTTCGCCGCTGCCTTGACTTGGCAGATCGACTCAAGGCCGTGCGCGATTGCGATCGAGCGATCACGTTCGGAGCGCTTCTTCACGCGCTCGGGCCAAATGGAGTAAGCGAGATGGGCCCAGTCGTATTCGCCGTTCTCCAACTTCTGCCAACAAGCTTTCAAATCTTTTTGCCACTTCGGTAGCCGGAACATCTTCCACAGCGGACTGGCGGTGATAATTACACCGTCATTGAGGTTAGGTTTATAGGGCAACTGAGCGACGCGAAGCAGCTCGTTTTGAAACTCAACCAACTCGGATCGCAACGCCGTCAGCCGCTCGGTTTCAGATCGCTTCGATCGCTCATCACCGCTCGCAGTCATGGCGCGGGCGAGATCTCCTTCCACGGAGGCGATCTTTGGTCTGACGAAGTCATTGACACATTGAAACAACGTCTGGTCAGAGATTCGGTGATAGTAGAGCCAAAGAGTGTAGCCGCCTGAAACAGTTGAGAGGGGCCAATAGATGGGAGCTTGGCGGCGACTCTTTGAGTAGCGACGCAGGTGTTCGGCGAAGAAAGCGGTTGGCCGACGAATCCACTCGCGCAAACTTGGCGCGCCGAGCAGTGTGCACGTTTCGTGCTCGACGTCGTTGGCGCACGTGGGCCACAGGATTTGGATTGCGGATCGGACACTGCGTTCGATGTCGAGTGGGTGCTCCGAGTCGTCAACGAGGACGCCATCCCAAGCCACATTCACCGGATAAGCACCGAGGGCGCGCGGCTGCCCGCCCTCCTTAGCAGTAATAGGGAGTCCGTCGTCCCCTCTGAGCATTCCCGGCGAGCAGATCGGAAGAGGGGCAAATGGATTGGGTAGCGGCGGTGCCGGGCGAACGCCCGTGGCATATCTGATGTCCCAGCGACCGAAGGCACTACCAACGAGGTAGTGGAAAATGGCTCGCGCGGCATCTTGTTGTGCTGCCTGCTCAGGTGAAGGTGGAAGTAGCGGCCGGTGAATGTCTCCGACATCGTCAATGATGTCTCTCCAGTCACTATCGCTAAACCGGTAAAACTCACGGACTTTTAGGTCGATCTCGATTTGAATCTCACCATACGCTCCCGCGAGCTGTTGGTCTCGTCGCAGTATAGTGCTAGCCAATTCCTTCACGGATTCCGGTATCGATCCTAAGAACGGGGAAACAAATTGCGCTGTTGTCTCATCGGAAAGATCTGGTGCAAAGCGGATCGACCATGCTTTTTGTCCGAGATCAGCGAGCGATACATCATTGATGGCGGCACGGGGAACAGGCAATCGTTGAGCCAAACCCACTTCGTAAGAATTCGCCCCCGCGCCTCCCTCCGCTTCAGAAGCGCCTAAAGCCAGGCTGAGTAGATAGCTTGCTGGCCGCGAATTCAAAAGTGCTGCGAGCGCATAAGCAGAGCCATTAATGTCAACTATTGCCGGACCCTTGTGGCCAAATGCACATCCCGCTGGCATCAAACGCGGAGCAAAACGCTTATTCGTCCGAAGAGGATAGGTGAGGCCGCTTTTAAGATAGTCGTGTGGGTTCCGAATGACTGCTGGCGCAAACTTCGAAAGATCACCTCGGCCCTCGTCCCATTTTACGGCGAGATGAACATCGTCATGATAGGGACTGTATTCCCCTCCTTTGGCGATCAGCAGCCAACCGTGGGTCCCGATAGATTTAGGAGCTATTTCCCAGCGAAGACGAAGAAATCGGAAGTCGTCCGCCGTCGCTAGCCCTTGCCGCACGTGTGCGGTCTCTTCCAAAGAAGGGAACGACGTGAATGCATTTCGCAGATCTGGTGAACACCAATATCCGAATACAGCATACGGCAATTTTTCAAACTCGCTTTGATTCGTTTGATATACATTGGGTGTGATGATCCCCAGCCGAATGTTCGCTACAGTTTCCAGAAACCGAGCTTCGCGTTCGTTTTGTTTGAGCAGTCTTAGGAAAAGAGACGCAGCCTGCGTCTTACGTGTCTGAAGAATGTAGGTTGCGGTTCTTACTGTTGCACCGTCGAGCACATGCCCTCCTAAGTGTGCCATTACACCCATCGTAGATCGCTTCAAAAGCACTTCTCGCCGCCAAGATTCTAACGTGCGACGGAAGAAACCGGCCTCCGTTGAAATTATACCGATGAATCCATTACGAAGTGACAGATCGATCGCACGCTCCACAAACGCTGCGAACAGATCCGAGCAGCTATCGGGATACTGTGATTCGATATAGTCCTTCGATTCGAGCGTTGCTTCACCGAACGGCGGATTCGCCACAACTATGTCGTAACGTTTGCGGCAGACATCGATAAAGGCGAAGCCTTGTGCGGCATCGTCGGCGAACAGGCGTCGCTGGAAACCGCCATTTTCAGCCTGCATCGCGTAGGTTTCGAGCGCGCGGTAGATCCTTTCTTCCGCTTTTTCCCAGAATTGCTCATCGGTGAGACTGCGTAGATTGAGTTCGTGCTGTTCAGGCGGTTCCATTTCGGCAAATAGGGCCCCCTGTAGCTGGCCCGATTGGCGCCGAGCGTGTGAGCGCGCATCGCCGATGGTAGCACGGATTTCTTCTTCGATGCGTAGAAGCGAGCCGGCCTCGCCAGCGAGGGCCAGGCGGTCGAAAATCTTTTCCAGTAAAAAGGCAAAGGCAGGTCGCTCGTCGATGGGGAACTGCTGGTCGACGAATTCGCGAAGCAGTTCCTTTTCTCCCGGCATGGGTTCAGCGCAAACGAGGTTGGAGCGGGTGATGCGGGGCCGGTCGGCTGGCCTCACACCAGCCTGGTGCCAGCCGCGCTGGGCGCGTAGCCAAAGACTCAATCCAGCAATTTGGGCAGCTCGTGGATCGATGTCGATGCCGTGAATGTTGTGCTCGACAATGAGAAGCGGCACTTCGCGCAGGAATGCGGTCTTGTCGGGAAAATCGTCCACGAAAGTAACGAAAGCCGCGAAAGTTTCGGCGGACTTGGTCCTGGCGTCGTCGCCGACTGCGATTTCCCATGCTTCCTCGTAGATAACGGTAAAGAGATCGAACGCATAGAGACCAAAGTGCATCGAGCCGCACGCGGGATCGAGCAGCCGGATTTCGCGCGGGTCTTTGAGGGGGCGATGCGGAATGTGAACGGGCTGTCGGAACAAATCGTCCTGTGGAAAATTCTCCCGCTTCGGAAGGTCAGGCACCGATTCGCCCGGTCTCAGGAAGATCTCATTAGGTCGCCGAACGAGGTACCGGCACCGTTCTCGAAGCGCGGTTTCACCGAGGCACATCTCAAACCAGAGTCGCCCGAGCGTGTTGTCGGTGAGGAATTCGACTACGTATCGCGGAGTGAAAAACTGATTTCGGACCGCAAGTTCGCGGCCGTTGCGCGGCGCAGGGGATTCCTTGCGCATCTGGCTACGCTCGGCTTCGTCGTTATAATATTGGTATACCCACCCGATGGTTTCGTCCTCCCGCCAGAGAGGCTTGAGATCCGGGCCGTTTAGTAACTCGAACAGTCTAATCAGCACATCCTCACGGGGAAACAGCAGTCCGTATGGGGAATTACGGTCGAACAGGCCCCCCAAGTCCACGGCCAGTTCGTCGAAAAGGCAGCGCACGAAAGTTCGATACCGGTGGTAGGCATCTCCCAAGCCCGAATACGCGACCTCCGAAAAAGTCTTGAACGCCTTTGAGCTAAATCCACCGCCGACCGATTCCACAATAATTCCGCGCTCCTCTGCCATACGGAGCGCGGCAAACCGATTCAACATAGTGAAGGCTTGCTCGCGGAGCACACGCTTAACCGCTTCTTTGAGCCCACCGCTGACATCCGTCGCCAAAATGTGATCTATGCGCTCCCGCAACAACCGAGCGACACGGAGTCGCTCGTCGCTGAGATGGGCCAGCTTTTCGATTTCGACGATACGCCCCTCGTGTGCATAGACGCCATAAAACTCTTGAAGCTTGGCGTCGAACTCCTCGGTCAAGAGGTCGCGGCATTCGGCCACGAGGCGGGCGAGCCGGTTCCGGGTTGGAGAGTCGAAGGCCATCGGCTACTTCCAAGTCACAATCACGCGTTCGAATTCGCCGAGCTTTTGGCGAATAAGTTCCAACTCACCGATCACGGTTTCGATATCTTCTGAAGAAGTGATCTCCTTCGGAAGCGCGACCGTGACCTCGGTGAAGGGTTGCCGGCCCGGCCTCGGCTCGGGGGGCAGCGGTGGCACCTCACGCTGGTCATCAACCAGCCTCCGGATCTCATCACGGATGCGCGACAGCTCGGTCATTATGACGAACTGGTGGTTGAGCAGCCTTCGAATTCCGTCCAAGTCGCAGGTCACTTCTAATTCTAGTGCATCGAGCCGCTTGCTGAACACTTCCTGTCTCTCGACGCCCAGTAACGTCCATCCGTCTGAAGACTCGATCGTGTGCACCTCCCCTTCGAGCAGGGCCGCTTGCTCCTTCGAGAGCATCGCACATCCATCGGCAATAGCGATCTGAAGTTGCTTGAGTGTCGTTTGAAGCGCAGGAGCCTGGTTGAAAAAATCGTCCCGATCGAGCAACGCCGCGGCTTCAGCCCGAAGCTCAGCCGTCTTTGCGACTATATCGCCAGCCGCTCCTGCGGACGGAAGTGCGGCGATATCCGCCAAGTGCCGCCGCAATTGACCTATTGTCTGTTCGATGCCGTTGGAGAACGCGTTCCGCACCCCGCGTGCCCAGAGCATATCTTCCATCAAAGGGCACGGATCCACGCCTAGTCTTGGCGTCGCGTCTGACGCATCCCCCTTGAGAATCTCAGAGAGTGAAATCTGCAAATCCGCCGCACGCTGCGCTCCAGGCATCCCGGCGGATCGCAGCTGTGAGTCCAGCGACGCATAGCTTCGTTGAAGCTCGGGAAAATGCCTTCGCACCGCGTCACTGATTTCCTGCTCCAGAGGCATGACCTGCTCGCCTGTTAGTTCCAACACGCGTTGAGAAGCGCGGTACTTCGCCTCGGCAGAAATCGCCGAATCACGCAGGGCAACGCTGGCTTTCTTGAAGGCATTATTATTCCGCAGAACCTCAATCGCCGCCTCTCCCCTAACCGTCACGTCGGCGCCGCCGATTCGAAGCTTGATCACGCCGGCCACCAACATCGCCGCTAGGAGGTATCTGGTAGTATCTTTTGACCAACCGAACTCGGGCGAGTAGAAGTCGTCGAGAAGTTTTGCTCCATCGACCTGGCCGTGGCTGCCAAGATAGTCGCGAATCGCAACGAGAGCATGATGATCGACGTTAATCTTCTTTTGTCCGGCGAATGTGACTACCAACGTGAGGGGGTCATTCTGTGACGCGATCTGTTGGAGATTTGGCGTCTTCAGAAAACGTTCGGCCAATGCACCGTCCGCCTGAACCGGAGCGAGACCGTATTTGCTGAATACCTTTCGGGCAACGTCCTCCAAATGCTCGTTTGCGGCCGCGTTTACGTCAGCATCGAGCGAGGCGACGGCAACGGGCGTACTGCGGAACACCAAAACCCCGGACGCGAGCATCTTTCGAAGGCCCGATTCCAGTTCGCCGGTCAGAATCTGTGAACGCTGAAGCTGACCATCCAAATAGTCACCGACTTCCTTTTCGACCTGCTTATTCCGGTTCTGGTTGTAAATCTCCCGGCACTGGACGATCTCGACGAGCAACCGGTCCAGATTCGAATCTTCGCGAGCGAGCCAAAATACGGTCGCCCGACTCGATGGGAGCGCCGAATCAATAATTCGCTCGTCTCGTCGCTTCTCGTAGATGGAAGGGTTAACCAACTCGATCGTATACTGGACCGGATCGCGCTCACCAATCAGGGGAACGGCCTGCGAGCCCACGACAGTCTTCACGCCAGCGGCGACGACTCGTGTCCCCTCCAACCTTGCCTCTGGCTGACGGGCGAAAATCTCCTTCAGCTTTTCATTGAGCGT
The DNA here is from genome assembly GCA_023430565.1 of Verrucomicrobiota bacterium. Taxonomy (GTDB): domain Bacteria; phylum Verrucomicrobiota; class Verrucomicrobiia; order Opitutales; family Opitutaceae; genus Opitutus. The sequence continues at coordinate 34,402 of JAEZAD010000210.1, forward strand.
CTTTGCCAGTTCGCGTGCTGGCGGCGTATAGGCCACCTTCAGCTTCTCGATCTCGGCAACCGCTTCGCTCATGAAGCGCAATCGGCCATCCACTTCACTGACGTGCAACGCTGGCTCCTCAAGTAAGCTTGTGACGGCCCGCTTCACGTCATCCAACTGGGAAGCCGCATCCACGCGTGGATGAATGAGGGCAGCTACATTTTCGCGGCTGATCGGGAAGTCTTCAAGCACCTGGAGCACGGCAATCGTCTTCGCAACCCGCACCTCAGTCGAATCAGCGCCGAACGCCTTTTCAGTACGTGTGACACCTTCGATAACATGCTTGTAGGATCGCTGAATGTCTACCCGCAGAGTGTCGTAAAACGTGCCGGCGGTGGCCAAGGTGCCAATCGGAGCATCCGCGAGCAGTGGCTGCCCTTGCCGGAGTCCGCTCTGGTCCACCAGGACGTCTTGAATCACCTTGATCGCTGACCTAAGTCCGATACCGCCGCTCGATCGCGCCAGTTGGCCCAGTAAGGCGAGGAGAATATCGAAGTGCTGGGGAAGGAACGGATACAGACGCCGGAAGTCGTCTTTATTTAGAGAAGACTTGTAATAGCGACTGCCGGACAGCTGCGTGTGGTGTGTCAGCGCCGCTCCGTTGGATTCGAATAGAGCGCCAAGTTGTTTTTCTCCCGGCGCAGCCTTCGTAAGAAGGCGGTTGTAACAGATCTCGCGAATGTCACTTGCCTCCAAATCCACGTGGATTGGGAAACGATCCGCCAATTTGAACAGCTTCGCCGAGTTCAGGCGGGCGTTGGGATCGTCCTCGGTCAGTGTCTGTTGGGCTGTAGCAATAACCCATACCTTGCCGCCGCCGATGTACTTCACGTTCTTCGCAAGGCCGTCGAGATTCAGGATCAGATTGTCACGGGAACCGATGTATTGTCCTACCTCGTCCAAAATGAATATGACATTCTCCTTGCCCGAACGCCGACGGATAAGGCTGAGCATATCAGCGACTCGTTCGTTTTCCTTCTCCGCTTCGTCGATCCGGAGTTTTTGGAATGCTCCCGGATCGTTGAACACTTCAGGATAAAATTCGTGCGCCACCCGGGACGCCAGCTGGTTGACCACCAAAGGCTGATTTTGAATCTGTTCCCACGTCCGTCCTTTCGCCAGTTCCGCAATCCGCGCCTTGAAGGCGTCCATGCGTCCGTCCTTCTCCAGCATAAATTGCAGGTACGCGACTTTCTTGTCTTTCGAGTAACCCGCCCACTGCATGACTGTCCAGTAGAGAACTGTGGATATCTCCGCCATCGTCGCCCCGGCGATCTGCGCGCTCGCCAGATCGACCATGATCACCGCCGCTGGGTGGCGCTTGGCCACGGTAGCGAGTTGCGCCTTTAGAGGAGCAGAGACCAGTTGAGCTTGAAGCCATTCCAAGAAGGGGCGCCCGTCGATGGTGCGCGATGGATCAAGGGCGAATCCAAGATACTTCGTGAAGGAACTCTTGCCTGACCCGTAGAAGCCCGAAACCCAAACACCGATCTCCGGCGCGCCGCCACCGAGACCGGCGTCGAGCTGGCTTAGAAGCCGGTCGAAGTTTTTCGCGATGCTATCGGTGACGATGTATTCGGTTATCTCGCGCTTCAGCTGCTCGTTCTGTGTGCTGTCGAACGAGATGACCTTTTCGATCCGTCGATCGAGCGTGCGGGACACGTCAAACAGTTCTCGAATCGTTTTCATAGGTATTAACCGCCGATGTGGACCGAGCGGTAATTCCCGTCCGGAGGGTAAAATCCAAGAAAGCGAAGCGTCGTTTTACCTTCGCGTAGCCCCGGATAGAGAATGACGGTGGGGACACCAAATTTACCCTGAAGCTTTTGCTCCAAGACGCCCACCCGTAGAAACGGGTGCAACGCTTCGAGGTCCGTTAGGAAGAGCACCGTGTTGGCGCGTCCTTTGAGGAAATCCAGACGCTCCTCGATCCTTCTTTTCAGCAGGTCGTCGGAGGTGAGCACATCCTCCATTGTCCGCACAATCTCGGACACCGACTCGGCGTCGCATCCGGAATTGGCGGGGCTCGAAAGCCAAACATCGCGAAGTTCATTGCCACGGAAGATCTGAATCACCGTGTCCGCCATCGACATGAACTCTGCTGCCCAACCTTGCTTTGCCAACTTCGCTGCCCATTGCCGTTGAAGGCGTTTTACTTCGAGCATCTGCTCCGGTTTGAACACGAGGTAGTAGACCGGGTCATCGCCTGTGTTGGTGAGGCCGCGCCCCGAACGGAGGCGCTGCCAAAGTTCTTCGAAACTGTCAGCTGGAGACGACATCGAGACATTCCTCCATGGTTGGAAATCCCCAAGAAATCCGAACGAGATCACCTGCCTGCACAATCAGCCGCCCATCAATGCCGGTCTTCCGCAGCTCGCCTATCACATCCGCGGGCGTCAATCCGAACAGAGCCCAGTCGGGGTGATTGACGACGCTGTCATCGTTTAGGCCGGAAAAATGCAGTTCGTGAGCCAGGAAAATGACCGTTGTTGTGGCTATGTTGAAGGGAAGTATTGGCCTGCGGTCGGACTCCTGCTCACCCAGCAGACGGAAATCATGGAGCGCAGCTAGCAGGTAACGACCGATGCGGATGTTATTCCCTTCCGTCCACTGGGTCTTGATACGCCCGGTTGCCTGAGCCGCCTTGATAAAACTGATGGAGTCCTCGCGGAGCAGCCATAGGGCGCCGGCGGCGTACCGAGGCCAGTAAACCTCAAGCACGAAATCGTACAGGATCTGATGCGTCCGAGCGGTGTAGAGGTAGAAAAGCTGATTCAGACGATCAACCGATATTTGACGAAGGACGAGTTCGCGGAGCCGCCGCGCCGGTTGGCTGTCGGCACCGAGGTAACGTGGGGCAAAGACACGGGTAACGATGTCCGCCATGCGGTACGCTGTTGCCTTGGAAAGCAGCCCTTCGTTGCGAACTTTGTCACGCAACTGGACCGCGGTCATGCCCGGCTCCCAAATCTCAAGAAGTCGAATAGTTTCCGGGAGCATGCCCTGGCCCTTGCAGAGCGCTGTGTTATAATCGCGGTCCATATTCAGCCAAGATACGGAAAAACGGGCGTCGAAGCGCGGAACCCAGCCGCGAACGTTGCCGCAACTAGTGCGGTGAATGAGCCCGTCAGCACATCGCTTGATTTTCCAATTTGCACCGGCCCGGGGTGAATGACTCCTTTCACTCCCATCGCGATCTCATCGAGAACCGCAAACGCGCGATCCACCGAACATCGTGACGACATCTCCTCCACAGACGTTCCTCGGCTTTCCGCTGAAATGGCCATCTCAAGTTCCGGCGGAAGTCGGAACAGATGCACGACCCGACCGCGGCCAATGCGCTCATCATGCGCCCTGCATGCACCCTCCCACGCTGCCGTCAGAGCTGCTGCCACTGCCGTCTTGGGGACGATCAGTCCGAGGTACTGGAAGCCCGTCTGATTCAGGAACGCAGTGTCCCACCACGCGCATTGCGGCCGCTCGCCGAGGTAGGCGACGGCTGTTCGGAGGGCCAGAATAGATGCTAGGGGCTGTGAATGGACGGCGGCACTCATGCTGGAACGCGCTCCCTGGAGAACGCACGGACACCGGCCCAGCCTTGGCTTGGAGAAATCAGACGCAACCGCCAATTGCAGATCTGCGTCGAAGAGTGACGTCACGTCCGCGAGCGACGTTCCAGAACCCTCTGGATTCGGTGCAGTAGCCGTAGCCGATGTTTCTCCCGAAGGCTGTGCTCCCAAACCCGAACAACGCACCAGCCACGTTGCCGAAGGAGCCGCGCAACGCGCCGATCCCGACTCCGGTTCCGTGCGATTTTGTCCTCCCAAAAACGTCGGTTTGAAGTCGGCGAAACGAAATGCAAGGGACAGGAGTGCCAAAAACACCCGTCCACGAAAACGGCCACCCGCGCATCATGGAAAACGAAGTCGGGGCTACCTGGCAGCTTTGAGCCGCGCCTCCAGCCCGTGACCTTCCATTGCCGCAGGAGTTTCATCAGCCGAAGTTCAGTGCTCCGATTCCCTTTCGACCGAACGCGCCCCATCAGAGCAGATCGGAATTCTCTGGAGTACACGTCAGCCATGAAACGCCGATGGAATTTTGCGTTAGCGATTGCCGATCACCAACACGTCTCGGGGCCAACAGCAAACAACGTCAGTTGGAATGCTCGCCGCATGGGAGTTCTCACGCGTCTTCCACGTTGAACCGCGCAAATACGTGCTTCCGGTTGTTGAGTGCGACGGCGTCGTATCCATATTCTGAATCCAGCAAGATAGCCCATGATACTTCATAGGCATGCGAGCACTCGGGACAAGGGAGTCCCGGCACATGCCCGGAAACTCCACACGTCGGGCAGCTCTCTGTCGGAAGTTCCGCATTATGATGCTCAATGAACGCCAGGGCATCGGACTTCGCGGTCGCGAAAGCACGGCTGAGATCGTCAAGGTAGGCCATGTCTGGTTTATTTTGCGGTGAATATCGCACTATGCCGCTTTCCGAAGGAATAGACGGCGGGTTCGGGAAATGAGTCGGCGTGTGTTGGAATACGCGAAGATTCGAATGCCTGGCTCTTGGAAACTGACGTAGACCAACGCGGCCCAAATGCGGGCGGTTCGCGTTTCGTGGGCTAGCAAATCGGAATATGCCCCGACCTGGAGGAGGTGTTTAGACAACGGGCGTTCCGGCAGCGCCTTTGTGACCTTGATTTCGATCGCGCCGCGGGGCTGGAGTCCACCAGCAACAACAAGGTCGCAAATACCATCGGGAATCCCGGCCGTAGGGGCGAGCCGAACCTCGGGAGTGAAAGAGGAAACGCCGAGGTCGCGAAGCTTCGTCCGAAGAACGGAAAGCCACGGCAGCATGTCCTTCTGCTGGGCAGGCAACGGCGCACGATCATTGATGCGGCGCAGCATGAGGTGAAACTGGCAGCCAATAAAATAGGGATCGGCGCCGGAAAGTTCAGTTGGGATCTCGCCTGGGATCTGATGCGTCTCAACGAGGTCGGGCGAAACGCCTTTCATGCCGTAGATGATACTGAGGTCGGGGAGGGATCGGGTGATGGTGGTAATGCTCATTGGAGTGGTTTTGTTGTGACAGGGATCACCTGACGTTTTCGGACAATCATATTTATTGTCTCACCGTCAATATTTTTCTTGTCTATCAGACAACACGCGATAAGCATTCACTCCGTGAATGGATTTTTGAAGGAATTGAAGTCTGTGCTCCTCTCCGAATTTGAGGACAATCAACGAGCCCTCGCCCTCCACGCAGGGATTGATCCGGCACAACTGTTTCGCGTGCTGACGGGAGACAGTGAGCCCACACCACAATTGGTCGGAAGGCTCTGCGGGACCTTGCCGGCCGTCGTGGCGGCGAGGCTCATCGCGGCATTCTTGCAGGACATTGTAGATGCAACGACGGAGGCCCGGCCAAACAAGAAGCCAGCAGGGCCTTGGCGACAACCACTCAGCGACGTGTCTGTCGGGATCCATTGTGCGCCACGCCGAAAGACGGCCTGATCACGGCGTTCCTGTGGCGCCCTTCTGAGCTATGCCAAAGCAACCCGCGTCGAGAGGTTCCTCGGAGCCGAGCGACTTTGCTAAGTCCGTAGACAAAGGGCTTCGCGCTGCTGCGAAGGAGGCCAAACGTGCGGCACGGCTGCATGGAACCCTGCTTTACTCATCGGAACGCGGGAAAGTCGTCGCGAGGTCTCCGTGGGAGGGCGCACTGGTCGGTTGGATCATGGTGAGTGCAAAGGACCGCGTCTATCGCGGCGGATTCCTCGGGTTTTCGGATGAATGGCGCTCGCCCGATCTTCTGTTTCTTCGACGCAAGTTAGGAGCTAAGGCGAAGGAGTTGTTTCGGTCCCGCGACAGCTACGAGCAGTTCGTAGAACTGATTCCCTTCGACCCATGAGAATTCTCCACGTGGCGGACCTTCACAACGACCAGCGCTGGCTGGCGTGGGTCGCGGAGCATTGCATCGAGTTCGACCTGCTCATCATCGCCGGTGACCTTCAGAACGCATGGAGCCCGGTTGAAATGCACGCGCAGGCAAAACAGCTCAGAGAGTGGCTCGTGTCCCTTCGCTCTCACACTTGTGTTGTTGACGGCAATCATGATTTTTTCACCGCTCGCGGATCCGTCGATGTTTACGCTGACGGCGGTTGGCTCAAAACGCTTCGTGGCCGGGGCAATGTTGTCGCGGTCCCTGGTGACGTTTTCGAGTTCGGGGGCCTGCGCATCGCGTGCAATGGCTGGTTGCAGGTGCCCGACCTCAATCGACCCGTCGATGTGTTGATCACGCACGCACCGCCGAGCGGATGCCAATGCGCAGCAGGTGCAGAAGGCATCGATGTCGGTGACCCCGATTTGTGGCCTGCCGTGCAAGAGTATCCACCAACGCTAGTAGTTACCGGCCACATACACCGCCCGAGAAAGCTTGCGTGCACATGGCCGCCCATTGATCCGACGTCGCTGATCCTTGTGACTGGTTGTGACGAGCAATCCCCGACGCCAGCGCACTGGGTAATCGACACCGACAGCAAAGTCGCGATACACAGCGGCGGTGAGAAGGTGCGATGGTATGACGACGATCCTGATGCTTGCTTTGCTCACGTGACCGCTCGTAGCCGGGGCATCGAAGATGAAACCCTCGCCGAAGAAGGCGGCGCCGCGGATGATGCGGAGTTTGCGACCGCATTGGGATGCTCAGTTCCTGAATTGCTCGCACGTGCAGAGGCACACGAGGTTTTCTGTATCTGGCACAACAACCGCCGTCATTGGCCACGCTGGCAGCTCCACGAAGGCAAACCGCTTCCCGGATTGCGAGACGCGTTGATTGTGCTGGCAGAAAAACAGGCCAACGATTTTTCGGTCGCCTTGTTTTTCCTATGTCCGACGGATGCGCTCTATTTCTCGAACGATGAAGATCTCGACGTGCGAGAGAATGACTCCCCGCTAAGCCTGTTGCGTCGATGCCGTTCATGCGGAGTTCCGTTGGTCGTCCAGCATGCCCAGCGCTTCGGAGAACACGGCGCGCTCTAAACACCGGCAGTTGTTGTTAGGCTTGGTTGACCGGTTCCGCTGAGAAACAGGACCGCGCCGGCACTTCGTGCCGTCTCGCTCCCTTTGTTCATGGGGGTGCGGGTTTCAGCACGTTGCTGCATTCCACCCAAACCCATGTCTACAGACACATCCAAACCTCGCGTCGCCGTCTCCAACGACGGTGACGTCCTCATCATTCAAGGACCGGGCATCCCGGTCCTTTTTATTCCGCGGGCACATGTTGCCGCGCTCCTAACATCGCCGGCGGCTGCGGTCGCACTCATCGTTACCGATATCGGCGCAGCAGCCATCGAAACCGTGCTCGCGGCAAATGCCACCTTCGAAGCGAGTACCATCATCGCAACCAGCGGAGCGATTGAGTCCGTCACGCTTAAATTCCTGCTGCCAAACGGACTGCTTGTCGCTTACACGACTGACGAAGATCTGGCATCCGATCGCGAACGAACCAAAGCGCTTGGGCTTGCTTTCGTTGTTACCAATACCTCCGTGGATTGGGACCGGAAGCATGCGCGGCTCCTCGGCAGTCTTATTGCCAAGGTGCCTACTATGCCGCCGCAGATCACGGGGTTTCACCAGCTCGCCCATCAGTATCTGTCGCAACTCGTCCGCGAAGCCTTGTCGAGTCGCAACGGGCAAGAAGGAGGTAAGAAATGAATACGTCCATCGAACCTCATCCCTGTGTCACCAATCCCTCTATCGATCCTGTCGCGTTCTGGAAACTGGATCAAAAATCCCGGTATCCCGAGGATGCATGGGGATGGGACGACTTGGCTGTTCTACCGGAGCTGCCAAGGCCCCGTATCGTCGGCAATCATAGCTACGATCTCCTGGTGAACCATCGGGCCCGGCGGCCAACGACGAGTACCATGCGAAAACTCACTGCGGCGTTTCCGGAGGACTTCGCGGCCGCAAGCGACCTTTTCGAGGCCGTGCAGTGGCGTGTCCTATACTACGTGGATCTGTTTCCAATGGCGGCGCTCGGGAACCCGTCGTTTGATCCACTCCAAGCGTTCCAGGAAATCTACGACCGGGAACCGTCTTATATCGACGTCCCGCAGCCATGGACCGGTTCCCCAAAACCGGCCATCAACGTCCTTTGCGATATTCGTGCCGTGGTCTCCGACGCACATCCCGACGTTGCAAAGGCGGCGTATGCCATACTGGGCTTCTCGCGAAGCATCGGACTTGAGAAGCACGAGGTGCTGATCGTCCCGTTTTGGCGGATGTGGTGGATTGATCGATTCCTCGCGGCCTCGACCTGATTTGTTAAACCCCAGCACCGTTCGCCGGTGCTGGGGCCTATTCTGTTGGCTCCGATTTGAAGCCTCTGCTGAGCGCTTCATTTTCGATCCTTTTTCGCCCACCCCTTCCCCTCCCGCTGGGATTGAACTCCCCCCGGTGTTCTCGTTTTGACGGATCTTCGCTGGGCACGGCGTCAGTCGTAGGAGGCACTGCATTAGTGGAAACGCGTTCGGCGCGACGGCTGTGTCCGCCTTCTCCTCTGGAATGTCCGCCTTGGTGTATTGATGACGTGTCCCCGGTTAATGAATCTTGGCGCATGAAACGAAATCCGACCGAGAACATCCCTGACTTGCCGAAACAGACGCGTCCGTCGTCGATCTTTTCGGCCGAGAGCGAAATTACCACTTTCGAACAGGCGCTGACCAAAACGCTGGCGCTCGCCATCTGCGCTCCCACGGAGGCGAAATTCAAGAAAGCGGTTCGGCTTGCTGACTGGTTTGCTGCCCGGCTGTCGCCCATGCAGATCACACGCGCAAAGCGAAAGGCGATTCCCATGGCTCGCACGCTGGATGCCATGTTTGCCGGCAACGGCTGACGCGAACCCCTAAATCAAACCCGACTATGAACGACCAACATCCCCAATCGCCCAAACCGCCGAAAACAAAATTCAGCCATATGTTCAAGACTCCTGATACGCCTGTACCGCTCGAACACCGAGTCGCCGGAATGTCGAGCGAAGAACTCCTCCACGAACTGAGAATGCTCTGTAGCTTCTTCCGCTACGGCAGCTATGCGATGTGGGAGGTGTTTCTTCGCAACCAAATGATTGTGCTGCTGGAGGCCCGTGAGGTGCCTGACGAAGTGATCGACGCTGCGCGCATCCTCGGCGCGTGGGAAGGCGAACGCATTTGCGACCGCATTTACGGAGTCGATGGCTTCGAACGTGAACGGAACGCCATCAACGCAATTGATTAGGACGCCAAACGGAACGCTCGTCATGATCCAATCCGATTCACTCAAATCCATGCTGTCTGGTTACTGGACTGGCGGCAAATCTCCGTCTCCGTGCACCGTCACGGATAACAATTTCGTTCACAAAAGCCTCTCCAACTGGGCCGTGAACTTCGCCGTGGGGTGCTCCCATGCGTGCCGGTTTTGTTACGTCCCGTCATCCAGCACCAACAAACTCGCGCCCCAGTTGAGGCAACTTGGAGTACACGACCCGGATTCAGATTGGGGTGATTACGTCTTCCTGCGCACCTGGGATGAGAAACGATTCCTAAAGACACTGGCGGCCGCGGAGACGACTCCGACGACCCAGCTAAAGCCCGACGGAAACCGCGCCATCATGTTATGCTCGACTACCGACCCTTACCAAGTCTTCCGGCATCCGGATCCAAAAGAACGGGCACACCTCGAAGAGCAGGGACGATTCGTCGTCCGGCGCGCCCTCGAACTTATACGCGATCACTCGACCCTAAACGTCAGAATCCTGACGCGGAGCCCGCTCGCCCGCCTCGATTTCGTCCTCTTCAAGACCTTCGGCCCGAGGCTCCTCTTCGGGATGTCGCTGCCCACCTTACGCAACGACCTTTCGAAGATCTACGAGCCCAAAGCTCCGGCACCGAGCGTCCGGCTCCAAACTCTCAAGCAGGCAAAGGACGCGGGCATTCCCATCTTTGTGGCGATGGCACCGACCTACCCTGAATCCGACGAAATTGACCTCCGCGCCACGCTCACTGCAATCGCGCAGCTCAATCCGGTCACGGTCTTCCACGAGCCCATCAACATCAGGGCGGAAAACGTCGAACGAATTGCCAGCCATGCGCGAGCCCTCGCCGTTGAGCCAATGATCGACGTCTTCGCGAATCGTGAATCGTGGCAGTCCTACGCCCTGGACGCTCTTCACAATGTTGAGCGACTGGCCAACGACGTTGGACTCAAGAATCAACTTCATCTCTGGCCGGACAAATCCCTGGGGACGCAAATAGCGCTCGTCCGACTGCCGGCGACCGAACGCGCTGCGCATCTTTGCTGGATCGATCACTGGTGGACTCGCATTAGCGCATGGCCGAACAGTGAAGTGCGCCTGGGCACCTCCTAGACTGCGACCTTCCAGAATCGTGGAGACTATCCACAAACTACAATCCGACAAAACAATGCCAAAAAACCCCCTCCTCATAAACCGTCTTCATAACATTATCGTCCAACTGGCCCAGACCGGTCTGGAATTTAATGCCGACAGCATTCACGACATTTTCCAGCAGCGTTATGGAATGCCGATCCCGAATCCACGCTGCGTCGGAGCTGCAATCACAGGTGTGATGGATAAGATCGAGTTCGTTCGCTATGAAAAGAGCGAGCGTCGTCGCGGTCCCATTTCCGTCTACAGGCACAAACCACCAGAAGCTTCGTAAGCGGTCAACTTGGACGTGGTGACGGCTGACGTGGAAATCGCTAGACTCGGGGATGGCTACCATCTCGCCCTCGAACAGCGCTTCGATCCCCGAGAAACGCACCGACGGGAAAAGGTAACATTGCACGCCTTCCCTTCGCAGGCTAATAGTCGCCGCCGTGGATGAGCGCCCAGCAATTTTCATCGATATCGAAGGGTTTGGTTCTCTCTACGGGAAAGAAACAATTGATTCTCTGTGGGGCCTTTCTGATTTGATGGAAGGGATTATTATCCTAGGCCGCGCCGCATCGGATCTTGGGCTGGCGAGGATCTTTGCGCATCAATTTGGCGACGGCGTAGTCGTCGTTGAGGACAGTGCGGGCAATATGGGCCGTCTTGCAGCGGTTGGAATGGCACTCCATCAGTATGTTTTGATCAAGGCCGGCCACTTTTGTGGTTCGGCATTGGAAAAGGGCGGGCTCTCAGACGTCGTTGGCTGTTACCCCAAAGCGGTAACGGAGTCGGATGCACCGGGTCGAGTGATACTCGGCGAGGGGCTGATGACCGTCACGCCCGTAATCGGAACCGCTCTGATCAAGACGTATAAACTGCTCGGTCGACACCATGGTGGCGTCACGGTAATGCCCATGGCCTATCGCGAGGAGCTGGAGCCTGGCACCGTTGTGATCGAGATGGACGGCGTCCTTTACCTCAATTGGATCGAAAGCTCTGGCGAGATTCTTGAAAGTTGTCGGCGCATACTTCGCATCGGCAGCTACGATTGCACGGCAATGCGGACGCTGTTCAAGGCGGCAACGAAACGAAATGATTGCCCGCAACAGTGGGTCGATCGAACCGAACCTTTCCTCGGTCCGTGGAAAACGTGAATCCGCTGAACCGAAAAGCGTTTCTAAGCGGAAATGTCCCTGACGGCGCCATCCTTGCGTGAGTTATGTCGTCCTTCGCCGAGACAGTCAATCGAGCCCGCCAGCGCTGCAACGCGGTGCTTCAGGAGCGCGTCGCGACGAAAAGGTCAGAGGGATGTCAGGTGATCATCGAGCCAGCGCTCTGTGATGCAGCCGGTGCTGTCGTGTGTGCGCCCGACGGTCTCAAGTTGCCTCTGCGCTACGACCTTGTGCTCAAAGACGCGGCGGGGAAATTCAATCCTGAGAACGCGGATTCGGTTACCATCGGTTTTGGCGAACCTGTGTTCGTAACTTGGGAGCACAAGCTACGGATCGAGATCCACCGGCTGTGCTGGGACTACATGCAGTTTCAAATTTTCCCCGTACGTGCAGCATGCGATTGGGAATCACTGCGGAACTGGTTCCTGAAATGGTTTGATCCGAACGACAAGTCATTTGCTCGACCCGATGGGTTATTCGGCGTTGTCCACTTTTTGTCCGACCCCGAAGTTGACGCCGGAAACGCAAGTCTGTTCGTGGATCTAGGATCAGCGCCAGTCGAAGCGCTAGGTGAGTTATTCGATGCTTTCATCCTGATCGGCGTAGACCATTGCATCATTGGGAAGCAAAAGAACGTATGACAAATTCACGCGGCCCGACGGTCGGTCTAGTACATGACAACCGCCACCGCTCGATCTGCCGCTGCCCGAGTATGAGCGGCGTCACTGGGGCATTCGCTTCCCATGGTGGTGCTGGTGGCCTCGGCTGCGCGTCGACGCTCACACAGGGCAGCCGTAGCGACAGACCCGAGGGCGCGGCAGAATTATCGTTGAAAGCGATCAACTGCCCGATCCTGAACCGCCGCAGTTTGATCCGATTACGCTGTGGCGCTGCACGTCGAGGTTCCGAACCAGGCTTGGCAGGCCTGTGCGAATGCGGCTGTATGTAGCTTTCCTCCATGCTCCTCACGCTGACAACGACCTACAGCCCAGCCACTGATCTGGGATATCTGTTGCGGAAAAACCCATCGAGGCCGCAGTCGTTCAACCTGAGCTTCGGCACGGCGCACGTAATCTATCCGGAGGCTACGAACGAGCGCTGCACGTGTGCGCTGTTGGTCGAGGTCGATCCGGTGGGGCTTGTTCGAAACCGAAAAGGTCCAAGTGGAGAAGGGCTCCTGGACCAGTATGTGAACGACCGTCCCTACGCCGCATCATCGTTCTTGAGCGTGGCAATCGCTGACGTCTTCGGCACGGCGCTTTCAGGCGTGAGCAAAGACCGGCCTGACTTGGTCGAAAAGCCGATTCCGCTCGAAGCGGAAATTCCCGTAGTGCCTTGTCGCGGCGGCGAGGGTTTTTTGCGTGGTCTGTTCGAGCCGTTGGGCTACACGGTGACGGCCGAGCAATTGCCGTTGGACGAAGAATTCCCTCAGTGGGGATCGAGTCGTTACTATCGAATCAAGCTCTCCGGCTGCATTCCCCTGCATGTTTTGCTGAGTCACCTTTACGTGCTCCTGCCTGTGCTCGATAACGATAAGCACTACTGGGTCGGAGACGACGAGGTGGAGAAACTGCTTCGTCACGGCGAGGGCTGGCTATCAAATCACCCTCAGCGGGAGGTCATCACTCGGCGTTATCTGAAACATCAAAGGAGCCTCTTCACCGATGCACTGGCCCGTCTGATCGACGAGAGCGACCCCGAGCCGGACGCGGTTGCAGTCGCCCATGCCCAGGAAGAGGCCGAAATCGAGCGAACGCTAAGCCTGAACGACCAGCGAATGGGGGCCGTGCTGGCAGCGCTGCTGGCATCCAACGCGACGTCTGTTCTCGATCTCGGTTGCGGTGAAGGCCGACTCCTCAAGCTGTTATTGAAGGAGCGTCAAATCACCCGCGTGGTCGGTGTAGATGTTTCACATCGGGTCCTCGAATCTGCGGCCGAGAACCTGAACTTGGATCGATTGCCACCCATGGTGAAGGAGAAGATTCAGCTTCTCCACGGGTCGTTGATGTATCGCGACGCCCGCTTAGCAGGCTTCGATGCCGCATCCGTTGTCGAGGTGATCGAGCACCTCGACCCACCGCGTTTGGCAGCTTTCGAGCGAGTGGTGTTTGAGTTCGCCAAACCCGGCACCGTCGTGGTGACGACCCCCAACAGCGAATACAACGTGAAGTGGGAAACGCTCCCCGCCGGACAGTTCCGGCACAAGGACCATCGGTTCGAATGGAACCGCATCCAGTTCCAGTCGTGGGCGAATGGCATTGCAGAGCGCTTCGGCTACCGTGTTCGGTTTGGATCAATCGGCCCGGAGGATCTTGTCGTCGGATCTCCCACTCAAATGGCGGTCTTCTCACGGTGAAAATCACGATTCCAGAACTCTCGCTCGTCGTCCTCGTTGGTGTGTCCGGCTCGGGCAAGAGCACGTTCGGCCGGCACCACTTCAAGCCGACCGAGATCCTGTCGTCGGACTTTTGCCGCGGGCTGGTATCCGACGATGAGAACAACCAAGCCGCCACCAAGGACGCCTTTGAAATCCTGAACTTCATTGCGCGGAAGCGTCTCGCGGCAGGCAAACTCACAGTCGTCGACGCCACCAACGTTCAGCCGGAAGCCCGCAAGCCGCTGGTCCAATTGGCGCGTGATTTCCACTGCTTGCCGGTAGCCATCGTGTTGAATGTTCCGGAGCGCACCGCTCACGACCGAAACGCGTCGCGTCCGGATCGGAACTTTGGCCCACACGTGGTCCGGCAGCAGATGCAGCAATTGCACCGATCCCTGCGCAATCTGGAACGGGAGGGGTTCCGTCACGTATTCAATCTTCGCACACCGGAAGAAATCGATGCCGTTACTATCGAACGTCAGCCGCTTTGGAACAACCTCAAGCACGAGCAAGGACCATTCGACATCATCGGGGATGTGCACGGGTGCTTCGACGAGTTGGTCGAGTTAGTCCGATCGCTGCACTATTCAGTCGACACCGATACGCTCAAGATCACGCCGCCCGCCGGTCGGAAACTGGTCTTCGTCGGCGATTTGGTGGACCGAGGTCCAAGGATTCCACAGGTGCTCAAGCTCGTGATGAACGCTGTGGCCGACAACGTGGCGCTGTGCGTGCCCGGTAATCACGACGTAAAGCTCATGCGCAAACTGTGCGGGCGGGATGTGCAGATCACCCACGGATTGGCCGACTCACTGGCCCAACTGGAAGGTGAAACGGAGGACTTTCGCACGAAAGTCGCCGAGTTCATCGACGATCTCGTGAGTCACTACGTGCTGGACGGCGGACGGCTTGTGGTCGCGCACGCCGGCATGAAGGAATCGATGCAGGGGCGCGGATCGGGAGCGGTGCGTGACTTCGCCCTTTTCGGTGAGACCACCGGCGAGACCGACGAATTCGGCCTGCCGGTCCGGTATAACTGGGCGGCCGAGTATCGCGGTCAGGCCATGGTTGTATATGGCCACACGCCGGTGCCGCAGCCGGAATGGCTAAACCGCACGCTCAACATCGACACGGGATGCGTCTTCGGCGGCCGACTCACCGCGCTGCGTTATCCCGAGAAGGAAATCGTTTCGGTGCCTGCGCTTCGGACCTATGCTGAGCCCAAACGTCCCTTCCTCACACCCGACGCGCAGGCCCCCACGCTCGACGCGCAACAACAGCACGACGACCTGCTCGACTTGGCTGACGTCATGGGCAAACGGATCGTCGGCACGCGCCTGCACCACAATGTCACGATTCGGGAGGAGAACGCCACGGCTGCGCTTGAGGTGATGAGCCGGTTTGCGGCGAATCCCAAATGGCTGATCTATCTGCCGCCGACCATGTCTCCTTGCGAAACCAGCAAGGAAGCCGGCCTGCTGGAACATCCAGCCGAGGCCTTCGCGTATTATCGGCACGAGAGTATCGGCCGCGTAATTTGCGAGCAGAAGCACATGGGCTCTCGGGCCGTGGTCATCGTTTGCCGGGATAACGGTGTAGCTAGGAAACGCTTTGGCGTTGTCGCTGACGAGATCGGCATCTGCTACACCCGCACGGGACGTCGCTTTTTCAACGACGAGAAGTTTGAGCGCCCCTTTCTTGAGCGCGTGAACACAGCCGTCACCCGCGCTGGCCTTTGGGATGAGCTGGGGACTGATTGGGTCTGCCTCGATTGTGAGCTGATGCCTTGGTCCGCCAAGGCCCAGGCGCTTTTGCAGGAGCAGTACGCGCCTGTGGGTGTTGCTGCGACAACGATGCTGAGCCGCTCAACGGAGTTATTGCAGCAGGCAAACGGGCGAGGCCTGTCTGTGGAGGGCTTACTGGGTCGCACAACCCAGCGGCAAGAGATGGCGGACGCATACGTTGCCGCCTACCGCCAGTATTGCTGGCCCGTTTCATCCGTGGATGACCTCAAACTGGCGCCTTTTCACCTGCTTGCGACGGAGGGACACGTGCATGTCGACAAATCGCACGCCTGGCACATGGACACGCTCGCCAAGCTGGCCGGCGGCATCCTGATTTCGACCAATCACCGCTTCGTTGATGTCACTGACGAAGCCAGTGTGGCCGACGGAATCCGCTGGTGGCAGGAGCTGACCGGTGGAGGTGGCGAAGGCATGGTCGTGAAACCTGCCGACTTCATCGCTCGCGGCCGTCGCGGTCTGCTTCAACCAGCCGTGAAATGCCGTGGTCCGGAATACCTGCGAATCATCTACGGTCCAGAATACACCGCCCCAGAAAATCTCGAACGCCTCCGCGCCCGCGGCCTGCAAGCCAAGCGGTCGCTGGCCCTGCGGGAGTTTGCACTAGGTGCAGAAGGCTTAGAACGCTTCGTCCGTAAAGAACCCCTGCGCCGAGTGCACGAATGCGTTTTCGGCGTGCTCGCACTGGAAAGCGAGCCCGTGGATCCGCGGCTCTAAGTAGCCTCATCTGCGCCTTTCTTAAATATGCCGAGGAAACCCATCCATAGAGACGACTTCTCGCGATTTGTCGTGCATCTCACGCGTGATACCGACGAGGGCGCAGCTTCGGACAATTTGTTGAAAATTCTGGAGCAGAAGACAATTGAGGCCCGCAACCCTCACTGCCTGTTCATCAAGAAAATCAAAACTGGCAAA
This sequence comes from Verrucomicrobiota bacterium, assembly GCA_023430565.1. GTDB lineage: Bacteria > Verrucomicrobiota > Verrucomicrobiia > Opitutales > Opitutaceae > Opitutus. The sequence continues at coordinate 51,141 of JAEZAD010000210.1, forward strand.
TTCGACGACAAGCTTCAGCGGGCGTTTAACACCGTCTGCTTTACCGAAGCACCATTGAATCAAATCCGATTCATGGTTGCCGACATTCCCGGCCGAAGCATTCGCTTGAAACCTTTCGGGCTCGTTTTCCGGCGATCATCAGTGATCGAGGCCGGCGCGTGCCCCGCGCTCTATCTCAACGGGGTCGGGGCAAATCATGCTAAGTTTCTTCAGCGCCGATTCGACCGCGACTTCACTGGCATCCGCACCGTCCAAGAGTTGCGCCGAAAGATGGCCACCGAAAGCGAGGACGTCTTGGCTTTCTATTCGTTGTGTAATCTGATCAGCCCCTACTATGATTTCTCATGGGAGCGGGAGTGGCGCCACCGCGGCGACTTTCAGTTCAAATATTACCAGATCGTCGCGATAATCACCGGCAGCACCCTGCCATTCAAAGAGAAGATGGAGAGCAAGTTGCCTGAAGCGAAACTCAAGGACCTTCGCAAGGTTCCCTTGATCAACCCGGATTGGAATTACGAACGCGTGATCAGCGAGATGTCCCAGCTGCTAAAAGCCACCTACAAATCCTTCGCCGAGAAATCAGTCTAGGTTTGGCGCGCTTCGTTAATCAGCCCACGGATGCTAAGCCGTTCGTATGGTTGAGGAATCAGTCGATCTGTTCAGTCGAAAGCTGCTGTAGCCAATCCCATGCCCCGCTTCGCCGTAGGTGACCTACTCGTAGATCTTGAACTGCCGGCACATCTTCAGTGCTGCTATGAGTATTCCGGCGCTCTACTGGCCAACGACATTTCGGACCGATTCGCGATTCGGTTCAGGTGTTCGACCTCGCAGGGTCACAGCGCCCATGGCTTGAGCATCACCGGGCACTTCTCCGTCGGGCGTGCAAGCGCTTGCGGATACTGTCGACAAGTTCGCCAAAGACTGGGGTGTGAAATCGGATGAGACGGCTCCCTAGTTGGGCGTTTTGGAAGAAGCGCCGCAGCTGAACAGTTACCGACAACTTACCGCCATGAGTCACAAACGAACGTTCGAAGAATTGGGGGCCGCTTTTCCGCTATTCGACGCGCCACCAACTGACGCCGTGGATTTCGTGCCCGAGGGCGAATGTTCGATGTGTGGGAAAAGGCATGCCGTATGTTTCGAACTCGGCATTGGCTCGGACGTGGTGATGAAGTGCGCATCGTGTGGGGCCGAAAACGGGCTTGATGCGGATGATCGCTGCGATGGGAACTGTCACGCCTGCGGCGCCGGCATAGCGTTTCCACCTATACCCGAAGAGCGCATCCTTTGCTGTTACACCTGCCTGAGAGCAGGTCGCGCAGCGATAACGAAGGATACCGCGTTCGGGATGATTTCGTTCGACCAAGTCGCGGAAGGATTGACGCACGGCGTGCCCAAACTGAAACGCAGCGATTTTGATGTCGTGAAGACTGACTCTGGTTGGGATCGGGTTCGTCTGCCGACGGAAATGATGCTGGAACTGGTGCGGACACCGACCTACGCGACGATTCAAGGCGAGTGCTGGCAGTTCTGCTGTCGCCGGCCCATGGTGTTCATCGGAACTTGGTCGAGAGCGGACTTTGCGGCGCGGGCTCCCGACAGTAACGGACAGAATTTCTTTAACGAGGTGGTGCAGGACGTTGTTCCCGGGCTCTGGGAAGATCAACTTCACGATGAAACTGGGGTGTATGTCTTCCGTTGCCCGACATGCCGCCGACTCACCGGGCACTGGGATCTAGCCTAAGAAAACAAGAATGAAAGAGCGGGATACAACGGCCGGCAGTTCTGACCAGTGGGAGGAGTGGTTCAAACGCGTGTGGGCATTTCGAGAGGACACGCTGTATCCAAGTCTGTTCGGGCCTGAGTCGATTGGGATATTCCCGCTGCCGGCGAAGATGCTGACCGAGACATTTCAGCAGCCGAACGTGGATGCGCGCTGGTTGAACTATGGCGTGTTCCAATACGCCGACTCCAGCGCGGGCGTCGTGGCTGTATGTAACGTCCGGCATGTCGAACGCATGGGAAGATGATCATCCGGATCCCACAGCCGTCTCAGGTCTGGGATGTGAGTTTGTGTTCGAGACGACCGAAGCAGGTCAGTGGCCGATCCTTCGACTCCTTCACGTGATGGCGTGTCAGATTCTCGCGTGCCACGGCCGATATCCCGGTCGCCCACCTTTTGAGCGTGTTCGATCGCATCCCGTTGAGATGCTCGATCGACAGCCGCGACTCCAATCTTCGCTCGGTGATGCTCGCACCCAGTCCCTACGGGACCGAACAGCATCTCGAATCGGGGACATTCGATTTCGTGCAGGTGGTCGGGATCACGGAAGAGGAAGCGCTCTACGCCAACGAGGATGGCGGGCCGAAGCTCCTCGATCGACTCTCAGCGGCTAATGCATTTCCCGTGACTGATCCGAAACGCGTCGTCGTCCGCGTACCGGAGGGAAACATGGGCGGATAGATCCAACGCGAACACGAAGACATCTGCCCTTAATGGCGTGTGTAGCGCTTGTCGCGATCTCGATCACAGGCTAGCGGTCACCCGCCGAAAAAGAGCGGATCGACGTATTGATCAATGGGGCGCCCGCGCTCAATCATCACTTTCCTGCGATGACAAAGAAAGAACTTCTCCAAGAAAAGGTAAGGAACGGCTATCCAGACAATTGGTGGTATCGCGGGCCAACGCCGGACGCAATGAACGGCTGGCCGCAAGTGTACACCGAGTCAAAGTACCATTGTGTCTACTGTCGGAAGGACATCAGCACGACGGTGGACGAACTATCGAGTTCGACGACAGACCACGTCGTTCCGCAGCACCTCTTCCCCGAATCGGGCGCACATCAATTAGGCCCAAATCACCTCAACAACCTCGTCACCGCATGTGCTGTCTGCAACTCGATCAAAAGTGATTGGGCCGCCGATCCTTCGTCTGAGGCGTGGAATTCGCGCAAGGGGTTCATAGCAGCGGTGCGGAAGCACATTGAAGCCGAGCGAACTGCGCGAGCGAAGCGTTACAAAGACCACATCGGTCAAGGCGCTCGGATGGTTGAGATCTGGGATTGGACGAAATCCGGGGAATCTGATTTTACGTAACCGGTCATGAACGCCGGCGGAGCGGGCAAACCAAAGGTCGTCGCGATCACGGGAGCAGCGGGAAATCTCGGCGGATTGCTGGCGCGCCACATGCTCGCAAAGACCGACGCAGACATGCGCCTCTTGATCCATCGGCGAGATTTGGCGAATGACCTCCGAACACACCCGCGGGTGAGCGTCCACCGATGCGACCTAGCGCGGGCAGAGTCGCTGGTGCCAGCTTTGGCGGGTGCCGATTGCGTGGTTCACTTTGCAGGGGTTCTATTCAAAGGCTGCCCCGAACGATTCCTGCCAACGACAAATACGGAATACTTCCGGAACCTCCTCTCCGCCGCGATTCAACAGCAGGTTCGCCGGATTGTCCTGATCAGCTTCCCGCATGTGGAGGGCGAGACCACGCCGAATCACCCGGCGACGGGTCTACTCGATGGCAACCCCGAGTCAGCTCACGCACGAACCCGGCTTGAAGAGGAGCGACTACTGTTTGATGCCGGCCGGCGCCACGGAATCGAAGCCGTGTCCCTTCGGGTCGGAATGGTGTACGGGCGTGGCATCCTGATGATGGACGCAGCCCGGTGGCTATCGCAACGACGGCTGCTCGGAGTTTGGAAGGAGCCCACTTGGATCCACCTGATTTCGAAAGATGATTTCGTCGCGGCAACGGCGAGCGCTACGATCCGGCCCGGGGTTTTGGGTATCTACCACCTTGGAGACGAGGGGAAGCAGACTCTCCAGGAATTTTTGGACACCTGCGCAACGGAATGGGGCACGACGAAACCGTGGCGGCTGCCGTTTCGATTGATCTATGCTGCCGCCGGACTCTGCGAATGGCAGTCGATGCTTTTCGGAACTGCGTCACCACTAACACAGGACTTCATCTCGATTGGCCGTTGCTCGTATTACGGCGACACATCCCGCATGAAGTCCGACTTACTGCCCCAGCTCCGGTATCCAACACTCGCCTCCGGCCGGCAGCTTCTTTGAGGCGATTGGCGCAGGTATGCGCCAATCGCGGTTGCTCCGTTGGGCCGAACCGTTCCGCTACGCGATGGACAGGAAGTTCTCGCAGCCGATGGCGCCCCTGCTAGCCTGCGTGTTCCCCGCTTCGACTTGTATGAAAACCCTTCTGCCCCTCGGACGGCATTGCACTCAGCGGTCTCGCCTAATCGCCAGCTGCGCTATGCTCGTGGTTTCAGCGCTCGCACAAAACGCTCCGGCGCCGACGCCTGACGAGGACAAGAAAGAGGAAGAAGAACTTATCGTCCTCAGCGCATTCAGCCTGGGTGTGACACCCGGTGGATTCAAAGATGTCAGCTACGCACGCGATTTGTTGAAAGTTGGCTTGTTGCCGTTGCCGGGGGAGTTCACCGCGGAGGGTCTGTTCAGCGAATATGATCTGCCGCTTCCAAATGTCGGCACCTCCTCGAAGCTGCTGCGGATCTCAGGTGCGGGGAGGAGCGCGTCGATTCTGGCTCAACCGGAAGCCACCCACCTCGTGCAGATTGGCTTTGCCTCCGCGCTCACTGCCGAGACGTTCAAACGCGATCCCTTGTTCCTTGTGCTGGTCCTGGATGTCTCCGGCTCAATGGAGCAGAATATTCCGCTGCTGAAGAAATCGGTGCAGACCATCCTCGCCAAGCTGCGGGACGGCGATGCGGTTGCCATCGTCACGTTCTCGGAGGACGTTCAGACGGTGACGCCGCCGGTGTTGGTCGGAAGGCCCGGGTGGGAGAACGTTGTCCGACAGGTGGACCAGATTGCCATTCGCGGCGGCACGAACATCGAACTCGGGCTGCACGCGGGTTTCGCGCTCGAAGGCCAGCTGCCGACGGGCTTCGTCGGTCGTAAACGCGTGGTGTTGATCACTGACGCTATGCCGAACATCGGCGAAGCTGGCCCGGAAACTTTCATGACCCTCGCGACCAACGCGTCACTCGCGGGAGTCGGACTGACGACCATCGGACTTGGATTGGAATTCGACGCCGCCTTCGTTCGCAAAGTGAGCAGCGTCAGTGGCGGAAACGCCTACTGGTTTGCGGACGGGGAACAAATGCAGAAGACGCTCCAAGGCGATTTCGACTTCATGGTGACCGAGGTTGCCTTCGACCTGAAGTTGCAGGTTAAACCGGCGCACGGACTACGAATCAGCAAAGTATACGGTGTTCCGGGTGACGTATATGTCATCGCACCAGACGGCAGCCTCGTGATGGACGTGCCGACCTTGTTCCTTAGCCGAAACAAAGGTGGCATCTTCCTATCGTTGGTCGGGGCGCCAGCCGCGAAGAGCGATAGGCCCGTGCTGGGGCATGTCGACCTGTCGTACGTGCTCTATGGCAAGCATGACGCGGAAACTGATGCATTCGAAATTCGCATGCTAGGCCAGGGAGAAACGAGCGTTGGGCTAGATCGTGGGGAACTGCTGGTGAACGAATTCGAGGCGCTCAGTGCGGCTGGGCAGGCATTTTACCACGACAATCGCCTGCGGCCGGTACGCCAAATGGTGGACACGCTACGGCATAAGTTCGATCGCAGCACCGACCGTGAATTGAAGGCCGAGACGCAACTGCTCGAAAAGATAAGCACCTTCCTGGAAGCGGCCGAACTTGAGCCGCAAATCCAGCCAGAACTTTACCTCGCCTCAACCGACGTGCCTCCCTTGGTGGGAGTGTGGCTGGCACAATCCGAACACCGCCCCTCCGAGCGGTGGATTTTCTTGCAGGGCGGCAAAGGTGCGGTCGTGTTCGCCGACGACAAGAAGGTCCGCTTGCGCGAACTCGAATGGTCGGCCAAGGGGATCGGCAAAAATGACCAGAAGGATTTCGAATTCGGCGTGGATTCAGATGGGCTTTTCCTTACCGGCGACCATCAGAAGCTCCGTCTGACTCGCCTCGCGGACAAATAGAGTGAAAAAGAAACCGGTGCCGGAGTCACGGACGCCGAAAGTGAACAGAGCGACAGGCCCTAAAATGACTGCGACCTTCGGGAGATCTCTCGCCGTGAGCGACGGTGAACGTCCTTCACCCAGCTTCTTCTTCGCTCGAATTTTCCTTCTCTCATTCCACGAAGCGCGCACAATGATTGTCATGTCTAGCCGCAAACCGGAGTTACTAAGAACGAATACGGATCGGGACCATCACGGCCGCGCCGAGCGCACTAAGTAACCGGCTGTTGAGCCATGATGCGCTTACCCATGTGGGTTATCCTGACGATTCTCGGCGCGTTGATCACCTGCGGCGGCGTCATCTACAAATATCACGAAGACAAACGATCTTCGACCCGACGTGCTGAGGATGAGGAGAAGCGCCACAAAGAACTGGTCACGATTCTAGCTGCGGCGAACGCAAAGCAAGCTGCCTATACCTCGGCGGTGGAGGATCTGAAAGCCAAGGGACAACCTGTGCCGCCCTCAACGAGTGGGGTGGATTTTTCCGAGGTGGACTCCCGGCTAGAAAAGGCCCTCAAGGAGGTGGAGCCGGCGCGTGCCGCAAGACTTCGTAAAGAAAGTGATCGAGTCGGTCGCGAGCATTTCGCTGTCACGCTCGCTAAAGACCTGAGCGCCGAATCGAGGCCGGTGTTGGAGCGGATTTTGGAACTGGTGAAGCAAACGGTCGCCCGGGGGCAAACCACAGGTCTGTATCGGGCCGTTACCGTGGAGAACGAAATTCCGGTGCCGGCAGATGTGGTCAGCGTGTTCGATCCAATCGGGGGCCTACGAACTCACCCATCAAGGGATCCCCTCGCGACAATTCGATTCGATGCAAGCACTCCTCACGAGTGGCTACTCAGATTAGATCAGGGAACAGTCTCCGACTGGGAAACCCAGTCACCCGAGGTCGTCTCAGAAAAAGCGAAGATGCCGTCTATATCGGTGGTATTCTTCAGGAAGGATCTGGGTGAGACCTGGCTCGCTGAGATTCGCGTGAAGCGCGGCTCGCCAATGGATGTAACCGTGAAATGGATCCACGCGGACGTCTCACATACGAAGCTCGAAGGCTTGCGGGGTGAAAGTATGGTGCGAGTCGCGCTTGCCGAGCTGATGGCAGAATCGAGGATTCGGGCTGAACAAGAACCGAGGAGATAGCGCGGTGGCTATCCGGCTGCCGCGCCTATCGACGGGGCTGCCGCTAGTTTTGGCGTGGGGCTTTACGGTCCATTCGACGTCCTCTCAGCGGTCAAATTGGCGAGCAAATCCGGCGGGCTTCACGGATCAATGCTCGCAAACTGACTCGTTTCGTATGCTTCAAGAGCACGTAAATCTGTAGGGGCGTAAGGCGCTCCAGCACCATTAGCTGGCTAACTCTGGCAATTGAAATGCCCTCTGCTTCCGCAATGGTGCGTAAACCGCTGGCTGCGCCGGTCTGAAGCTGCTTCGCCCAAGCTCGCACTTTCGTCACCGTGGCAATGGTCTGCTGCCTCGTATCCGGCATCGTCGCTGCGTCTGGCGGGACGTTCGGATGAGGAAAAGGGCTGAAGATCGACGGACTCGCCTTCGATCGCCCGACCGGGAAAGACACACCGACGATTAGCTCGATGGATCGACCCTGGCCTCGACGTGCGCAGCCAGTGGCGTCCAAAGTCGATCCCTTCGACCGAATTGGTGTGATCAAGCGGCCGACCGGGCAATTCGACGGCTCGGTGAAAGCGGCGGCTACGGCGCTGCGTTAGGACGATACGGCGTGTCGCAGTTTGCTTTCGAGTTGATCAAGCATCCGGATCCGTTCGTCGAACAACTCCCAATCGCGGTGCTTTTCGATCGTCCGGGTGCGGCAGCGCGATATCGCATCCAAGGCCGCGCTCCTCACTGACTCATCGCAAACTCCGTCGATTTTCAGCTGAGCGAATGCGAAACCGATCTTCGCTTCCTCCCACATGATGTCCATCGTCTCATCACCGGAGGGATATGCCGTGGTCATGCCCCAATCTCGCACTAACTGATCTAGAAATTTCGCAGCGGGCGTGCGCTTGGATTTGCCGCGCCATTCGGAATATAGACTCAACACATCGGCCCCTGTGTCGTTGCCGTGAGGAGCAAAATCATCGGCACATTTCCAGAAGAACGGATTATCCAAAATCTGCCGGGCGTTGGGATGATAGTCCTCCCAATCAACGCCAAGCTTATCCCATTCATCCATTGCATCGCGCGCCCTCTTTGCTTCTTCGGCCAGGCGCTCCGCCAACGCGGCCAGTTCCTCCGTGTCTTTCGGAAGCGAATCCAGCCGCTGCCGAATCCATTCAGTAAACGCGGCGAAGTCGAAATCATCCGATCGCTTCAGGCACGCTCCGGCATTCAGTAGGTGTTCCGCGGCCTCTTTCGCCGCAGCGACGAAGACATCAAGCTTGGGTGGGCCAAAACTTTCCACCAAGCGGGAGTCGCCGAGGCGACTGAGGTAGTTCAGCTCCAGTTTGCCTTTCTTTCGGGAATATCGACGACTAGGAAGTCCTGCGATGAAACGGCCATAGAGGTCGGTAATGGATTCAGCGGATCCCACGATTTCTGCGGGTGTCACAAAATACGGGTTTACATCGATCTCTCGAATCGCTGAGCCGAAATCAGGTTGGCCGGATTCGAAATATTGCCCGACGAGCGAGAAGCTCGAATGCCCGCCGTAAGTCGTGCGTGTGTGAATATGAACCCAGATTTTCATCACCGTTTCCCGTCCTAATTCAGCGACTCCCCTGCGATGACGCGCTCTATCCGCGCTTTGACGTCGGCCTGAGGCTCTTCGGCGCTGGCACGGCGGAGGGCAGTCAATATTTCGGCGTCTCGATCGTCGGCTCTCCATCCGGCGAGCGCTTTGATCGCCATGTTTCGGTTCCGGATGACCGGACTTCGTAGGCCTGCAAGGACGAGCGGCTTTCCCTTGCCTGAGAAACGGTCGAGCGACTGGAGAACCATATCCAACGCTGAGTGTGATTTGAATTCAGGACCCAAGCCCATCGAATCACTTGGACCGGAAGCAATCTGTCGAAGAGGGATTGTTGACGCGGCCAAATCAACAATGCCATCGATACGCTCAGCATTGGCCTGCGCCATGACCTGAAACCAGCGGCTCGCGTCAGTGGGATCGGCCTGAACTCGGCGCCAGTGTGTCTGCCAAGTATCTATTCCCAACCGTTTCGCCGCATTGTTCGCCTCATTGAACGTGCTCCACTCCTCGCTTTCCAGTCCGCGACGCACCAGGTCAGGCCACTCGGGCCGCTTCAAGTATGCCTGCGAGGAGAGGAGCACCGCCTGCCGCCGCTCCTCACTCCAACCGTTCCTTTCTCGTGCCGCCGAATCCCACGCGCTTGAACCGACATAATCGGCAATCGATTCAACTACTCCGAAGTATGCGAGTTCCAGGGATCGGTTCTCAATCTGCCGCAAGTAATCAGACACGACGGCCGCTGCCTGCGTGTAGTCATTGATGTCCCTCGCTGGTCCACCCACGATCAGGGCACGGAGGAGGTCAGTTGCGGCTTTCAGCGTCTCCCCATCAGCATCTTTCGCTGCTAACGCCCGGTCGAGATCACCCGAGGTTGCGCAAACAAAGGCAAGGTATTCGTGCATGACAATGTTGTCGTAGCCTCGCAGAAGCAGCCACCGCTTAATCTCAGCATTCTTCGTGTCGGCCAACCGCTCCACGACATGGATGCGGCCCCAACCGTGGACACGCTGCGCCAAGTCAAACAACGCCGGTTCTGGTTCGGGAAGCGTGTTCGTTAGAGCCACGGCAGAATACAGTGTGAATTCCTCGTGGCGCCCGAGCAGGGAGATTACGTCCACATCTCTGCGGTCCCGAATGAGGCCAAGCAGGGAGATTGCGAACTTCACCGGCTCGCGATCGGGAGATCCGGTTGCGATCGCGAGGGCGAAGCTACGCAGCGATTCGGTTACGGGCGTTCGTTGCTGGACGATTTTTTCCAGAGCGGCGTCCAGAAAGTCCAAGACGGAGTTCCCTTGGAGAAGCTCATACAGTTCGCGCTGAGCAGCTGCGTCCCCGGTCCGTGCGATGCGACCGATCAACGAACTGATTTCGGCGGCCTTTTGCTTCGTCTGCTCTCCGCTGCCGTGATGGCCGAACGCTCCATCGAGTCCTCCGGCGACCCATCGCAACCCGCCCGGCTTGCTACGCTTGCTCTCGTCGGGAAGGTCCCCGGCGGATGCGGCGATTGCGCCGGTCTCATCCAGGTTTCGCTGGATGAAGTCATAGATCGACTCACCCTCACTCCAAAGCACTGGCACCTTCAGAGGACGAGATCGGAGCCGCGACAGGACAAGAACGGCCCCAACCACCAGAGCAATCCCTGCGGCGATGAAAGCCAGTTTCATCAGCACAGGCAGCCAGAGCTATCACTGGTCCGCAATCTTCGATGCGTGAACCCACTACACGCCTTGGGACGCCACTCGGCGGTCGCGGATCCACTCGGTCCACCTGCGAGAAAACTCCCTCGGCTCGATCTCCCATGTGTTCTCGATTACAGGACCGTCACCGTAAAGTTGCCGCAGAATCCGGTCTGTGAAGTCTTGATCCAGCCGATCGTCGCTGCGAGCTGCGAGGTCCAGCAGAGGCTCAATTTCGGAATCATTACCCAAGCTGTGCAGCGCGGCCACCGCGTGGAGACGGTTCGCGTGGTCGGCATCAGGGGAACAGAACTTAAGTAAAAGCGGGATGGCACGTCTGTCGCCTAGCTCGCCAAGCGCTGGGATAACGCGATTTCTCTCCCAATTCTTGGCGATCTGAAGTTGCGCCACGAGGATATCGAAAGACTCCGGGAAATTGTGGCCCGCGAGAGCATAAATGGCGCTGTCGTAGTCGCGGCTCTCCTTGCTCTCGATATAGAGCTTAACTATTCGTCTCGCGGTAGGTGTAATGAACGCTCGAAGTGCTTCGAGCCGCTTGGTTGCGAGTTCAGCACCTTTGGATTTCGGGCAAAGATCAACGACGCGTTGATACACCGGAATCGCGGCTCGGCCACGCTTTGTCTTCTCAAGGAGAAAACCGTATCTCACACCGTCGAGGTCAGGGGCAGGGCGATAGAGCGACAACCCTTCCTGTGCACGTGCAGCTTCCTCGTGCACCAACGCAGTTTTGTAGTCATGTTTTCTCTGGTAGATACCCGCCTTCCGGCGTTCGACAGCCTGCATCACTGTGGCCATCCAATTTCCACATCCTCCACCTGGCTCGATCAAGTCGAGGCGTGACAGCGCCTCCTGCTCCCGTCCGGAAAGCTCAAGCAAAACACAAATGCCGGTGTCGGCAGAATCGCGGTTGAAGTAGACGTCGTCTTTCGGTTGGGCTTCGAGCGCACTGAGTAACGCTGCCGCCCGCAATTTCACCTCGCCCCAACCGGGAGCCGCCCCTGGTTGCACGCCGTAGCGTAACTCGAATGTATCCAAGTCGGAACCCAATGACGCCAAAGCCACGAGACAACCTTCGAGAGAATCCTTTTCACCCGAAGCCTTCTCGGCGTGTTCAAGTCCAACCAGAAGGTGGCGGATACCGTCCACAGGGGTCTGCGCGGTCGCGGGGTTGCAGACGGCAACGAGCCAAAAAGCGGGGACGAGATAACGCACGGCTTCTTAGGGGTTATACTTCTCCTGTCGCAATGAACGTCGTGACGCAATCATCTGGTTTCGCGTTACGACGATCCGTTTCTGCGGGCTTCCAAAATCAGCCCGCGCAGGCTCGGACGTATCGCACGGTCAAGGGAAGCTTGGACTTGCTCGGACGTGACCCGCCCAAGAACCATCAACTGACTGGCGCGGGCGACTGAAAGGCCCTCGGCACCAGCAATGGCAGAAAAGCCATTGAGTTGGCCGGAGCGGAGCAGCCGTGCCCACCCCCGAAGTTTTCGCCACTGTCGCTCGGGATCTGTTCTTTCGGTGCCCCGCCGCGCTCACTCCTTGTGTGGCCTCCGGGTGGCCGACAGGGCTGAAGATCGACGGACCCGATCTCGACCGCCTCGCGGGAACGCCCCGGGCACTTCGATCCGCCACACGCAGCGGCCCAACCTCGGGCAACTCATACGAAAACCATCGGCGTTTTGCTGGCCCGCCGCGGCTGTGAAGCAGCACGACCATCGTGGCACTCCCCCTGATGCTCGATCACCGCCCGCGGTGCTATCCTGCGCACGAACCCCGCTCCCCTGTGAATGCGTTTTCGTTTCGCCGCTCGTTCCTCGCCGCCATCGCTGGCTGTTCGATCGCCACCCTCGCCCCCTCCCAAATCACCTGGACCACCGTTTCCGGTGTCGGCACACCTCACGATCTTTCCGATGACGGCACCGTGATTGTCGGCTCGACGGCCGCTCGCGCCGTGCGGTGGACCGCTGCCACCGGCGCTGTTCTGCTTCCTTCAGGCAGCGAAGCGCTCGGCGTTTCCGCCGACGGCGCGGTCGTCGTCGGCAACAATCCCGTCGTTCCTTTTCGCTGGACCGAATCGGGCGGCATCACGCACCTCGCCCCCCCGCCCAACACCTACGATTCGCGCGTGAAAGACCTCTCCGCCGATGGTTCCACCGCCGTCGGCTACGGCACGTATCGGGCCAACCCATCCTCGCTCGAAGCCATGCGCTGGGTCGGCACCGCCGCGCCCGAACCTCTCGGCCAACTCGGCGGCGGCCGCTACAGTCAGGCGACCGCCATCTCGGCCGACGGCTCGACGATCGTCGGCCACGCCTCCGACGCGTCGTTGCGCGCCCACGCGTTCCGCTGGACGGAAACAGAAGGCATGGTCGACCTCGGTCTCATGGGCGGCTACAACAGCCTCGCAACCGCCGTCTCGGCGTCCGGCGAATTCATCGCGGGCTACGGACTGAACTCCCTCCATTCCACTCACGTCACCGGCTTCATCTGGAGCGAAGCCACCGGCAAGATCCCCCTTGGCATTCCCGGCTACGACGTGATTCCAACCGGCATTTCCGCCGATGGCGCGTTTGCGATCGGCTACCGTCAAAACGGCAACCAACTCGGAGGCTTCGTCTGGACGCCAGAGTCCGGCGTCCGCGATTTCGCGAGTGTGCTGAAGTTCGACTACGGGCTGAACGACGTCATCGGAAATCTCGATGAAATCCTGCCACTCGCGATGTCTCCAGACGGCCGATACATCGCCGGAGCCGGTTTCAGCGCCGGCACGGGCGATTCCTGGCTGCTCGATCGTGGCCTGAATCCGCCCCCCTTGTCGCCGTTTCCGATCACGCCCGTGCCCGAGCCGGCGGCGTTCGCCATCTGGGCAGCCGTGCTCTTGGCGGTGTTGATCGTTCTTCGGCGCCGGCTGCCCCGGCCGCTGGCGGCCTAGCCGCAGGCGCCCGGTCACCGCGGCATGGCCAACGACGAAAAATCCGCGACGAACTCCGCTGCGATCCCCGCGTTCGAATGCGTCTCGCGCACGCGCGTCGCCCGTGCGGCGACCGCGCGCGTGTCCTGCCCGGCCGCCTGCTCCAGTGCTCGCGCAAGCGCGTGCGCAGCGCCTTCGCCGCGATGGTTGAAACTCCAGCCGTTCCGCCCGGGTTCGATGAAATCGCGAAAACACGCGAGGTCCGACACCACCGGCACCGCGCCCCACGCCATGGCTTCCAGCGGCCCGACGCCGAACGTCTCTCCTTTTTCCGCCAACGACGGATACACGAAAACCGTCGCCCGCTCATACGCGCGATACAGTTCGGCGGCGTCATAGATCGGCGGATACCATGTTACATCCGCCGCCGAAAACTTCCGCTGCAGCTCCGCCGACCACGCCTCGCCGCCGCCGCCTTCGACGCTCTTCACCGCGCCGACGAGTTCCAGTTTCCAATCGTCGAGCTTGCGCGACGCGCGCGCATTTCTCCACGCCTCGAGGAGCAGTTCGATGCCTTTCTCCGGATGCAGCCGGCCCGCATACAAAACCGTTTTTGTCTTCCGGTCCCACTCGACCGGTCGCTCGTTCGTGAACGGCAGCGGATTCGGAATCATCTTCACCCGTGGCGCCGCCGCCGGCGCCTCCGCTAAAATCGCCTGCACCACCGCCGACGAATTCGCCCGGAGCCGGGCCGCCCGCCCGTAGCGCTTCATCTGCCCCTTCGGCATCCGCTGCACGTCGACGTAAACCGCCCCGCAGCGCCGCGGCAGCACGATCGGCGCCCAAAACGTATTCGTCACCACCACGTCCGCCGCCGGCATGCTTCGCGCCGCACGCAACGTGTAGAACAGGTCCAACACCAGGCTGTGCGCGAGCTTCTCCGGCCGGTCGTAGCCGCGCACGCGCACGTGTCTCACCTCCGCAATCGTCTCGCTCGCCGGCAGCTCGTCGCACCGCCGGGAAACGTGCGTCACTTCGTGCCCGCGCGCCGCGAACTCCGGCCCGAGCGCGAACCACATCTTCTCGACCGCGCCGCCACGCAGCGCCGGCACCGGCAGAAAAGCACCTTGGAGAATCGTGATCTTCACGGCCGGAAACAGTGCGCTGTCCGCGTCATTTGTGCCGCCAAATCAACGATTCGCGCGATCTTTGCGCAATCGCAAAGCCCGCCCCTCCTCGGCCTATCGCCCAACCCGCGGGCGTTTCGGTCCAGCAAAACGCTCCCGCACTCCGCCCAGAAAAAAGCCCGGCGCTTTCGCACCGGGCCTGTGAGTGAAACTTCGCGGCGTCTCAGCCGTGCAGATACGTGTTCAGCAGGTTCTCGAGATACTCCTGCTTGCCGGAACGCGGCTTCGGCTCGCCGAGCTTCGTCAGCACCAGCTTGTTCAGCTCCTTGAAGCCGATGCGGCCTTTCTCGATGTCGCGGCCATAATCGCTGTCGAAGCTCGCGTAGCGATTCGCCACCAGCTGCTCGAATTTGCCGTCGGCCAGGATCCGGCGCGCGATCTTGAACGCCAGCGCATACGCATCCATGCCGCCGATGTGCGCGTGGAAAAGGTCCTCGAGGTCGATCGACTGACGACGCACTTTCGCGTCGAAGTTGAATCCGCCAGAGCCGAGGCCGCCGGCCCTGATGATCGAGACCATCGCGAGCGTCAGCTCCTTCACGTCGGTGTTGAACTGATCCGTGTCCCAACCCAGCAGCAGGTCGCCCGTGTTCGCGTCGATCGAGCCGAGCATGTTCTGCGACGCCGCGACTTCGATCTCGTGATTGAAGGTGTGGCCCGCGAGCGTCGCGTGGTTGGTCTCGATGTTGAACTTGAAATACTTTTCGAGCCCGTAGGTGCGGAGAAACGCGATCCCGCTCGCGACATCGAAGTCGTATTGGTGCTTCGTCGGCTCCTTCGGCTTCGGCTCGATGAGGAACTGGCCCTTGAAGCCGATCTGCTTCGCGTAATCGACCGCCATGTGGAGAAACGCCGCCAGATGGTCCTGCTCGCGCTTCAGATTCGTGTTGAGCAGCGTCTCGTAACCTTCGCGGCCACCCCAGAAAACGTAGTTCTCGCCGCCGAGTTCCTTCGTCACGTCCATCGCCTTCTTCACCTGCGCCGCCGCATACGCGAAGACATGCGCGTCGGGATTGGTCGAAGCGCCGGACATGTAGCGCGGATTGCTGAAGAGATTCGCCGTGCCCCAAAGCAGCTTCACGCCGGTGGCCTTCTGCAGCTCTTTCGCGTGCGCCACGATGCGGTCGAGGATCTTGTTGCTCTCCGCCAGCGAGCGGCCTTCCGGCGCGATGTCGCGATCGTGGAAACACCAGAACGGCGCGCGGATCTTTTGGAAGAATTCGAAGCCCGCATCGAGCCGCGTGAGCGCGACCGAAACGGCATTGCCCGGTTTTTCCCACGGGCGGTTTTGATGCAGCGTGCCCGCGCCGAAGATGTCGCGGCCGTCGCTCGCGAAGGTGTGCCAGTAAGCGATCGAGAAGCGCATGTGCTCCTCCATCGTCTGGCCGTCGATCACCTCCTCGGGGTTGTAATGGCGAAACGCGAGCGCGTTCGTCGTCTTCGTGCCTTCGTAGGCGATTGGGCGAATGCGGGGGAAGTGCAGACGGGCTTTCTTCATGGCGATTTCTCGAGAATGGAAGGTCCAGCAAACCCGGGGGGTCGGGAATGGGAAGTGAAATAACGGTCACACGTTCGCGCAGCCGGCCAACGCCGCACCGATCGTCCCGTTTTTCGACCTCGCCCGCCTCTCGAATCCGCACAACGCCCACAGGTTACGCGCCCCCGCCCGCGCCGCCCCCTGCAACCGCCCTGCCCTCCGATTTCCCGGCTATTCGATCCCCAGCGCCTTGCGCATCGACGCCTTCATCCAAGCCGGGACCGACATCGCCTGGTGCAACACGATTTCGCGGCCGTCCGCTTTCGTCACCACAAAGCGAAACACCCGAAACGTATCTCCCAGGTAACTCGCCCACGCGATCTCCGGATCACCCGCCTTCAGCATCCGCGGCTCGCTTCTCCAGCGATTCTGCGCGTCGAGCTTCGGCTCGTTGTCCTCGAGCACGACGATCGGCTTCTCATCCGACACATCCTCGATCCGCACCTTCGTCGGCGCCACGCCGCTCTCATCAGTGAAAGCAAAACCGTAGAACACCTCCTTCTTTGCCGGGTCGCCCGCGGGCAACAACGCCGCCGACCAGATCGCGATGCCGTCCTTGCTCTCCCATTTCGGCTGCCCCTTCTCCAGCGGGAAGCTCAGCCGCTCTCCATACGACGTCGTCTTCACATACGTATACGCGCCAGACCCACACCCCGCGAGCATCGCGAGGAGCACCGCCGCCAGCAGGGAAACGCCTCCGCGGGCGCCGCGGAAAAAACGAGCAAGGAAAACAAAATTCATACGCGTGATCGGGTCTGCACCCCGGCCGAACTGGCCGGGATCGCGTCACCATTTCGCGCGCTCGCCGATGGCGTCAAGGCTCGCCTCGCAAATCGCCCCGCCGCGCCCGCGCCGAAATCACGCCGGCGCCGCCACCGCCTTGCGCTCGGCCAGCACCGAACGCACGACGTCGCTCAAATCGTCCGCCGCATAGGGCTTCGGCACCCGGCCGCGGAATCCATGCGCGCGGTAATTCGCCATCACCGGATCGCTCGAATAGCCGCTCGACACGATCGCACACACGTCGGCGTCCATCGCCCTCAACTTCTCCATCGCCTCCGCTCCGCCCATCCCGCCCGGCACCGTGAGATCGAGAATCACCAGGTCGAACGGCCGCCCCGCCGCCGCCGCCGCCGCATACTCGCTCACCACCGCCGCGCCGTCATTCACCGTCGTCACGGCATAGCCGAGCCGCTTCAACACCGCGCCGCCGAGCAGCCGAATCGGCGCCTCGTCGTCCATCAGCAACACCCGGCCGCTCGTCGTCGCGCGTGCGCCCACATCCGGCCCGCCGCCCGCGACCGATGTCTCCGCCGCGCGCACCCAAATCGAAAACGTCGTGCCGTGCCCCAGCTGCGACGTCACCTCCACGTGCCCGTCGTGTTTTTTCACGATCGAGTAAACCGTCGCCAATCCCAGGCCGCTGCCCTGCTTCTTCGTCGTGAAATACGGCTCGAAGATCCGCGCCACCAGCTCCGGCGCAATGCCCGTGCCATTGTCGGCAAAACTCATTTTCACGTAACGCCCCGCCGCCAGCGCCGCGCGCCCTTCGGCCAGTTCCTCGTTGCGCAGCGCGATCCGGATTGTGCCACCCTGCGGCATCGCCTGCGTCGCGTTGAGCGTGAGATTATGCACCACCTGCCCGATCTGGCCCTTGTCGACATCCGCCGCCCAGAGGTCCGGCGCGATCTCGAACTCCGACCGCACCTTCGAGCCGTGCAACGCGAACTCCACCGCCTCCCGCACCACATCCGGCAGCCGCGTCGCCGTCCGCATCGGCTCGCCGCCTTTCGCAAACGTCAACAACTGCTGCGTCAAATCCCGCGCGCGAACCGCCGCCCGCTCGCTCTCGGCCAGGCATTGCACCGTCTCCGACTCGATCCGCGGATCCAGTTTGGCGAGCGACACGTTGCCCAGGATCACCGTGAGCAGGTTGTTGAAATCGTGCGCGATCCCGCCCGCCAGCACGCCGAGGGACTCCAGCTTCGACGCCCGCGCGAGCGCCGCCTCGAGCCGCGCCGCCCGCTCGTTCTCGAGCCTTTCGTGAATCACGCCCGTCTGCTCCCGCACCCGCCGGCGCAGCGCCACCACCCAGCCGAAACCGAGCACCACCGCCACGCCCAGCACTCCCGTCAACGCCAGCACTTTCTTCACCGTCCACCAGGACGGACGGCGCAGCACGACGACGTCGTCCGGCGTCCGCAACGTCAGTCGCACCTCGTGCGGCCGTCGATACTCGTCGTAGGAAACCTCATACACCCCCGTCAGCGCGAGTTGGGAGCCCGGTTCCCATCGCTCCGCCGCGCCATCGTTCGGCAGGCTCAACTGCGCACGAAACACCACTTCGGCCTGCTGGTTGATCAACTCCACGTCCCGTTCGCGCGCCCCGACATCCAGCAGCATTCCTCCCACCCGCACGAGCCGCCCATCGAGTTCCACGTCGATCGCGCCAATATCGTCGACGACGACCGGCTCCGGCTCCGCGCCACTTTCGATGCGGCGATAAACCGCTTCGCGCAGCACCGCCCGGCTGTTCTCACGCCCGGGGAAGCCCACCGCCTCGATCCGGTCCCCCGGCTGCAGCGGCTGCGTGTCGCGGCTCAAAACCAACAGCCCTTCGTTGCCGCCTTGGATATTCACCAGCCGCCCCGGCTCGTGATGCACCACCACGCCCGCCACGCGCAACCGCCGGTTCAGCACCTGCAACGTCCCGAATTGCCGCAGGCTCGCGATCGATCGCTCCTCCACCGCAAACGGATCCGTCGGCATCGCCTCCTCGATCTCGACGAAACGCGACGACGGCACCCAAAGCTGGATGCCCGTCAACTGCCGCCGGGGGTTTGCGATCGCACTGCACACGCCGCGCAACCGCACCACCGCCCCAGGCAACGTCTCCCACGGCTCGCCCGCCGGCAGCATCGCGTGAAACTCCCCGCCAAACGTCGTCAGGTCCAGCCGCCTCCACGGTCCTTCGCGCACCACCGCGCGCACATAGCCGCTCATCGTCACCCACTGCGCCTCCTCCACGCCGGTCAGCGCCTGCTCGAGCGTGACGAGCCGCGGCTCCGGTAGATCGACGGTCCCCATCGGTTGCACCGCCGAGGCGAGCACCACCGGCGTAAACCGACCCGACGCCGATACGCCGGTCAGCTCCACCTTGCGCCCGACCACCAAACGATGCGTCAAATCCGGCGGGCGGAAAACGCACACGCCACCGCTCACATCCCGGATGAAAAAGAATTCCGCCTCGGGCCGCGCCCATGTGATCACACCGGCGAGTTGCACGGGATAACTCTTCGCCGCCTCCTCGGGTGACAACTCGCGCAACTGATCCGCCAGTCTCAGCTTCGGCAAACCGTCCGCCCGCGGCGGCGCCGCGGAACTGGCCACCCGGAACAACGCATCGCCCAGCGTCGTCTCCGCCGCCTTCGCCGTCACCACGCCCACCGCTTCCACTCGCTCGCCGATTTCCATCGGCCGCACCTGAACCGTGAGCAAATCCACTTGCCCCGTTTCGTCGCGAATCGTCAGCAGCCGGCCGGGCTGCTGCGCCCGCACGACGCCGCTCACACGCACCGACGTTCCCGCCGGCAGCGTCGCAAGCTGATCGACGGGCGTGAGTGGCAGACCGAACCGCTCGTCGAGATCCAAGGTCCCCAGCACCTCCACATTTTCCATCCCCTGCATCCAGATCTCGATGCTCGTCGCGCCCGCCGGATCCTGCGTCGCGGAGTAAACGCCGCGCAAACGCACCACGCTCCCCTCCCAATTCGGCGGATTGTCTCCTTCCGCCAGCAACAGTCGGCCAATCACCGGACGCCCTTCCACCACCAGCTCCAGGAGCAGGTGCCGCGCGTCGCTAGCCCCCTGCCGATCCACATAACCCTCGATCGTCACCAGCCGCTTGTTGAAGCGGTCCGCGTCGCGAACCCGTCCGGCGGTCGACACCGGCTCCAACACGCCCGACTCGCTCAATACGATCACCTTCGGGTTATCCACGACCACGCCGTTCTCCACCATCACCGTGCCTTCGACCCGGATGCGCTGGCCCGGCTTCAATCCGAAATCATGGGCCCCCAGCGAAACGTAATCGTCGAAACCTCCAACGTTTCCCCACAACGCGCGCCAGAGCGGATCGAAATAATAAACCAGCACATTCAGGCTTACGCGCTGCCCTTTCCGTCGTTCCGCTTCCGGCAATTCCCACACTTGGTTCACACTGGTGAACACCGGATACTTCGGCCGCACCAGACTCTCGCGCAGCCCCCATCCGTCCGCTTCCCGCATCGGAAAACCCACCGCCTCCACCTCCTCGCCCGGGCGCACGTTGACCGTTTGCGCCGTGTGCAGCTCCAACTCGCTCTCCCCGTCGCGAATGGTCAGCGACTCACCCGGTTTTTGCGCCACCACGGCGCCCGTCACCCGCACCACGCGATCGGGCGGCTGCTCCGCCAGCCCGCCGGCCGGCGTGATCGGCAACTCGAAACGCGGATCGCGATCCATCGTGCCATAAAATTCGATGTCCTCCTTCTGCTGCACCCACAGCTCGATCTTCGCCCCGCCGAGCCCCTCGTCGCTCCGCGCAAAATACACACCCGTGGCCCGGATAAACCTGTCGCGCAATTGCGGCACCGGCGTGCCGCTCTTCATCAACAGCTGCACCAGCACCGACCTGCCTTCCGCGATCAACGAAATCTCCAGGTGGTTCGCATCCCGCGCTGTCTGCCGGTCGACGTAACCTTCGATCGTCACGCGCCGCTTGTTGAAGCGCTCGAAGTTACCCACCGCGCCTTGCGTCGAGACCGCCGTCAGCGGCACCGATTCCTCGAGCACTGTGACCACCGGCTCCTCCACCCGCATCCCTCGCGCCGGCCGCATCAATCCCTCCACCCGAATCTTCTGCCCCGCCTTGATCGGAAACGTCTTGGTGCCCAGCGACAGATAACTTTCGCCTTCGCCACAGCGCCCCCACATCGCCTGCCAGAGCGGATCGTAGTAATACACCACATACTCGAGCCGCACCCGATGCCAGTTCTGCTGCTCCGCCTGCGGCAGCTGCCAGATATCGTCAAAACTCGTCAGCACGCGCGGCCCCACCAGGTGCTGCGCCGCTACGTCGCCCCCTTGCGCCAGGACCGGCCCGGCGAACAAGCCCACACACAACCACCAGCAGACGGCCGCGGCGACGGCTGGCCGGGATCGCGGACCCATCCTGCGAACGCATGCAATCATTGATATTCCGCCGGCGAAGCGGGTGGTTTATCCTTTCTTCGTCACGCCGGCCCGGCGATTAAACCCAATCGCCGCTCCACGCGCTCGGTGTTTCCGGTAAATTCCTGCGCGAAACTTGCGCGACGGTCCGCCGAACCCTCTTTCGAAATCCGTTTGCCCCCCACCGCCCTCAGCCGGGCTCATCCGCCGCCGGCCCGCGAATTCACGCCAACGGACTTCGCTCGAGTGTAGTCGCGTTTCTTCGCGTTTCGCGGACAACAACGCCTTCGACGTTCAACCGCCCCGCCGATCCTCCGGCGTGTTCCAGTTTCGCCAGCGCCCCTTCTCCGCTCCCTCCACGCGCACCACGTGCATCCGCCGCCCGCGCGCGAGCGCCGTCACAAGCTCCTGCATCGAAAGCCGCCCCGCCTTCAAACGCCGCGACACCACCGCCCGCGCTTCCCGCGGATAAATCGCCGCCAGCGGCTCGCTCCCACCCGCATGCCGCACCACCGCGCCCCGACCCGGCCCGCAAAACCCATGCAACCATTTGAACCACGCCGCCTCGATCCCCGGCATGTCGACCGCCAGCACCGCCACCCAGCGCCCCTCCATCTCGCTCAACGCCACCTCCAATCCCGCCATCGGCCCCGCGTCCTCCCACGCATCGCGCAAATGCAAAATCTCCCGATCAAGCACCCGCTGCCCATTGCGCCGCACGATCGCCACCGGCTCCGCCCCCGCCGTTCGCAACACCTTCACCTGCCGCCGCCACAACGGCTCGCCCGCCACGCGCAGCAGCGCCTTGTCGCGCCCCATCCGCCGCGACGCCCCGCCCGCGAGCACCACGCCGCTGCACTCGCGCAAACCTCCCGCCGTGTCACGCCGCCTTGGCATCACGCTCCCGCCGCAACCAGCCGCTCGTCAGCACCCGGCACCGCAGCCCGCCGCGCGTTTTCAGCCATGCCTCCGTTCCCGGCGCCAACACCGAATCCATCCAATAACACGGCCGACACTCCTCGACGCCTTCCAGCCGCACCCCTTGCAGCGCAAATTTCTTCCCAATCAATCCGTTCAAATCCTCGCCGCTCACCACCAGATTTCTCCGCAACGCCGCCGGACTCGCCGCCCGCAACCCCATCTCCTCGCACATCCGCGCAAACACCTCCGCCGAAAACAGCGTCACCTGCCCCTTGTAATTGTCCTTGTAGTTGAAAAACCGATCGCCCTTCAGCCCCGCCCCCGCGACGCACTCCACCGTGTCGACCTCGATCGTCGGATGCCCGCCCGCCGGCTGCCCGTGCCGCCCGAAGAAATTATGCCCGGGCGAAATGAAGATGCGCTCGACCGAGATCATGACAGCCGCTCGACCCGCACCGCCGCCGCCTTGTAACCCGGCTGCCGCGAATGCGGATCGAACACCGGAAATGTCAGCTTGTTCACATCGGCGAAGTGCATCGGAAGAAACACCTGCCCAACTTGCACCGTCGGCGTCACAAAAGCGAGCGCCTCGCAACTCCCGCGCCGCGAGCTCACCCGCACCCGCTCGCCCGCCGCGATACTCCCGCGCGCTGCATCGCGCGGATTGATTTCCACATACAGCTCGCGCGGCGCCAGCTTCCGCAACACCGCGCTTTTCTCCGTCCGCGAACCTGTGTGCCACTGCGCCGACGACCCCCGCCCCGTCAACAACAGCAGCGCATACTGCGCATCCGGCAGCTCCGGCATCGGCCGCGGTGCATCGAAGAAAAACCGCGCCCGCCCATCGCTCGTGAAAAACCTCCCATCCCCAAACAACCTCCGATGCCT
>JAEZAD010000032.1 GCA_023430565.1 Verrucomicrobiota bacterium
GAGTCGGGGGTGAAGTCGGCGGGGGTGCGCTTGATGGTGAAGTCATACATCCGCGTTTCGTTGTCCAAGCCGACGGCGAGGTAGCGGCCGGATTGGAGGTCGGTGTGGACCTCGAGCGTGCTCCAGAAAAGCGGCACCTCGTAGTAGTTGATGCAGTGGGCCTCGGAGACGCGCCACATCTGGTCGCGGGAGTCGTATTGGTCGGCGACGAGGAGCTGCCAGCTGTCCTCATCGATGTAGAACGTGCGGCGGGCGTAGAGGTGGTCGGTGCCGGGTTTGAGTTTGGCTTCGACGACCCAGACGCGGTGGAGCTCGTAGCGCGCGAGGTCCGGGTTGATATGTTTGGGCGTGAGGATCTCCTTGTAGTTCACGCGGTCGCTGTGGAGGCGGTAGGAGTTATAGGGGACGAGGAGCTCCTTCTTGCCGACGAGGGTCCATTCGTAGCGGTCGGGCGCGCCGTTGAACATGTCGAACTGGTCGGTGGTGCGCTGGCCGTCGGAGGCGGTGCCGGGGTTGTCGTAGGCGACGTCAGGGGCGCGCGTGACGCGGCGGCGGCCGGTGTTGTAGACCCACGCGCGGCGTTTTTCCTTCACCTGGTCCATCGTTTCCTGCGCGAGAAGGATGGTGCCGGCGAGGCGGGGCGGGGAGAGGACGGTTTGCTTGAAAAAGATGAGGGTGTTGTCGCGCTCGAGCTCGTCGACGGTCATGTCGGGACGCGTGTAGTTGAAGAGGAATTCGTCTTCGAATTGGACGAGCGTGTAGCTGCCGTTGGGGAGCGGAGCGGCCTGAGCGATGTAACGGACGGCGGCGATGCCGCGGAAGCGGGTGAGGTGATTCCAGACGACCTCGAGGCCGTTTTGGGGAACCGGAAACGGCACGCCGCCGATGGCGCCGGAGAAGCCGTTGCCGCCCTCGGTGAGTTGCGCGGTCTGGGCGTAGCGCTTGGTGGCGTCGTAGACGGACTGTGGCATTGAGGCGCTGCGGCGCGTCGGATAGACGACAAGTTTGAAGGTAGCGGGGTAGGTTTCGAGGAGCGCGATGTGGCCGGCGGTAAGCTTTTCGCGGTGCTCGGCGAGGTTGTCGGCGGTGACGGTGTAGAGCGGTTGATCGCCGGCGAAGGGATCGGGGTGGTGCTGGCCAGGGTTGTATCCGGCGGGCGGATTCGTGACCCCGCCGGTCCATTCGGGGATGGTGCCGGCGGCGTTGCCGGCGCGTTCGGCGCCGATGGGGGAAAGGTCTTCGCCGAGGCGGGCGAGGTCGGACTCGGAGACGGCGGCGGAGGCGAGGGCGGCGGTGAAAAGGGAAGAGGCGGCGAGGGCGATCGAGGATAAGCGGTTCATCGTCGGAGCGGGGTGAAAGTGAGGTTGGGGAGAGCGGGCGCGGAGAAGCGGAGGGAGGTCCAAGTGGATTCTTCGCTTCGCTCAGAATGACAGGGAAGGGAGACTCAGAATGACAGAGAAGGGAGGGCTCAGAATGACCAAGGAGCGGGTGTTAGAAGGAGTAGCGGAGGACGGCGGCGGCGTAGTCGCGGTCGGCGAGGAGATTGTAGCGGCCGGCGTCGAAGAAGTTCACGTAGCGGAGTTCGCAGACCCAGGCGTTCTGGAAAACGAATTCGGCGGCGAGGGTGATGCTCTTGCGGTCTTCGATGAAATTGCCGAGCGGGAGGGGGGTGTTGCCGCTGACGTCATGCGTGAAGGCGAGCGTAGGGGAGACGTTGATACCGGCGAAGACGTTGGTGTAGTCGAGGCGGCCGAGGATCTGGTAGCCCCAGGAGAATTCGTCGGCGAAGGCTTTCGCGGGGGTCCAGCCGAGGGCGGCGGAGTTGCCGGTGGCGAGCATTTGCTGGAGCGTGCCGGCGGTGAAGGTGCCGGGGCCGTCGTAGCGGAGGACGTCCTGCGAAGGGAGGTCGGCGTGGACGCCGCCGACTTCGGCGACGAGGTTGAATTGTTGCGCGCCGAGCATCGGGCCGAAGACCTTCGTGATCGTGGATTGGGCGGTCCAGACGTCGTGGCGGCGGTAGCCAGTGACCTCGCGGTTGTAGAGGCCGAGGAAGTTGCCGAGCTGGTTGTTGGCGCCGAAGGCGGGGTTGAGCGAGGAGAGGGCGGCGAAGAGGAGTTCGACGTCGTCGACCTGGAGAGGGACGTCCTGTTTGTAGGAGACTTCGCCCTGCCAGGAGATGCCGGTGGTGCCGACGGACGTGTTGAAGCTGGTGCCGAGCATCATGATGTCGTCGGGGTAATCGACGAAGTAGCGGCCGGTGGCGGCGGCGTCGAGGAGGCCGAGGCGGCCGGCGCCGGAGGCGATCGCTTGCGCGGCGGGATAGAAGGGGCGCAGCGTGGCGGGGAGCGCGGCGGCGGGGACGCCGGTGAGGGCGGCGCCGAGGAGAGTTTGGAGCGCGGCGGGAACGCCGGCGGCGGGGTAGCCGTTGGCGATCATGGCGGGCGCGAGTTGTTGTTGGGCGAGTGCGCCGGCGGTCGATTGGACGAAGGCGGGGCTGATGCCGCGGGTGGGCGTGCGGGCGCTGAGGACGGGCGAGCGGCTGCGATAGCTGGCGTAGTAGAAGCCGAATTCGGTGTCGTTGAGTTTCGGCGCGAGGACGCGGAGTGCGACGCCGTATTGATCGATGTCGTCGGGGCGGCGATCATCCGCGCGCGTGATGGCGCCGAGGACGCCGGTATCGGGGAGGGTGCCGAAGCCGAGAAAGACATTGCGACCACCGCGGCCGGCGAAGTCGTTGGTGGAAAAAAACGTGCCGGCGGGCTCGATCTCGTTGCGGCGGAATTCGAGGAGCCAGAACGGTTCGATGGTCACGTTGGGCGTGAGGCCGATGGAGGCCTTCAGCATGTTAACCGGGAGGAGGGCTTCCTTGAGTTCGGAACCGGCGGCGCGGAGTTTCGAGAGGTCGACGGGGTTGACGACGTTGATGCCGTTCGGAATGAACGTGCTTTCGCCGAGGCTGAGGACCTGGCGGCCGAGGCGGAGGTCGAGCGGGGTGTCGGTGCCGAGGGTGAAACGACCGAGGATGTAGGCGTCGAGGAGTTCGGCGCCGCGAACGACGCGGTCCTTGGCTTCGGCGGAGAGTTCGGTGCGGCGGGTTTCGTCGGCGATGCTGTCGACGAAGTAGTAACCGCGGACGAAGGCGCCGAAGTTGCGATACCGGAGCTCGAGGTCGTGGGAGGCCTTGAAAAGAACGGAGGCGAAACCGGAGTCGTAGTTGAGGTTGCCGTCATCGGTGTTGACGGAGTTTTGCCGGCCGGGAACGCCCTCGAAGGAATTGGAGGTGCCGTAGTAGAGCGGGTCGGGGTCGCCGAGGCGGTAGAGCGTGCCGACGGAGAGCGTGGTGTCGAAGCTGCCGCTGAGGTCGCCTTTCGTGAACGGAAAGGCGGAGAGCGGGGCGGGAGCGAGCAGGGCGGCGAAGAGAGCCGCGGACGCGAAGACAGGACGGACGCGATGGGGTCGGCGAGCGTTCATAGGGCGGGAGGATAAAGGGGGCGGAGCCGACCGGGTATCGGGCGATCCGGGGTAAACGGCTGCGGAGCGAAACGCCTGCTGGGAGGGGTTTATGACACCAGAGCGAAGCGGGCGTTCGGGCGCGGTTCAAATTCCAAGACGGTGCGGATTTTGGCGGGCGCTGGTGAAATCTTGCACTTCTGCTTTGCCGCTCAGGGGTTTCGGTTAAGGTGCGCGTTCTTCAAATGCAGGCTGCGACGCACATTCACGTTAAGGGAGCGAGGGAGCATAATCTCAAGAATCTCGAGCTGCGGATTCCGCGCGGGAAACTCGTCGTGATCACGGGGCCGAGCGGATCCGGGAAGTCGTCGCTGGCGTTCGATACGATTTACGCGGAAGGGTATCGGAAATACATGGAGAGCCTGTCGACGCAGGCGCGGCAGGTGTTGGAGCAGCTGAAGCGGCCGGATGTGGATTTCATTCACGGGCTTTCGCCGGTGCTGGCGATCGAGCAGCGGACGGGAGCAGGCGGGCCGCGAAGCACGATCGCGACGGCAACGGAAATCGCGGATTATGCGCAACTCCTGTGGGCGCTCGTGGGCGAGCAGAGGTGTCCGAAAGACGGCGGCCGGGTGGTGCAACGATCGCTGGACGACAACGTGCAGCGGGTGCTGACGGAGTGTGCGGGCGAGCGGGTGATTTTGCTGGCGCCGTCGATGCGGGCGAAGCCGAGCGTATTGAGAGATGAACTACCGCGGCTGCGGCAGCGGGGGTTTCAGCGTGTGCGGCTGGATGGGGAGATCAAGAATCTGGACGAGCCGAAGTTGATCCCCACGGGGACGAAGGAGATTGCGGTGGATCTGGTGATCGACCGGTTGGTGGCGAATGCGGATCAGCGGAGCCGGCTGGCGGATTCGCTGGAGCTGGCGTTTCGCGAAGGGAAGGACCGGGTGATCGTGCTGGCGCAGAAGACGGCGGAGGCGCCGTGGCGGGAGATCGCGTTGAGCCAGTCGCTGGCGTGCGAGATTTGCGGGGATGTGTTCGAGCGGCTGACGCCGCGGCATTTTTCATTCAACCACAAGGAAGGGGCGTGTCCGACGTGCGGCGGGTTGGGGCGGAAGATGAAGTTCGTGCCGGAATTGATCGTGGCGGATCCGGAGAAGAGCGTGCGGGAAGGGGCGATCAAGCCGTGGCGGATTGGCGGGAAGAACCTCATCATCAAACACAATGCGCTGCTGAAACAATTGGCGGAGCAGCTGCCGTTCGATCCGGATGTGTCATGGCGGAAGCTGCCGGAGGAGACGCGGAACGCGATTTTGTTTGGGGCGGGCGAGCGGCAGTTTGCGTTCAAGCTGCGGCGGATGCGGGAGGCGAAGACGATGGCGTTTCCCGGCGTGATCGCCGATTTGGAGGAGAGCTGGCGGCATACGGACAGCGAGGGATTTCGCGCGCGGCTGACGACGTTCATGATCGCGGGCGAGTGTCCGGAGTGTCACGGGACGCGGTTGAATGCGCGGAGCGGAGCGGTGAGGGTGAAAGCTCCAAGATCCAAGCTCCAAGCTCCAGGGAAGGACCAAGATTCAAACTTCAAGGAAGAGGTGACGTTTCCGGAATTTTTGGGGCTGGATGTGGAAGGGGCGCATGACGTCGCGCGGGCGGCGGTGGCGGAGCATGGGACGAACGAGGCGGTGAAGGAAGTGGTGACGGGGATCGAGCAGCGGTTGGAGTTTTTGGAAGAGACGGGGCTCGGGTATCTGACGCTGGAGCGGGACTATTCGACGTTGTCGGGTGGCGAGGCGCAGCGGGTGCGGTTGGCGACGCAACTCGGGATGGGGTTGATCGGCGTGATCTATGTGTTGGACGAGCCGAGCATCGGGCTGCATCCGCACGACAATGAGAAGCTTTTGGATACGCTTGTGGCGCTGCGCGATCGCGGGAACACGGTGCTCGTGGTCGAGCATGACGAGGACACGATGCGGCTGGCGGATCAGGTGATCGAACTCGGGCCGGAGGCGGGCGTGGAGGGCGGGCGGTTGTTGTTTCAAGGCACGCCGGCGGAGTGCATGGGGTTGTCGGCAAAGCAGTCGCGGACGGGGCCGTATCTCGCGCGGAAGCTGGGCGTGTTGAAGGATGCGAAGACGAAGGAGCCGGATGGCGCGTGGCTGACGGTGCGGGAGGCGCGGGCGAATAATCTGCGCGGGATCGATGCGCGGTTTCCGGTGGGGCTATTGACGTGTGTGACGGGCGTGAGCGGATCGGGGAAGAGCACGCTGGTGAACGACGTGCTCGCGGCGGCGGCGGCGCGGAAGTTGAACGGGGCGAAGACGATTCCGGGGAAGCACCGGCATATCGAGAATCTGGATTTCTTTGAGAAGCTCGTGCAGGTGGACCAGGAGCCGATCGGGCGGAGTCCGCGGTCGAATCCGGCGACGTATGTGGATTTGTTGAGCTTGTTGCGGGATCTGTTCGCGCAAGTGCCGCTGGCGAAAGTGCGCGGCTACAAGGCGAGCCGGTTTTCGTTCAACGTGAGGGGCGGGCGTTGCGAGCGGTGTCAGGGCGACGGCGTAATCAAACTCGACATGCAATTCATGGCGGACGCGTATGCGCCGTGTCCGAGCTGCGGCGGGCGGAGGTTCAATCGCGAGACGCTGGAAATTTTGTTTCACGGGAAGTCGATCGCGGACGTGCTCGATATGACGGTGCGCGAGGCGATCACGCTGTTTCGGAATATCCCGCGCGTGATCGACAAGCTCGCGACGCTGGAGGCGGTGGGGCTCGGCTATCTGACGCTGGGGCAATCGGCGACGACGTTGTCGGGCGGCGAGGCGCAGCGGTTGAAGTTGTCGCTGGAACTGAGCAAGCGGCAGCAGGGGTCGACGCTGTATGTCCTGGATGAGCCGACGACTGGGCTGCACTGGGTCGACATCCAGAAGTTGATGGACCTGTTGTTCAAACTGCGCGACGCGGGCAACACGGTGATTGTGATCGAGCACAATCTCGACGTGATCAATCTGGCGGACTGGATCATCGACCTTGGGCCCGGCGGCGGGCGCGAGGGGGGCGAGGTGGTGTTTGCGGGGGCGCGGAGCGAAGTCGAGACGAGCGAGCGGTCGTTGACGGGGGCGGCGTTGCGACGGTGGCGGGCGGCGTCGGCGACGGCGAATGTGGCGTGACGGAGTGCGATAGGTGCGCAGCTACTTTTCGTCGCCGATGGAGGATTGGGAGCCGTCGCCGAGGACGTCCTGGATGTAGAGGGTTTGGACGAGCACGATGGCGAGCGCGACGAGTGCGGTGGCTACGATAACGCCGATGAACCCGGCGAGGAGGCCGAGGGTGAGCTGGGCGGTGAGCGTCACCGCGGGAGGAAGGAGCACGGTCTCGCGTTCGATAAACGGTGTGATGCCGTAGCTTTCGACGGCTTGGACGCCGATGTAGAGCAGCGCGACGTAGAGAGCGGTGGAGGGGCTTTCGACGAATCCCAGCAGGAGGGCGGGCAGGGCGGCGATGACGGGGCCGAGGTTGGGAATGAACGTCAGGAGGCTGGCGAAAATGGCGAGGCTGAGCGCGAGAGGAATGTCGAGCAGCCACAGGCCGGTGCCGGTGAGCACGCCGACGATGCCCATGGAGATGAATTTCGCGACCGGCCAGCGGCGAAGCACGCGGCCCATTTTCGTGAGGATTTCCTCCGCGTGTTTGCGATGGTGGCGGGGGAAGAGGCTGATGGTGCCGCGCACGTAAGTGCCGGGTTCGATCGCGAGAAAAAGACCGAGAAAGATCGCGGCGAGTGCGCCGCCGATCGCGCCGACCGCGGTGGTGAAAACGCCGGCGGCGCGGGTGGTGATCGTTTTCGTTTCGGGGAGCCACTCGGACTCATCGCCGACTGTGTCGAGAAGGGCCTGGCCCCACGGGGTAGCGGCGATGCGTTGCTGAGCCTTGTCCCAGGCGGCGGGGATGTCCTCGCGAAGTTTGCGCGCCTGCTCGGAGGCTTGGGGGACGACGAAGACCGTCAGCAAGGCGAGCAGCAGGAGAAGCAGGACCATGGTGATGGCGACCGACCAGCGATAGCTGAGCGACGTGACTTTCTGCACGCCGCTGGCCAGCGCGGAAAAAAACACGCCGAGCATGACGCCCATGAACGCGACGAGAACGGCTGGAGCGGCGGCGAGCACGGCGCCCGCGAGCACGACGATGGCAACGACAGCGAGGAGTCGCAGCTGGAAAGGGGAAAGCGTCGAGCGGCGACGGACGGGCATGCGCAAACCACTTCGAGGGGCCAAGTGGTGGGCCATAGTAAGGTGGTCCGGTGGGCGGTTCCGGTCTGGACGTGGATCGGAGAGCAACCGCCGCGGGAAGATTGGCAACGGATGCGAAGCGCCGGTGGCGCGAGCGGAGTAGGGTCCGCGCATGAACCTCTCGGTTCACTTCGATATCGCGCAGCATCCGCGGCGCGCGCGTTGGTTCATGGCAGCGGCATGGGCGGTGATCGTGGTCAAGTGCCTGCTCGTCTGGTGGGCGATCGATCACTGGCACGTGGCGCTGAATCCCTGGTGGGTGGTTGGGCCAACGCTCGGGTTTGCGGTGCTCGTGACGGCGCTTTGGTTGACGCATCACGAAGAGTGAGGCTCAGGCGGCGCTGGAGAGCGATGCGACGGCTTCCAAAAGAGCCGGCGGGGGAAACGATTGCGGCAGCGGTTTGCGAGCGGGATGCAACGGTGGCACGTTGGCCGCGCATAGATGTCACCACTCTGAAACGGCGGCGTCTCTAAGCGGGTTACCCCCCTCGAGTCATGAAAACCACACTCAGTCTTTTTTTCGCCCTCTGCGTTTCGTTCGCAGGAGCTGCATCCGCTTTTTCACAAACCTCTGCCCCGAGTGTGGCCAATGCTGTGGCGACCACGGATGAGATGGAGCAGTTGGTGGCGCCGATTGCGTTGTATCCGGATATGCTGGTGGCCTTGATCCTGCCGGGGTCGATCGAGAGTGCGGATGTGGTGCTGGCGGCGAGGTTTTTGGAGCGGGGGGGAGGCGAGGCGCAGATCGACGCGCAGCCGTGGGAGGAAAGTGTGAAGGGGCTGGCGCGTTATCCGGACGTGGTGAAATGGATGGATGAAAACCTTTCCTGGACGCGGCAGCTCGGGGACGCGTATCTCGACAAACCCGAGGAAGTGATGGCGGCGATTCAGCGGGTGCGGGCGCGGGCGAAGGCGCAAGGGTTGCTTGTGGACACGGCGGAGCAGCAGGTCGTCGTGGAAGGGCAATACATCCGCATCGTGCCAGCGCAGCCGAACGTGGTGTATGTGCCGCGTTACGATCCGGAGGTGATTTTCGTGGAGCGGCCGGTGGTTTATCGGACCGACCCGTGGATCACGTTTGGCGTGGGTTTTGGCGTGGGCTGGTGGCTGGGATACGACTGCGACTGGGGGCGGCGGGTGGTCGTCGTGAATCCGCATTATCGCAGTCACTGGCGGCACCATCACGACTGGCGGCATCATCGCTTCACGCACGGTCATCGCTTCCATCAGGACTGGAAACGGTGGGCGCCGTCGCACCGCCAACGGCATCCGCACCGGAATCATTACAACCACTACAACCGGCCCGGTCGGGAGATCGCGCGCCCCTCGCCGCATTACGGTGCGCCGCGCTACGATAGGCACAATCGCCGCTGGGAACATCGCGATCGTCATCCCGGGCAACGCGACGGTCGCCGCGAACATTTTGGGCGCAATGACGGGACGCGACGGGAAGCGGGCCGACCGCCGGCGGTATCGACCTGGCGTGCAGGGCCGCGCGGGCAGGCGATTCAGCAGCCGCCGCCGACGACTCCGCAGATTCGGCAGCGCCACGTGGAAAATCGGCGTGAGGGGCGACGCGACCGCGACGGCGATCGTGGGCGGGAGCGGCGTCGGGAGTTGACGCCGCACGTGCCTCAAGTGGTCGCAACGCCGCCCGCCGGAACGATGCGGCGGCCGGAGCATTTTCGGGAACGGTCAACGGGCCAACAGCCGAGACCGCACGTGCAGCACCGGCAGCAGGGGCAGCCGCGCCAACATATGCAGCCGCGGCAACACATGCAGCCGCGTCAACACGCGCAACCGCAGGCGCCGAGAATGCAGGCACCGCGGCAGGTGGCGCAGCCGAGTCCGCGCGTTACCGCGCCTCGCATGGCGGAGCGGGCTCCGCAGCGCGCGTCGGTGGGCAGCGATTCGGGCGTCCGTTCGGCGCCGAGGGTGGCGGCGCCAAGTCCGGTCGAACGGAATGGCGGCGGAAATCCGCGAGGCGGCGGTGGGCACCGCGGTGGCGGGCGAGGACAGACCGAGCGTTGAAGGCGCGAAAGAGTTCAGAAAAACAAAAGCCCGCGGCGAGCCGCGGGCTTGATTTTTTCAGGAAGGGCGGAGCGGGGGCATTAACGCCAGTGGCCGCGAACGTAAACGTAGCCGTTGCCCTGACGACGCCATTGCGGCGGTTGGAAGGCGTTGGAGCCGGCGGGCGGGATTTCCCAATGCCCGGCGACCCATGTGTAGTTGCGGCCGCTGTCGTAAGACCAGTAGCCGGGGATCCACACGGCGTTGGACGTGGGTTGCGGCGTGACGGCCTCGGGTTGTGCGGCGGGTGGAGGCGGCGGCGAACCTTGAACATAGATGTCGGTCGCGGCGGGGTCGCTCGAGGTATAGCCCGAGTTTGAGGCGGCTTCCTGGCGGTCCTTGCGATTGCCGAGTGCGCCGCCGGCGATCGCACCGGCGGCGGCACCGATGGCGGCGCCGCTCGCGGCGTTGCCGCTGCCGCGATTATTGCCGATGACGGCGCCGGCGAGTGCGCCGAGTGCGGCGCCACCGGCGGCGCCGCGGGAGGTATTCGAAGAGGTGCTGGAACAACCTGCGGTGAGCGAGCCGACGAGAAGCGCCAGCACGCAAGCTTGCTGTCCTTGGGTTAACAATTTCATGGCAGGGCCATAGTTCCGGCGTGCGAAGCGACGGTTCCCAGGGGGCGGCCCCACGGGGGTGAGGGGTGAAAGGAGGAGGGTGGGAAGGAGCTACTCGGTCACACTCGTAGCTACAGTTGTGGGCTCGCTGGCGCTCGCCGCTACGATGTAGCTACAGTTGTCGGCTCGCTGGCGGTCGCCGCTACGATGCGCTGGCTATTTGACGGCGGCCCAGACGCGTTGGACGTCGTCGTGGTCTTCGAGGGCTTGGAGGAATTCGCCGACTTCGGCGCGGGCGGTCTCGTCGAGTTCGGGGAAGTTCTTCGCGAGATAGCCGATTTCGCTCGTGACAACGGTCCAGCCGTTTTGGGCGAGCCAGGTGGAGACGGCGTGGACGGCGGTGCGTTCGGTGATGAATCGCGCGCCAGTGCGGTCCAAGGGGATGTCGTCGTTTTGATCGTGCGAGAGTGGCTCGAAGTCGTTGGCGCCGGCTTCGATGGCGGCGGCTTCGCGGTCGATGTTGGGGTCAGCGTGATGCGCTTCGACGAGGCCGACGTGTTCGAAGAGGAACTTGTTGCTGCCGGCGGCGCCGAGGACGCCCTTTTTGAAGAGCACGCGGATCTCGGGGGCGGTGCGTTGATGGTTGTCGGTGTAGACCTCGACGATGACGGGGACCTTGTGCGGCGCGTAGCCTTCGAAGACGACGTGCTCCATGGAGCTTTTGTCGCCGCCGGTGCCGGCGCCTTTGGCGATGGCGCGCTCGATGACGTCGCGGGTGACGCTGGCTTTTTTCGCTTTTTCGACGGCGGCGAAAAGGCGGGGATTTGCGGCGATGTCGGCGCCGCCGAGCTTGGCGGCGACGGTCATCTCCTTGACGAGTTTGCCGACGAGCTGGCCTTTTTTGAGGTTAACGATGGCGCGTTTCGCGTGAAGCCATTGGCGTCCCATAGAGCGGGGGACGGTGGAGAGTGCGCGGGCGGGGCGCAATCGCGAAGGCGGCTGGCGGGGCCGGACGGAGAAATTCGACGGCGCTGCAACTTTTCGACGGCGAGCGGTGTGATGGAGACATCCGCAACGCCTCACGCGCTGCATTCCTCAAACCACTAGTCCAACATTCCCATGAATCGCCTTCGTCTTCTTTCGATTTTTTCCGCTGTCGCGCTGGCCGCGACGAGTGTCAGCGCCGTCGAACCCGGTTATGTCGACTTCGGCAAGTTCACGCCTGCGAAGGGCTGTGAGTTCGTCGAGGTGAATCTTCACGCTCCGCTGATCAAGATCGCGGCGCGCTTCGTCGACAAGGAGGAGCCCGAAGTCGCGGAGCTGTTGCGCAGCTTGAAGCACGTGCGCGTGAACGTCGTCGGTCTCGACGAGGGAAACAAAGCGGAAACGACCGATCGGGTGGAAGCCATCCGCGCGGAGCTCGAATCGCAGGGCTGGGTGAAACTGGTCACGGTGAAAGAGGCGGAGAACGCGGAGGATGTCGGTGTGTATGTGAAAATGCGCGAGGATGAGAGCATCGACGGGATCGTGGTCACGGTGATCGACCGTTCGGAGGACAAGGCGGTGTTCGTGAACGTGGTTGGCAATATCACGCCCGAGCAGATTTCCGCGCTCGGCGAAGGTTTGAACATCGAGCCGCTGGCGAAGCTCCACTTGAAGGGCAAGAAGCCGTCGGCCTGAGCGAACGCGTGGTGCGCACCGAGAAAGGTTTCCAATGAACTCTGCAACGATCTCGGCACCGGCTCCGCGCAAGCGGTTCCGGTGGCTGTTATGGATGGCGGTGACGGGGGCGGCGTGCGTGGTGCTGCTTGCGATCGCGGTGGCAAACGTCGTGACGCTGACGCGCGACGCAGCGGTGTTGCGGGACGAGATCGTGGCGGCGCTCGAGACGAAATCGAAGACGAACGTGCAGGTGTCGGCGGGGCCGGTGCTGCTCGGGTTGGTGCGCGGCGGAATCGGTTTCGTGAAAGACGTGCCGGACGAAGCGCGAATGGCGCTGCGAGCGGTGCGGAAAGCGAGCGTGGGTGTTTACACGGTCGATGCGGACGAGCGGGGCGAGCGCGCGCACGCGATGTTTGCATCGACGCAGGCTGCGATGGCGCGACGCGGGTGGGAGCGCGTGGTCGCGGTGAACGACGGCGACACGCAGGTGATGGTGTTTGCGCCGAGCCGCAGCGGTTGGACGAGTGCGCAGAAGGTCTGCGTGGCGGTGCGGGACGGCGACAAGCTGGTCGTGGTGACCGGAACGATCCGGCCGGAGCCGCTCGCGGAAATCGTGACGCGGCGCGGCGTGGTCGGGCGGATCTTGTGAACCAAAG
Source organism: Verrucomicrobiota bacterium (assembly GCA_023430565.1). GTDB lineage: Bacteria > Verrucomicrobiota > Verrucomicrobiia > Opitutales > Opitutaceae > Opitutus. Next base: position 12,688 of record JAEZAD010000032.1, read on the forward strand.
GACAGGCGACGTGAGTCGCCTGCGCACCGGCGACTATTTTCGGTCGCCGGGACCGGGGGGAGTCGCCGTGGGCGGCGGCGGGCCGAGGCGGCGGGGCTGGCGGTCGAGGTTGGCGGCGACGTCGCGGGCGGCGAGGGTTTCGATGCCGGGTTTTTGGAGAAAGCCCAAGTCGCGGAACCAGTCGAGAAAGCGGGCGGACCAGGTGCCGAACGCGATGCCGCCCATGTTGGCGAGGCCGCCGGTGGCGGGCGGCTCGTCGGGGCCGGGTTTGTCGCCGGGGTGGCGGCCGCGGGCGTAGACGTGAAGTTCGACATTGGGCACGCCGTCGAGATGGAGGGCGGTGAAGTATTCGTTGGCCCACAGTGCGTGAATCCAGTCGCGCCAGCCGGGCGTGGCGATGAAGGCGGGCGGTGTGGCGCGGGGGATGGCGGGTTTTTCACCGCGCGCGAAGGGCGTGGGGCCGGGGTAGATCAGGCCGGCGAAATCGGGGCGCGAGGAGATTTTTGCGAGCGGGTTGCCCGGTGTGTCGTGCGTGCGATCGAACTCCTCGAATTTGATGGAGGCGTAGGCGGCGAGTTCGGCGCCGGCGGAGAAGCCGACGATGCCGATTTTGTTGGGATCGATGTTCCAGTCTTTGGCGTAGGCGCGGACGAGTTTGACGGCTTGGAGGGCGTCGTTGACGCCGTCGACGCGCGGATCGTAGCCGTCGCTGCGGAGGCGGTTGCGGAGGATGACGGTGTTGACGCCGTGGTTGTGGAAGAAGGCGATGAACGGGGCGGCTTCGGAGCCGACGTTGAGGGAATTGTGACCGCCGCCGGCGGCGAGGATGACGCAAGCGCCGGTGTTGAGCTGGCCGTGGCCGGGGTGAAATTCGATGGACGGATTGTGGATGCTGACGATGGCGCCGAGCGTGACGGGGCCCCAGAACTGGTAGACTTCCGGCTCGCGGATTTTCTCCTGGTTGAGAAGCGGCGAGTCGGGCGGGTAGAGCGGGACGATCACGCCGCCGGGCACGATCGGTTGCGGAGCGTAGGGGGCGTCGGTCTTGGGGCCGGGCGCGGGCACGCCGAGAGGAGCGGGGAGCGGCGGCAGGGAGGAATCGGCGGCAAAGATCGATGCGGCGAGCGAAGCGAGTAGAAGGAAGGATGCGAGGCGAGGGGAGCGGGGGATCATCATTGTGGGGTGGATGTGCGGGGTGACGCGCGTGGGGACAAAAGGAAGCGCGGCGCGAGGCGGGCGGAATTGAGAGCGGACGTCGAATAATTAAGAAAAGCCGCCGGCCGCGCGGAGCTAAATGTCGTCGATGCAGGTTTCCTGGGTGACCCAGCGAAGCTCGGTGTCTTTCATGAAACGCGTGGGCCAGGCGGCGTCGGCGGTGGCGAAATCGATTTGGAGAAAGGCGAGCAAGTTGCGGACGTGGCGGTCGACGGTTTCCCACGGCGGAAACGTGAGCAGCCTGTCGAGGTCCTGCAGGAAGCCGTCGGGTTTGCGCGGGGCGGACGCCAGGACGCGGAGCATCCACTTGTGATAAGGAAAGAGGAGCTCGTTTTCGGTGAGGATGAGGCGCGCGCTGAAGAGGACGAGTTTCTGGAGGGCGAGAAAGGAAAGGTAGCGGTTTTGCTGGCGGAGCGATTCGCTGTAATACCAGCGCCACGCGAGGAGCTGGGCGGCGAAGCGCTGGAGGCGCTCGGCTTTCTCCTCGACGGGAAAGCGGACGATGGCGGCGAGGAGCGAGTCGAGTCCGTCGAGGCGCGAGAAGAGGATGCGGTTGCCCTCGTAGGCGTAGCGAATCGGATCGCTGCCGCGCGCGGCGACGAGTTTCAGGAAGTCGAGGTCGACGTATTTGCCGTCGATATAGCCGTCGTAGGTGCAGAGCTCCCGATTGTTGTAGTGGAGTCGGCCCTCGCGCTGGCGGCGCTGGTAGTCGGCGGGGGAGACGACGAGGGCGATGTCGACATCGGAATCGGGTTTGGCGAAGCCGTGGGCGATCGAGCCTCCGAGGATCAAGGCGAGGACGTCCGGGTCGGATTGAAACGCGGCGACGAGACGATCGAGAGTTTGGGCGTGGTGGGGAAACATGGGGTTGGGCGAGGATCGCGATGACGCGGAACGAGCGGCGATCTTGGGTTCAGTCGATCAATATAGCGGAGAGCCGTTGCGGAATTCGCCGATCCGGAATCCGGGAAAAGGCGGGCTGGATTCTGCGCGGGGGTTTCCTAGCATCGCATTTTCCCTTTCCCCCGCCCGTAGACGACCGTGAGTGCCGATACGTTATCTCATTTGCTGCAAGGTGTGCGACTGACGGGCGCGGTGTTTTTCGATTTGCACGCATGTTCGCCCTGGGTGACGGCGGCGGCGGCGGGAGTGGAGGTGGCGCCGAGGCTTTTGCCGGGGGCGGAGCACCTGATTTCATATCACGTGGTTATCGAAGGCCGCTGCTGGATCGGCATGGAGGGGCGGCAGCGATGGGAGTTGAGCGCGGGCGACGTGATTGTGTTTCCGCAATGCGATCCGCATGTGCTGTCGAGCGCGCCCGAGTTGACGGCGCAGCCGAATCTGGCGCTTTACGAGCGCGTGCGGCAGGGGGTCTTGCCGTTCACGGCGCGGATCGGGGGCAGCCGAAACGAAACGGCGCACGTGGTGTGCGGTTTTCTCGGGTGCGACGTGCGGCCGTTCAATCCGTTGATCGCAACGTTGCCGCGGGTGTTGCACATTCGCGATCGGGCGGGAGCGACGCGCGGGTGGTTGAACCAGTTCGCGCATGTGGCGGCGGCGGAGTCGCGGGAGCGGAGGCCGGGTGGCGACGCGGTGTTGTCGCGGATGAGCGAACTGATGTTCGTGGAAGCGATCCGGCGGCATCTCGAAACCCTGCCGCAGACGGAAGCGGGTTGGCTGGCGGGATTGCGCGACGAATCGGTGGGGCGCGCGATGGCGGCGCTGCATCGTCACCCGGCGCTCGGGTGGACGCTCGAGCAGTTGGCGAAGGAAGCGGGGCTATCGCGCTCGGCGTTGGCGGAGCGATTTGTGGCGTTGGTGGGGCAGCCGCCGATGCAATATCTCGCGCAATGGAGAATGCAGCTGGCGGCGGGCCTGCTGGCGAACGGCGGGAAGGTTTCGTCGGTGGCGTTCGAGGTGGGCTACGAGTCCGAGGCGGCTTTCAGCCGGGCGTTCAAGAAGCTTACGGGGGTGTCGCCGGGCGCGTGGCGGACGCGCGGCGAAAGAGCGGTGGCGGTGCGAGCGGATCGGCTGGCCGCGGCGGTGTAGGGAAGGCCGGTGGGGCACCGGCCTTCCATGACCTGGCGCTACTGAAGAGAGGCGATCGCGATCGATTCGGACGAAACGGGCGTGAGGGCGTTTTCGTAGGCCCACGTGCCGATCGCCTCGCCTTGCGCGTAACCGGCTTCGACGGCGCTGGAGAAGTGGACGCCGCAGAGGACGCGTGACGCGCCGTTTTCACGCGCGGCCTGCGAGAGCGACCAGAACCGGCGGGTGATGTTGGGATAAGGATCTCCGCTGGTGAGCGAGAAGCAGACGAGGTCGGTGCCGACAGAGCGGGCGATCACCACGGCGGCGGCGGCGCCGAGGACGGTGTGCGTGGACGGGTAGTCGGGGACGGGCGGATTGCGGAGATAGGCGAGCCACTCGGGTTCGCCGCTTTCGCGGACGAGCGTGGCGGGGCGCCAGTAGTTGTAGTGATATTTCGCCTCGAAGCCGGCGATGTAGCCGTCGGCCATCGCCATGTTCACGAGGGCGAAAAGGCGGGCCTGTTCCCAGGTGTCGAGGCGGCGGATGGACGCGACTTCGCGGGCGATACGATTCCAGCCGCGGGTGGACATCTCATACCAGAAGCAGGCGATTTCGCTTTGTTCGTGCGTGCGCTCGGTGCTGTGGAGGCCGCCCAGGCGCCGGACTTCCTCGAGATCGGCGCGGGCGCGTTCGCTACCGGCAGCGGGGGGCGGCGCGGGGCGGAATTGGTCGGACGTTTTCAACACGAACGGACGGACGTTGCCCCACAGGCTGCCGAGCGCGGGTGTGAAATCGGGTGGAGTCGGGCGGTATTCCCCGGGTTGTTTGCCGGCAGGCCAGGCGGCGGCGTTGGTGGAGCCGTCATTCTGGCGGAGAGCGAGCATGGCCTGGGCGGCGGCCTTGCCGATGGCAAGACCGCGGGTGCGGGAATCGGAGTCGGCGATGGCAAGGAGGCGGGCGTTGCATTCGGTTTCGAATGCGGCGCGTTCGTTCGGGAGGAGCGCGCCGAGGGCGGTGCAGGCGGCGGAAGCGACGGCGGCTTCGAGGGAGGCGCCGGCGGCGTTTTCGGGGCGCGACGCGAACGTGCGGAAACGCGGCTGGATGGCGTTGACGGCGTCGTGCATCGCGACGTGAACGATGGAAAGAATGCGCGATTCGGTGTTGGGATCGAGCGGCATGGCGCGGGTGGTGGCGTCGACCGCGATGCGATTCCAGTGCGAGACTTCGTTGGTGGCGGCGCGGGTCGTGACGGCGGCGAGAAGGGCCGAGGCGCACGCGACGAGCCGGAATAATCTAGAGGATCGGGACATGATGGTGGGTGTGCGCAGCGGCGGCGGCCGGCGTGCTGGAGGCGAGATGGCGTTGTTTCTCGCGCCGAGGCGACGTGCTGCAGCGGGATGTGTGATTGCCGCAACGATCCTAGCGGAGACCGAGCGGGCGCGCTATGACCGGACGTCCGGGAACGCGTGCGGGGAGGGGCGGGGAGATGCCCGGGAGTCCGGAACAGATGACTGAGCGTCCGGGGGAAGGATCGAACGCTGGGATTCCCCGGCGCCGCGGGGACCCCCACAAAACGGAGCAGGACGCCTCGCCCTAGCACGTTGTGCTCATCGAGCGCCCGCCGCAACTTGTCCGGCGGCGCATCGAGACTCACGCCGAGCGCCGACAACAAGCGAAGTTCGGTCGACGCTAGCGGGCGAAGCCGTAGGGGTCGGCGGCTTCGGCGAGGGCGTGCATGCGGCGCTGGATGTCGGCGGCGATGTAGCGTTCCTCGAGACGGGCGAGGACTTCGTCGACGTCGCTCTCGGAAACGTAATGTGCCTGCGCGTGGGCGCGGAGCTGCGACCAGTAGTGCTCGAGATACTGATACGCGACGTCGCCGACGAGATTGCGGGCGCGGGCGGCGTGAGTCCGCAGCGGGGCGAGCTCGCCGGCGAGGAAATTGCGGACGTCGGATTCGGCGCGAGCGAGGGCGGCGATCATATCCGGATCGGACAGCTTGATGGTGCGATCGGTCCAATCGGTTTGGCGGACGAACGGCGGCTCGGGGAGGGCGATGCAGGCAAAGAGGGGACCGCCGGTCTGGGCGATGCGCTGGACGACCGTGTGCATCTGGCGGGCGGCGGTGTCGACGCTGACGGCGGCGAAACGGAGTTGGGCAAGAGCGCGGATGCGGCGCTCGTAGGCGTCGCGCGAAGCGCTGGTGTGATGCTGGACGGCTTGGGCGGCTTCGCGGAGTTCGCGGGCGAGGGCTTTGAGCTTTTCGCCGTAGGTGGGAAGGAGCAGTTCCCACGCGTCGATGACGGCGAGCACGCGGGGACTTTTGCTGTAATCGCCGGAAGCCTGCTCGAGAAACGCGTGAAGCTCGCGCTGGAGACGAGACTTCAAGGCGTTCTCGAGCAGGTCGATTTTTCCGAGGCGATTGTGCAGGGCGGCCTCGTCCGTGAGCACGGTGTGCAGCGAAGCCTGGAAGGCTTCGCGGGTGCTGCGGGTGGCGAGGATGCCGAACGGAGGTCGGGCGCTTTCGACCTCGTTGCGCTGCGCGGCGGTCTCGCCGAGGGCGTCGTCGACGGTCCTGCGGCAGAGATGAAGGTAGGCTTCGTCCTGCAACAAAGTAATCGTCGAATCCGGAAGTGACATGGCTGAGCTGGAGCTGGAGGAAGCAGCCGCGGGAGACCGCTGGTAGCGGACGGCGAACAAGCGCTGGACGCGTGCCGACGGAGCCGGGCTGCGAGCGTATTGTGACCTTGGGAAACGATTAGTTCCCTTGTGACAACGATTCAGGTTTACCCTGAGAAAACGTGCGAACGCTCGAGCGAGAATCGCGGAGCGCGAGCGAGCTCGCGGGCTACGGCGGTGGGATTTCGGCGAGGCGGATGCAGGCGGCTTCGCGGGCGGCGCCGGCGGGGAGAAGCGGCGGGACGATTTCGCGGCAGCGGTCGATCGCGTAAGGGCAGCGCGGATGGAAGCGGCAGCCGGCGGGGGGATCGATGGGCGAAGGCGGATCGCCGGAGAGGACGATGCGCGAATGGGTGGACGAAGCTTCGGTGCGAAGGGCGGGAATCGCGCTGACGAGGGAGCGCGTATAGGGATGCGCGGGGTGTTCGATGACGTCGGTGGCGGGGCCGAGTTCGACGATTTTTCCGAGATACATCACGGCGATGCGATCGGAGATGTGTTTCACGACGGAGAGGTCGTGAGCGATGAAGAGAAGCGTGAGATTTCGCGCGCGGCAGAGTTCGGCGAGGAGGTTGAGAATTTGGGCCTGGATGGAGACGTCGAGGGCGGAAACAGGCTCGTCGGCGATGACGAGTTTCGGTTCGAGGGCGAGCGCGCGGGCGATGGCGATCCGCTGGCGTTGTCCGCCGGAGAACTCGTGCGGATATTTCCGCATGTAGCGTGGGGCGAGGCCGACCTGTTCCATGAGGGCGGCGACACGGGCGGGGATTTCGGCGGGCGCGCAGAGGCGATGGACGGCGAGCGGTTCGGCCAGAGTGGCGTAGACGGTGAGGCGCGGGTTGAGGGACGCGTAGGGGTCTTGAAAGACCATTTGCACGTCGCGGCGCGCGGCGTGAAGCGTGGGAGCGTCGGCGTGCGTGAGGTTTTTGCCTTCGAGAATAACGGTGCCGGCGGTGGTCGGGACGAGTTGGAGGATGGTGCGGGCGAGAGTGGATTTGCCGCAGCCGGATTCGCCGACGAGGCCGAGGATTTCGCCGCGGGCGATGGAGAGGGTGACGCCGTCGACGGCTTTCACCGTGCGGCCGTGGCGGACGGGGAAATGGGTGTGGACGTCGGAGAGTTCGAGGAGCGGCGCGGGCATCAAAAGTGAACCACGAAGAGACACGAATTCACACGAAGGAGGAGGACGATTTACTTACCACGGATAGTCACGGATGGACACGGATGCGGAACATAGAATCGGTGCACATCCTGGTCATTGGTGATGGTCAAATTTCTCCCAATTGGGCGCGAAGGCAGGCGTGGGCGTGGCCGGGCGCGGTTTCGAGGAGTTGGACGGGGGTGTTGAAACATTTTTCGGCGGCGAATTCGCAGCGGGGGGCGAAGGGGCAGCCGGGGACGGGTTTCGAAAGATCGGGCGGGAGGCCGGCGATGGTGTAGAGCGCGGCGCCTTTTGGCTGGAGGGCGGGAATGGATTTCTGGAGGGCGCGCGTGTAGGGGTGGCGAGGAGACGTGAAGAGGGTGCGGGTGTCGGCGGTTTCGACGATGCGGCCGGCATACATGACTTGGACGCGGTCGCAGAGCCCGGAGACGACGGCGAGGTCGTGGGTGACGAAAATCACGGCCATGCCGAGCTCGCGCTGCGTGGTTTTGATGAGCTCGAGGATTTGGGCCTGGACGGTGACGTCGAGTGCGGTGGTGGGTTCGTCGGCGATGAGGAGCTCGGGTTGGGTGATGAGCGCCATCGCGATGACGACGCGCTGGCGCATGCCGCCGGAGAATTCGTGCGGGTATTGGTGGAGGCGGCGCGAGGCGTCGTTGAGTCCGACGGCTTCGAGCAAGGCGGTGGCGCGCGCGAGGGCGTCGCGGCGGGAGATTTTTTCGTGGATGAGGAGCGGTTCGATGAGTTGGTCGGAGATCCGCAGGTAGGGATTCAGGGACGTCATCGGATCCTGAAAGATCATCGCGATGCGTTTGCCTCGGATGCTGCGCGATTGGGCGGGCGAGCAGTGAAGAAGATCGATGCCGTCGAAGAGGGCGGTGCCGCTTTCGATGCGGGCGGGCGGTTGCGGGAGAAGTCCGAGGAGGGAGTAACAGGTGACGGATTTGCCGGAGCCGGATTCGCCGACGATGCCGAGGGTTTCGCCGCGCTCGAGGGAGAAGCTGACGCCGTCGACCGCGCGCACCACGCCCTGACGGGTGTGGAAGTGAGTGCGGAGGTCGGTGACAGTGAGGAGTGGCATTTGGTGCGGTGCTGCGAACGGACCGTTCGCTGGCGCTCGCAGCTACGAGGCGGCCGTCGAGGGGGTGAGTGAACGCCAGGCGGTGAGGACGTCGTCGGGGGTGATGGTGGCGAGAGTGAGGTCGGGTTGGGAAGAGGAGGGTTGGACGATTTTGATCGGCGCGGTGGTGGGGACGGGCGCGTAGAGATCGGCAGCGCGATGGGCGTGACGCGTGAACAGGACGACGAGCGGACAGCCCATCGCGGCGGCGGCGTGGGCGGGGCCGGTGTTGACGGAGATGAGGCTGTGCGCGCGGGACTGAAGTGCGAGGAGGCGCGGGATCGGGAGTTCGTCGGTGGCGATGAGGACGCGGTCGCGAGCGGAGGAGAGTTGTGCGACGACTTCTTCGGCGAGCGAGCGTTCGGAGGGGGCGCCGCAGAGGATTACGCGAGCGTTGGGCAGCGTGGCGAAAACGCCTTCGATGACGCGGGCCCAGCGGTCTTCGGGCCAGTAGTCGACGTTGGAGGCGCGACGGCGGTCGCCGCCTTTCATGGTCTTTTTGTTGCCGGCCTGGAGGAGAACGAGGGGCGAGGCTTCGAGGCGGTGTTGTGCGAGCCAGGCGGCGCAATCGCGGTGATCGGCGTCGGTGAGCGTGGGGCGCGAATCGGGAAGCGGGAGCGAGGAGGTGGAGGAAAAGGATTCGAAGGCCGGAGGTGCGGCGCGGGCGAGGCGGACGGCGTGGGCGAGAATGTGTTCGTCGGGTTGGCGAGGGAAATCGCGGAGCGTGCAGATGCGGTCGGCGGGAATACGAGCGCGGCGAAGGAGAGCGAGCGGTTTTTCGTCGGGCTCGAAAACGTAAACGGGCCCGGTGGGGCGGGAGCGGATCCAGCGGACGAGTTGTTGCTGGGAGCGGTTGAACCAATACGGAGCGCGACGGCTGGTGAGGTAAAAACGCCGGGCGACGGAAGGGACGCGTTGAAGGAGCGGCTCGGTCCAGGGGCCGGAACCGACGAGATCGCAGGGCGCGCCGAAGCGTTGGTGGAGGAGCTTCAGCACGGGGATCATGAGGACCATGTCGCCGAAGGCGCCGAAGCGGATCACAAGCGGTGTGGGCGGGGAGGCGGGCATCGGCGATTCACGGTTTTCCGGAGAGCGAGGAGAGATGGCGGGCGAGGGCGGATTGGACTTGGGGAATTGTGACGCGGGCGAGAGGTTGCGGGCCGGAGAGATCGTCGGGCCGGAGAATTGTGTGCGGCGTATCCCACGGATGCCAGCGCCAGGGCTCGAGTGGGCCGAAGAGGGCGACGATGGGGAGGTGAAACGAGGCGGCGATGTGGAGGAGGCCGGTGTCGATGCCGAAGGCGAGGTGGAGGTGGCGGAGAAGGGAGTTCAGGTCACGGAGCGGGAGTTCGCGGCTCCAGTCGTGGCAGTGAGGGCGGAGCTCGGAAGAGAGAAGCGCGAGGATTTCGGCGTAGTGCGGGGCGTTGGAGGGCGCGTCGCAGAAATGGATTTCGCAGTTTTGCTCGGCGATGAGCCAGGCGACGACGGACGCGAAGCGGTCGGTGGTCCAGTCCTTGGTGGAAACGATGGATTTGGCGCAGAGGAAGACGCGGCGGCGGTGGGAGCTTGGGAGCGCGGCGGCGACGCGGGCGTCGACGGCGGGGTTGCTCCAATTTTCGTTGTAGGTGTCGACGACTGGAATGCTGTCGGCGCGAAGGATGTCGAGGAAGCACTCGACCTCGTGTTTGTTATCCGGATACGGCGTGCTGCGTTGGAGGAGCCAGCGGCGGCCTTCGGTGGCGAAGCCGACGCGATGCGGGATGCCGGCGAGGAGCGGGAGGATGGCGGAGGAGAAGGAGCGGCGGAGAATGTAAACGCGATCGTAGCGGCGGCGGCGGAGCAGGCGGGCGCAGGCGAGGAGGGAACGCGGATGCGGAGAGTTTTTTTTCGCGCGGGGAGCGAAGTAGAGGAGTTCGTTTTTGTAGGGGCAGTGCGCGAGGGTGTCGCCGGAGATGGGCTCGGCGAGGACGTCGATGATGGAAGCGGGGAAGGCGCGGCGGAGATTGCGGAGAAAAGGGATGGCGAGGACGGTGTCGCCGATGAATCGGTAGCGGATGACGAGGATGCGGGGGTGTCCACTGGCAGGCGCGAGCGTGGATTCTTCGCTGCGCTCAGAATGACAATCGGAGGGAGAGGACATTTGCCGAAGCCGGAGCGATGCGGGGCTAGTAAACTTCCGGGTAGCCGGGGCCGCGGGCTTTGAAACGTTTGTGGACCCAGAGGTATTGTTCGGGGGCGAGGCGGACGTGGTCTTCGATGAGGCGGTTGACGCGAATGGCGTCGGCGGAGGCGTCCTCGGTGGGGAAGTTTTCGAGCGGCGGAAGGATCGTGAGCGTGTAGGAGCCGTTGGTTTCGCGCTTCGCGAAGTAAGGGACGACGGGTGCGCCGGTCATGGCGGCGAGTTTGCCGGTGGCGGTGTTGGTGATGGCGGGGATGCCGAAGAAAGGGAGGATTTCGGTGAGCTTGGTGCGCTTGCCCTGATCGGGCGCATACCACATGGCCTCGCCGGCGCGGAGGGCCCGGATGAGGCCTTTCAAGTCGTCGAAGTGGACGGCGATGTTGACGTGGCGTTCGCGCTGCGCGCGCATTTCGGCGGCGATGACGGGATTGTTGGGATCGCGATAGAGAACGCTCAGGTCGAAGCGCTCGTTCATCATGCGGGCGCAAAGTTCGAGCGTGGTGAAATGGGCGGTGAGCAGGATGACGCCCTTGCGGCCGGCGATGGCGCGTTCGAGATGTTCGTGACCGACGATGGTGTGCGGCGGGAGTTCGGCGGCGGAGGACCACCAGCCGGCGCAGGTTTCGAAAAGTCCGAGGGCGAGCGAGTCGTAGTGAGCGCGCGCGAGGGCGCGGATTTCGGTTGCGGATTTTTCGGGAAAGCAGAGCCGGAGGTTGACGAGCGCGACGTGGCGGCGGACGGGAACGACGTGGTAGACAAACGCGCCGAGAAGGCGGGCGAGCGCGCGCTGGGCGGACCAGGGCAGGCGGTTGGCGAGGCGAAAGACGGCGAGGCCGATCCACATCGGCCAGTGTTGCGGAAGCCAGAGACGATTGCTTTCGCTGGCGCGGCTCATGCGTCCCGAACGGTTAACCACGAATGGACACGGATGAACACGGATTCGGGGAGGGGCCGGAGGGGTTGGGCGCGAAGTCAGGCGGACCGGCTGGCGTTGCGGTAGAGCTGCGGGTTCAGCGCGGGGTCGTTATACATCTTGAACTGAAAGTAGACGGAGAAGGTGCGGCGGCGCGCGGCGACGTCGGCGAGGAGGTCGGCGAGGCAGGCGGTGAGGTCGGCGCGCTGGACGCGGATGCGCGCGAGTTTCTCGCCGCATTTTTCGCGGTGTTGCGGCGAGGCGTCGGCGCGGACGGTTTCCTCGTGCATGTGGTATTCCTTGAGCGCGAGGATGGAGAGGCGGTCGATCATCATGCCCGGCGTTTCGGAATTGCGCGGGCAGTCGGCGGTGGGCGGGTTGAGCGCGGCGACGATGACCTTGTCCATTTCCTCGATGAAGTTGTTTCGCTCCTGATTGAAGCGGTCGATATTGCGCTTGGCGCGGTAGACGGCTTCGAAGCCGAGGTCGTCGCGGCGGGCGATGTCCTCCTCGTGCCAGAGCTGGAAATTGCGCAGGTGATTTTGCTGCACGAGTTGGGCGAAACCGTCGCCGGACGCGGCGGGGGCGACGTCATGCCAGCGCGCGGTGAGGTTGGTTTGCAATGCGGCGATGTCGGGGGCGGAAAAACTCATGCGTGAAGGGGAATGGAGTTGAACGAAAGCGGGGCGGACACAAGCCTGCGCACTCCGCGCATGCTTCGACTTCTCGTGATCAAACCGTCGTCGCTGGGCGACATCGTTCACGGGCTGCAGGTGGTGCAACGGGCGGTGAAAGCGCGGCCGGATTTGAAGGTGAGCTGGGTGGTGCGCGAACGGTTCGCGGGGCTGGTGCAAGCGGCGCCGTTTGTGGACGAGGTGATTATTTTTCGGCGACGGGATGGGTGGCCGGCGTTTGTGCGGCTGCTGCGGCAGTTACGCGCGCGGGAGTGGGATCAGGTGTGGGACATGCAAGGATTGCTGCGATCGGCGCTGATGACGGCGGCGGCGCGGGCGCCGGTGAAATGGGGGCGGCCGGATGCGCGAGAGGGGTCGGGCTGGTTTTACGATCGACGGGTGACGGAGCCGAGCGGGGAGGGGCCGCATCATGCGATCGAAGTGTTGCTGCCGTTTTTGCAGACGATCGACGTGGCGACGGAGTGGAGCGAGCAGGGGCTGGAGTTGAAGCCGGATGAGGCGTTCGGATGGGAGGGGTTTTTCGCGGGCGATCCGCGGGCGACGTTCGTGATTTTCTCCGACAGCCGGGGTGCGGGCAAAGAGTGGAAACGTTATCCGGAGTTGATGAAGGGAATTTTGGATACGATTCCGGGCAGTCGGATCGCGTGGTGTGCGGGGACGAAAGTGGAGGCGCCGTGGGCGGCGCCGGAGGGGCGTTTATTGAATCTGACGGGATGTTCGCTGGCGGAGATGATCGCGCTGGTGCGGCAGCGGTCGGTGTTTGTGGGCAACGACAGCGGGCCGATGCATTTGTCGGCTGCGGTGGGAAACCGGGTGCTGGCGATTTTCGGGCCAACGTCGCCGCGGCGATTCGGGCCCTTTCCGCTGGAGTCGCGGCGGCATGCGGCGGTGGTGGCGCCGAACGGAAAGCTGGAGGCGTTGGAGCCGGCGGCGGTGTTGGGGGCCTTGGAGGAATTGCGCGGGCGCTGATGGTAAGAAACGCGCAAAACCATGATGAGGGCACTATTCGCGTTTGCGTTTGTCGCAACGCATTGAAGCTTCGGGGCGGCGTCGCGGACGCCCCTCTTTTGCAGCCATGCCACACGTCCTGATCATCAAACCCTCCTCACTCGCCGACATCGTGCATGGCTTGCAGGTGGCGACGTCGATGAAGGCGCAATGCGAGGGGCTGAAGCTCTCGTGGATCGTGCGGGACATTTATGCGCCGCTGGTCCAGGCGTGCGCGGCGATCGACACGGTTTACGTTTTCCAGCGAAAGGGCGGGGCAAAGGGTTTCATGAAGCTGATCCGCGAGGTGCGGAAAACGAAGTTCGACTACGTATTCGATTTCCAAGGACTGCTGCGGACGGGGCTGATGACCTCGCGGGTGCAGGCGAAGAGGAAAGTTGGGCGGAGCGACGCGCGGGAGATGTCGGGGATATTTTACGACGAGAAGGTGCCGTTGCCGCCGGAGGGAAGGAGAAGCCATGCGATCAACATTCTGCTGCAGTTTTGTCCGATCCTGGGCGCGAAGCCGGAACTGCGCGGCACGTTGAAATTCAAGACAACGGAGGCTTTGAATCTGAAGTTTGCGGAGGGGCGCGGCGGATCGAAACCGGTGGTGATTTTTCCGGACAGCCGGCGATCGGACAAGCGGTGGAACGGTTTCAAGCAGCTGACGGCGCTCATCCTGCGGCAGGACAAGACGCGCAAGGTGATCTGGGCGGGGAACGAACTCGTGCCGGATCGCGGGCTTTTTCTTCCGTCGCAGTTTTTGAATCTGACGGGCAACACAAGCCTCGTGTCGCTGCCGGCGCTGATCAAACGCGCGCACTGGGTGATTTCGAACGACAGCGGGCCGATGCATCTGGCGGCGGCGCTGGGCGTGCCGACGCTGGCGTTGTTCGGGCCGACGGATCCGCGCGTGTGCGGGCCGTATCCTTTCGAGGCGCCGACCAATGTGGTGGTGCAGGCGCCGGTGCGGAATTTGAAGCTCCTGACGGCGCGCGAGGTTTATCTGCGGTGGCAGAAGGCGGAGGCGCGGCTGAGCAAGGGGCGGTAAGGCGCGCGAGTGCTAGAGGGGGTCAGATTTCCTTGCGGCGAAAAGCGCGGATGACGAGGGGCGGATCGGCGGGGTAGAACGCGATCACGTCGGGGAGATTCATCAGGATCCACGGCATCACTTCGGAGGCGCCGTTTTTGGTGAAGACGATGTCGTCGGCGACGAAGACGCAGGAATGGATGATCGTGCCGTCGGCCTTGGCGAACGTGAGGATGTCGCCGAACGACGGGCGACCGGCAACGGGCACGTAGTCTTTTTCGAACGCGAGGCGAACGGCGTCGATTTCGCTGAAGCGTTCGTCGGGCGGATTGTTGAAGAAGTTGAGCGACGTCCAGTGGCAGTCGTGGTTGTTTTCGTTCGGGTCGGAGGAAGGCGGGCGGTAGGTGAACAGGTGGCTGCGCGCGAAGGCGGGCAGGAGGTGGGCGATGTCGATCGTGGTGCCGCCGGGTCGATTCGAGATGGATTTGAGGAGGGCGCGGAGGTCTTTGCGGCGGGGGCCGCGGCCCCAGTAGGCGGAGAGTTCCTCGATGTCGTCGGCCGGGCCGACACGCAGCTTGACGAGAAGGGTGGATTTTCGGGCCAGCGTGCGGATGAGGCGGAGGCGTTCCGGGCGCGACGGGATCAGGGCGAGGGCGGCGTGGTGATCGGAAAAGAGCAGCGAGGACCCGCGGCGGTAGAGGAGGCGATTGACGAGGGTGAGGACTTCGGGCGAAAGGCCGCTGTCGGTGAACCATTCGTCGGCGGTGTCGGCGCGGAAGCGAAACGGCTCGTGCTGGTCGGGGTTCTCGGGGAAGGCGGACAGCGTGGAATAGATCGTGGTGCGGGCGTGGGGGGCGAGACCGAGCACGAGCTCGGCCGGGGGATGAAGGACGAGGGCGTCGCCGGCCGGCGAGGTGACGGCGTCGAGTGCGGCGATTTCGCGTTCCGAAAGACGGGCTTCGAGCCAGAGCGCGGCGAGCGAGTCGCGGGTGAAACCTGGAAACGTCCAGACGATGGGGCGCGGATGGATGTAGTCGTCGGGCGTGAATTCGTCGGGCGGCTCGATGACAAGACGGGAGTATTGCAGCTGGCCCCATGGGCCCGGCCGGCATTGGTGGACGTAGT
Organism: Verrucomicrobiota bacterium; assembly: GCA_023430565.1. Classification (GTDB taxonomy): domain Bacteria; phylum Verrucomicrobiota; class Verrucomicrobiia; order Opitutales; family Opitutaceae; genus Opitutus. The sequence continues at coordinate 27,827 of JAEZAD010000032.1, forward strand.
CGTCGGGGGTGGAGGGGGCGGGCGTCGCGGCGGGGTCGGTGGAAGCGAATCGCGGGTAGAGCAGAATGGCCGCGAGCACGAACCATGGGAGCAGCAGGAGCGCACCGAAAAAATACAGCGCTCGCCGGCTGAACTGGAACAAGGTGCCGCCCGACGGTGGAGATTCGTGGCTAATGGGGGTGGGTGGTTGCGGGCGGGATTTTTCGGGTGCGGGACGCGGAGTCGATGGGAAATGTGCAAGGCGGGCGCGGCGTGGTGGGCGGGATTTTGTTTGTTCTGAAAACCGCGCGCGCCATACCTGTGCGCTCCATGTTGGACGCCAAACTACTCCGTGAGAGTCCGGATCTCGTGCGCGCTGCAATCGCGAAGAAACATCTCGATGTGAACGTCGACGACGTGCTGGCCATCGACGCGGAGTGGCGCGCGCTTTTGCGCGACGTGGAAACGTTGCGGGCGACGCAGAAGGCGGCCAACACGGCGATGGCGGCGCTGCCGAAAGGGACGCCGGAATTCGCGGCAAAGGTGGGGGAGATGAAAGCGGTGTCGCAGCAGGTGAAGGAGCGGGAGGGAAAGTTGAAGGAGCTGGAGGAGACGTTTCGGCAGGCGATGCTGTCGCTGCCGAATCTGCCGCATGCGTCGGTGCCGGAAGGGCGGACGCCGGAGGAAAATGTCGTGTTCGGGACGCACGGGGACGCGAACGCGCCAAAACCCCACGCGATGCCGCACTGGGAGATCGCGGGATTCGAGCGGCTGTTCGATTTTGCGCGGGGCGCGAAGGTGACGGGGGCGGGTTTCCCGTTCTTCGTGGGCGACGGCGCGCGGCTGGTGCGTGCGCTGCTGCAGTTCTTCCTGGATGAGAATTCGAAAGCTGGATACGTGGAGGTGAGCCCGCCGATTTTCGTGAATGCGGCGAGTGCGACGGCGACGGGGCAATTGCCGGACAAGGAAGGGCAGATGTATGAGACGACGCCGGACCACCTGTATGCGGTGCCGACGGCGGAGGTGCCGCTGACGAATTTTTTCCGGGACGAAATCGTCGAGGAGGCGGCGCTGCCGATTTATCGTTGTGCGTATACGCCGTGTTTCCGGCGCGAGGCGGGCAGTTATGGCAAGGATGTGCGCGGCCTGAACCGGCTGCATCAGTTCGACAAGGTGGAGTTGCTGAAGTGGGTGCATCCGGCGACGAGCTATGACGAACTCGACAAGCTGCGCGGAGACGCGGAGCGGCTGCTGCAGAAGCTCGAGCTGCCGTATCGAATCCTGCTGATGTGCGGCGGCGACCTGGGCTTTGCGCAGTCGAAAAAATACGATTTGGAAGTGTGGGCGGCGGGGCAGAAGCGCTGGCTGGAGGTGTCGAGCTGCTCGAATTTCGAGGCGTTTCAGGCGCGGCGGGCGCAGATCCGTTATCGCCTGAAGGATGGGAAGCCGGAGCTGGTGCACACATTGAACGGGTCGGGGCTGGCGGTGCCGCGGGTGTTGGCGGCGCTGTTGGAAAACAATCTCGAGGCGGATGGGCGCGTGCGGATTCCGGCGGCGCTCGTGCCGTATTTCGGGAAGGAGTATCTGAGCTTCAACTGAAGCGCGGTCGTCGCGTTTGCCCCAGCATGCCAACGCGCAGGAGAAACCGGTGGCAGGTGGCGGCGGAGCGGGTGGCGGCGGCGATCCCGCGGTCGCGACTGCACCCGAAGGTTTTGAAATGGGCCGGGGCGTGCGATGAGGCGCCGTGGGCGGTCGCGTTTTCCGGGGGAGCGGATTCGCTGGCGCTCTTATTATTAGTGTGGGCGCACTGGCCGGAACGACGGAAGAGCTGTCGCGTGCTGCATTTCAATCATCGATTGCGCGGGCGGGCGGCGGACGCGGACGCGCGGTTTTGTCGGGACGTGTGCGCAGGATTGTGCGTGCGACTGCGCGGAGGAGCGTGGAAGGAAGCGACGGCGGATGCGAGCGAGGCGGAGGCCCGCGCGGCGCGGAGGGTGTTTTTCGGGAAGGAGATGGAGCGGGCGGGAGCGCGGGCGTTGTGGACAGGACATCAACAGGACGATATTGCGGAGACGATGCTGATGCGGATCGCGCGTGGAAGCGGGACGAGCGGACTGGCGGCGCCGCGGCCGGTGCAGACGATGGCGAACGGGCGGGTGCACGTGCGCCCGCTGTTGACCCTCGCGAAAGCGGAGATCGAGGCGACGTTGACGGCGGCGGGAGTGCGCTGGCGGGTCGACGCGACGAATGCGGAGCCGTTGTTTCTGCGGAATCGGATGCGAAGCGAGGTGGTGCCGGTCTGGCGAGCGGCGGTCACGGGGCGCGATGCGCTGGCGGGGGCGGCGCTGGCGCGGCAGTTGATCGAGGAAGACGACGAGACAGTGGAGGCGTGGTTGGATGAATTGAAGGTGTTGGGCGCGCGGGGGGAGCTGCGGTTGCGGCGGCTGGCGGGAAAGCCGCGTGGGCTGGTTCGGCGCGCGGTGTTGCGGTGGCTGGCGCATCATGGGCGCGCGGGGAATTTGTCGCGGCAGGCGCTGGAGGCGTTGCTGAGCGATGTCGCGAGGGGACGGCAAACGAAGCACAGCGTGGGGACGAATGCGTTGGCGGTGGTCGGCGTGCGAGTGGCGAGGATCGTAATAAAAACGGAAAACGCGCGCGGTAATTCCACGGTGGCTCCAATTGACTTATGAGTGGGGAACATCCACTTTCGCGCGTTATCCCACACTAATAAATGTCTGACCTCGACAATAAGAAGAAGCGGCGTCCGCTGAAGAGCCTTCCCCCTGATCGGTTTCAACCGAAGGTGCTGATCTTTTTTCTGGCGCTCTTTTTGGCGGCGCTGGCGTTGCTGTTCCTTTCACCGGCGCGACTTACCTCGCCTGCAATCCTGAAGATCCAGGCGGTCGTGGAACTGGCGGAGCAGGGGAAGATTCGCGAAGGTGTGATCCAACCCGATGCGTCGGGCGGTCGCGATTGGGTGGTGATCAGCGGCAAGACGAAGGACGACACGGTGCTGCAGAGCGATCGCGGCGAGACGCATCAGTTTCGCGCGGCGGGGCGTTTGACCGACTCGAATATGGAGCGGTTGCAGAAATCGCAGGCGTTTGCCGAGCAGCCGGCGACGACGATGTTCACGCAGATCGCGGCGCAGGTGGTGCCGTTTCTCATCATCATTGGACTGCTCTATTTCCTATTTGTGCGGCAGCTGCGGCAGGCGGGCAAAGGCGCGCTGAGCTTCGGCAAGAGCCGGGCGAAACTCCTCACGCGCGACCGTGACAAGGTGACTTTCGCGGATGTCGCCGGGTGCGACGAGGCGAAGGAGGAGGTCAGCGAGATCGTCGAGTTCCTGAAGGACCCGAAGAAGTTCACGAAGATGGGCGGCAAGATTCCAAAGGGTATTTTGATGGTGGGACCTCCGGGCACCGGCAAAACCTTGTTGGCGAAGGCGGTGGCGGGAGAGGCGGACGTGCCGTTCTTCTCGATCTCGGGTTCGGATTTTGTGGAGATGTTTGTCGGCGTGGGCGCGAGCCGGGTGCGCGACATGTTCGAGCAGGGGCGCAAGAGCGCGCCGTGTTTGATTTTTATCGATGAAATCGATGCGGTGGGCCGCCAGCGCGGCGCCGGCCTGGGCGGTGGCAACGATGAGCGGGAGCAAACTTTGAATTCGCTGCTCGTCGAGATGGACGGCTTCGACACCACGGAGGGCGTGATCATCATCGCGGCGACGAATCGTCCCGACGTGCTCGACAGCGCGCTGTTGCGGCCGGGTCGTTTCGACCGCCAGATTTACGTCGATCTGCCGGATTTGGTCGGCCGCGAACAGATTCTTCGAGTCCATGCGCGGAAGATCACGCTGGCGGAGAATGTCGATCTTGCGGTGATCGCGCGGGGCACGCCCGGGCTTTCGGGCGCGGAGCTGGCGAATTTGTTGAACGAGGCGGCGCTGCTCGCGGCGCGGCGCAACAAGAAGAAGGTCGAGATGATCGACGTCGACGACGCGCGCGAGAAAGTGCAGTTCGGGCGCGAGCGCCGGCGAGTGATGGACGACGAGGAGAAGAAACTCACCGCGTATCACGAAGCAGGTCACGCGCTGGTGCAGGCGGTGTTGGACGACGGCCACATGCCGGTGCACAAGGTGACGATCATTCCCCGCGGCCACAGCCTGGGCAGCACGATGTTCATTCCGAAGAAGGACGTGCTGACGCACGCGATGAAACGGATGCTCAATCAGATCGCCATGGGGCTCGGCGGGCGCATCGCGGAAGAACTCGTGATGGGCGATGTTTCGAGTGGCGCGGCGGGCGACATCAAGCAGGTGACCAAGATCGCGCGCCACATGGTGTGTGACTGGGGCATGAGCACGCTGGGCATGATCGCCTACGGCGAGAGCTCGGACACGGTTTTCCTGGGCCGCGAAATCACGCGCAACCAGACCTATTCCGAGGAAACCGCCCGCAAGATCGATGCGGAGGTCTCGCGGATCATCGACGAGCAGTATCGCCGCGCGAAGGACATCATCGTCAGCCGCCGCGACGTCCTGGACAAGATTGCCGGTGCCTTGCTCGAGTATGAGACCATCGAAGGCAAGCACGTGCTCGAGGTGCTGCAATTCGGTGAAATCCGGTCGCCGATTCTGCGCGAAATCGCGCCGAAGCCGGAGGAGAAGCCGGGCAAGAAAACGCCGGGAAAGTCTTCGGCGCCGGAAGGACTTGCGTCCGGTGGGGCTGCGCCGGCTCCGACGCCGGCCTGATCGTTGCTACAGATCGTTTACCGAGGCGCGGCGAACTCCGCGCCTTTTTTGTGGTCGGTAGCGCGCTCCCGAGAAATCGCCTTGGAAACTGAACAAGGTTCGGGATAACAGGAAATTATACATGAAAATCTGCTGTATTGGTGCCGGCTATGTCGGAGGACCGACGATGGCCATGATCGCGTTGAAAGCTCCCGATATCGAGGTGCGGGTGGTCGACATGAATTCGGCCCGAATCGCTGCCTGGAATTCGGACAATCTCCCGATCTACGAGCCGGGTCTGGACGACGTCGTGCGGCAAGCCCGTGGGCGGAATCTGCATTTTTCGACAGACGTCCGCGGGGCGATCAACGACTCCGATATCATTTTCGTCGCGGTGAACACACCGACCAAAACCTACGGGGTGGGATCGGGACGAGCGGCGGATCTCCGTTTCATCGAATCGGTGGCGCGGACGATCGCTGAAGTGGCGACCACGCCGAAAATCATTGTCGAGAAATCGACGATTCCCGTGAAAACGGCGGAAACGATCAAAGACATCCTCGCTGCGAACTCGCGAGGGGTGAAGTTCGAGGTGTTGTCGAATCCGGAATTTCTGGCCGAAGGAACGGCGATCGCGGATTTGCACGAGCCGGACCGCGTCTTGATCGGCGGAGAACGGACTCCGGGAGGCGAAGCGGCGATGGAGAAGCTGGTCGGGGTCTACGGGCGCTGGGTGCCGCGCGATCGGATCATCACGACGAATTTGTGGTCGTCCGAATTATCCAAGCTGGTGGCGAATGCTTTCCTGGCGCAGCGGATTTCCTCGATCAATTCGATCTCGG
>JAEZAD010000080.1 GCA_023430565.1 Verrucomicrobiota bacterium
TTGAACAACGTCGCCTCCGGATTCGCCTGCCACGCATAGCGCACATCGACCGGCTCCGACACCTCCGCCGCCGACACCACCACCGTGTCTGCGCCCTCGATCCGCGCCTCCGCCCAGCGCCATTGTCCATCCGCGCCCGCGACCGAAAATTCCCCGAGCTTCTCCCCGCGCACCACGAGCCCCCCGTTCGCATTCCTGAACGTCAGCACCAGCTCCCGCCCGCGCCGCTCCATTCCCGCAAACTCCGGCGACCGCGCCGCAATCTCCTTCTCATACACCTCCGCCAGCGCCAGCCGCGCCAGCCGCTCGCCCGGAATCCGCTTCTCGCGCGGATGAATATCCTGCGCATCGCCCGTATCCACGATCGTCGCCAGTCCCGTGTGCGGCACCGTCTCCGCCGTCTTCGCCTGCGCCTCGCGCAACTCCGTCCACCCATCGCTCGTGCCCGGCTCCACCTTCCGCTCCATGAACGCCGGCAATCCGACCATATAAAACGGAAACTCCCCCTGCCCAAACCGCTCCCGCCAGTCGTGGATCAGCGCCGACATCAACGTATGATACTGCCCCGCCCGCTGAAAATTCGCCTCGCCCTGATACCAGAGCGCCCCCTTCAACGCCAATGGCACCAACGGCGCCAGCGTGCCGTTGTTCAACGTCGTCGGCATCGTCGCATAATTCTCCACATCCAGCGGCCACGGATGCGGCGGCCGCGCATCCACGCTCAACCTCGCCTTCCATTCGCCCGCGAGCGCTACCTTCGTTCCATCCGCGAACTGGATCCGCAACGTCTCCGGCTCCGCCAAAAACCCGCCATCCCGCTTCGTCCGAAACACCCGCACCGCGATCGTGTTCTTCCCCGGCTTCAACACCCCCGCCGGAATCGCATACGCCCGCGGATTCTCCACCCACGAACTCGCGCCCACCCAGCGTCCATTAACGAACGTTGTATCCATTTTTTCCACCACACCGAGATGGATCCGCGCCACGCCTTCCGGGATCTCCGCCGGCAGTTCCACCTCGCGCCGAAACCAGCACACGCTCGGCGTCTCGCCCACGCCCAGCTCCGCAAACCCGCCACCCGGCAAAGTCACATTCGTCCACTCCCCATCCGCCGTCTCCGGCTCCGCCCATCCGTCGCGCTCGCCCACGTCAAACTCCTCCAGCCAGTGCATCAGAAAACTCCCGTGCTGCGTCCCGCCTTTCGCCTTCAGCCGCCTGATCTCTTCCAGCTGCTCTGAAAACTCGCCGACGCGCGCCAGTCCTTCCGCACTCGTCCACGCCTCCACCGGACTCCCGCCCGACGCCGCAATCACCAAGCCGATCGGCACGCCCACTTCCTCCTGCACCTTCCGCGCAAAATAAAACGCCACCGCCGAAATCCCCGGCGCCGTCTCCGGCGTGCACACCCGCCACTCCCCGCCCGCCGGCACCGCGGCCGGCTCATACACATTCTTCAACGGCACCGTGAACGCCCGCAGCGTCGGATAATCCGCCGCCTGCGCCGCCTCCGCCCCGCCCGTGCTCCGGCCCAAGCCGAACGCCATGTTCGACTGCCCGCCGCACAACCACACATCGCCCACCAACACATCCTTCAGCTCCACCCGCTGCACCCCTTCGATCGCCACCGTGTAAGGCCCGCCCACCTCCGGCACCTCCACCGTCGCCATCCATTTCCCATCCGCCCCCGCCGTCGCCTTCGCGCTTTTCCCGGCGATCTCCACCGTCACGACTTTCCCCGGCTCCGTCCACCCCCACACCCGATTCGGTTTCCCACGCTGCATCACCATGTGATCGCCGAAAATCGGACTCACCAACGGCAGCGCGTCGGCCGCCAGGCCGCGCACCACCACCACCACAAAAAGCGCCATCAGCCACACACCGCGGCCGGCACGACGAACAACACTCGACGGAATCATAAAACGACAAGTTAGGGTTTGGGAAACGAAGGGGCGCGCGCCTTGCATACCCATCCCTCCGCGCAACACCAGCCTTCACCTCGTCCTCACGTTCGAATAGCCCCAACTACACATTTCTCGTGCTCGTGCTCGTGCTCGTGCTCGTGCTCGTGCTCGTGCTCGTGCTCGTGCTCGTGCTCGTGCTCGTGCTCGTGCTCGATCCGCCGCACTTTCGATCACGAGCACGAATCAAGATCACGAGCACGATTCTCCGAACGCACCCATGCCCCTCGACCTCTGGCACTACCCCCTCCTCTTCCTCGTCGGCCTCCTCGCCGGCACGGTCGACGCCGTCGCCGGCGGCGGCGGATTGATCACCGTCCCCGCCCTCCTCAACCTCGGCCTCCCCGTCCCGCTCGCCCTCGGCACCAATAAATTCCAATCCAGCTTCGGCAGCGTCTCCGCCTCGATCCACTTCCTCCGCTGCCGCGCCGTCACCCTCCGCGAGTGCCGTCTCGGAATTTTAACTACACTCGCCGGCTCGCTCCTCGGCGCCTTCGCCGTCCAGCAAATCGATTCCCGCCTTCTCGCCGATATCATCCCCTGGCTCCTCGCCGCTATCCTGATTTACACGCTCCTTCGCCCCAAAATCGGCACCGAAGACCATCCGCCCAAACTCTCCGCCCCGCTCTTTTTCACCAGCTTCGGACTCGTCCTCGGATTCTACGACGGCTTCTTTGGCCCCGGCACCGGCTCTTTCTGGGCCATCGCGCTGATTCTCCTCCTTGGCCAGAATTTCGCCCGCGCCACCGCGTTCACCAAAATCATGAACGCCACCAGCAACCTCGCCGCGCTCGCCCTCTTCCTCGCCGCCGGCCTCGTCCACTTCGGCGCCGGCCTCGCGATGGCCGCCGGCCAGCTCCTCGGCGGCAAGCTCGGCGCCCACCTCGTCGTCACCCGCGGCGCCCGCTTCATCCGCCCCGTCTTCCTCACCATGGTCACCCTTACTCTCGTCCGCCTCCTCTGGTTGAACTACGCAAAATAATCGTCCCGCCGTCCCGCCCGCCGGAAGCCCGATGCACCCGCTCCTCCAGCAAACATCTCATCGCCCTTGGGCGCTCCCGTCGCGCCCGTGGACCGTGCACATGCGCTGGCTCGATCTCGCCTTCATCCATTGCCGAATCGACGCGAGCATCCTCGAACGGGCCCTTCCCTCCGGGCTCGCGCTCGACCGCTACGAAGGCGAAGCCTGGCTCGGACTCGTTCCTTTCCGCATGGCGAGCGTTGCACCGCGCGGCCTCCCGGCATTCCCCCGCTTCTCGACGTTTCCCGAGATCAACGTCCGCACCTACGTCATCGCCGACGGCAAACCCGGCGTCTGGTTCTTCAGCCTCGACGCCGACTCCGCGCCCACCGTTTTCGCCGGTCGCACCTTCCTCGACCTCCCCTACCATCTCGCCGGCATCCAGCTCACGCGCGACGCCGATGCTCTTCGCTTCAACAGCGTCCGACGTCGGGGCGACGCACATTTCCGCGGCAGCTACCGCCCCGTCGGCGAAGTGTTTCACGCCACCCTCGGCTCTTTCGAACATTGGGCCGCCGAACGCTACTGCCTCTACTCCCATTCGCCGGGACGCGGACTCGCGCGCGTCGAGGTGCATCATCCACCCTGGCCACTCCAGCGCGCCGAGGTCGACATCGACGAAAACTCCCTCTTCGCCGCCGCCGGACTCGCCGTGCCGAACGAAGCGCCACGCTGCCATTTTTCTCCTGGCGTCGATGTGTTGTCGTTCAACCCCGTTCGCCTCGCCCCGTGATCCACCTCACCCCGACCGCGGCGCCTGCTCGTTCACATTCCGCAACAGCGCCGCGAGATTGAGAAACTCCGGATGCCGCGCCGCCTCCGCCGCCACGAACTCCAGCGTCCACTGCCGCGTCAACCGGCTCGGACTCTCACTCGAGGGGTGCGCCCGCACATCGAGTCCCGACAGCCGCGTCGCCAGGTGATGCTCCAGCCGGGCGAAGAATTCGACGGTTTCCATGCGTCAACCTAACAGCCGCTCCTCCACCTGCAACCGCGCCCGCCGATGAGGTTTCCCGCCGTCACTCACCGCGCCTCGAACACCTCCACCTTCTCCGCCACCCACAATTCCGGATACTCCAAAACAAACGCGTTCTCGTCCAGCTTCAGCTTCCCCGCATACCCCACCGTCGGTGCCGCATAATCATACGTCCGTGCCTCGATCCGCTCGATCGTCTGCGGCAACCGCTGCAGCTCGAACTCCGGCACTTTCAACCACGCCACCGGCACCTCCGCCCGCTCGCCCACCTTCAACTGGAGCCGGCGAAACGTGATCAAGTTCGTCGCCGGCGTGAAATTCAGATCGAAGTCCATGCAACCCGCCACCCCAGGCACGTCGCGCCCGTTGCACGTCCACGCCCCATCCGCCCCCGCCCGCACGTCGACGTCGATCTCCCGCCCGCCCCAATGCCCTTTCGCCGTCCCCCACCGCGTCCGCCACGCCGCGTCACATTCCACTTGATACGCCAGCTCCGCGATTCGTCCGCCCTCGAGAAACACCGCGCTCCCCGCCATCCGCCACCCGCCTTCCTGCCGCCACAACCGCATCGCATCCGACCCGCTGTCATTCCGCCGCCGCCACAACACCGCCGCCACGAGCTTTCCGTGGTTCATCGCTCCCCCTTCTTCGTTTCGCCGACCTTTTCTTCGCCATCCTGTTCTCCGCTCTCCGCGCTGGCGCCGGGCCGCACATGCACCACCCGCTGCGGAAACGGAATCTCGATCCCGTTCTCCCGCAGCGCCCGCTCCACCATGAAATAGAGATCACTCCGAAACCGCCGCGGCGTCAGCGTCATCTTCTCCGTCCACACCCCCAACTCGAACAACAACGCACTGTCCCCGAAGCCATCGAAAGACACCGACGGCGCCGGCTCCTTCACCGCCGCCGGATGCGACCCGTAAGCCACCACCGGCAATCGCATTCGCACCAGCGGACCCGTATGACTCCAGTTCGTCACCGGATTCGAGGTCAGCTCCGAGTTCGGCACGATGATCGAGATGTTGTCGTTCGTGACCACCGTCGTCGCCCGCAA
>JAEZAD010000092.1 GCA_023430565.1 Verrucomicrobiota bacterium
TTGAACAAACCGGCGTAGCGATCGTCGAGGCCGGCCTTGCGCTGAATCATCATGAGCCGCTGGACCTCGGGGTTTTCCATCAAGGCGTCGCGGCGGCCGAAACGCGGGCCGCGGGCGGCCGGTTCCGCGTTGGCGAACGACGGTGTGATCGGATCGATCGGAGCGGTGGCGACCTCGAGCTCGGCCGGGTCGGGCGATGATTCGGTGACGGCGGGTTCGACGGCGGTGGCGGCGGTCGTGGCGACGACCTGTTCGCGAATCGGGGCGGACGCGCGCAAGGAGACGAGTTCGAGGTGCTGCCGCCAGGCCAGCGTCGCGCAGGCGAGCGTGGCGAATACGAAAAACGCGAGGAGGAGATTTTTCGGCGAGCGCACGTGGAGGGGACGCTGGCGTGGACGCAAGGGTTACTCAAGCGCGCGAGTGTGGCGCGGCATCGATCGTGGCGCGGCGAGCGCGCCACCTACCCGAAAGGCGCGCGGGGACGCCGGCTCTTCGGTCAGCGCGGGGGAAACTCGAATTCGGCTTTTTGGCGGTTCTTCGAAAGCACGAGGTAGGCGCTGAAAGGCGTCATGCGTTTCGACATGAAGCCCTCGATGAGATTGGTGCGGCCGTTTTCGAGAAGGTTATGGATCTCGCCGGGGGGGATTTCCTTCGCGCAGAGATGTTTCTTCATCGTGAACACGATGCGGTTGTCCTGGTCGGGCTTGCGCACGTAGTAGGCGTCGGCGGTCTCGAGGATTTCGCCGCCGAAGGTTTTGCTCTGGCCGATGACGGTCGCCTTCGAGAGGTCGGGCGGAGCCTTGGCTTTGCGGACGATGGGCTTGCCGTCCTTGTCGAGCTTTGGTGCGCGCGGCGGGAATTTCCATTCGGCCTTCTCGCCGCTGCGTTCGAAGAAGGCATCGAACGGGCGGCCTTTTTTCGAGATGAAGCCTTTGATGACGTCGGTCTTTCCCTCGCTGACGAGTTTGATGACCTGCTCGCGCTCGATCGGGCGCTGGCAGAGGAGGCGGCCGAGGCGGAGCGCGGGTTTCCACGCGCCGTCGTCGGATTTTTCGCGGAGGACGTAGCTGTTGCCGGCTTCGACGAGCTGGGCGCCGGAGTTCGGATCGGTCCAGAACGGCTCGAGGGCGCCGATGTCCTGTTTGTCGCCGAAGTCGTATTCGGTTTTCCACTTCTGTTTTTCCTCGTCTTTTTTGAGGAGCAGAACGGCGGAGAAGCGGGCGCGTGTTTTCGCGGAGATGAAGCCGTCGAGCGGGCCGACTTTGCCGTTGGCGACGAGTTCGCGAATTTCGTTTTCCTCCATTTTCCGGCCGCCGATGACCTTGTAGATCATGAACTCGCCGTCCTGGGATTTGTAGCCGCGGAGGGTTTCGCGGAGCGGTTTGCCGTCGGTGGGCGAAAGGATATCGGTTTCGCGCGCGGCGGAATCGTCCTCTTCGAAACCCTTCACGCGTTCGACGATGCCCTTGGTCTGCTCGGTGACCTCCTGCATGAAGCTGTCGCGGGAGAATTTGCCGTGCTCCATCTGGCGGAGCTTGAACTCCCACTCGCCGGTCATGGCGGGGCTGGTGAGTGCGTCGGTGTGGACGGCGCTGAGGAACTGAATCAGTTGCTCGGCCTTGGCGGTCGGGACGAGTTCGCGTTGGGCGCGGTCGAGATACTTCTGGTTGATGAGACCGTCGATCGTGTCGGCGCGCGTGGCGGGCGTGCCGAGGCCGCGTTCCTTCATGGCTTCGGCGAGTTCTTCGTCGTCGACGAGCTTGCCGGCGCCTTCCATCGCGGAGAGCAGCGTGGCCTCGGTGTAGCGTGGCGGCGGTTTCGTCTGCTCGGCGTGGAGGACGGGGTCGAGCGTCTTGGCCTGCGCGGGTTTGCCGTCGTCGGGCGTGAGCGCGGGGAGGGCTTTGGAGTTGGGCGAATCGTCCTCGACGGTCGTTTTGCCGTAGACGGCGAGCCAACCGGGGTTGGTGAGGACCTTGCCCTCGGTTTTGAAATCGTGGCCGGGCGCGACGGTGCTGATGCGTGTGGTGACGTCGAACTCGGCGGCGGGGAAGAACGCGGCGACGAAGCGACGCGCGATCATGTCGAAGACCTTCGCTTCCATCTCGTCGAGGTTCTTGGCCTCGTGCGTGGTGGGGATGATCGCGAAGTGATCGGAGATCTGGGCGTTGTTGAAGATGCGTTTGTTGGGGCGAACCCAGCCTTCGTTCAGGACCTTTTGCGCGTGCGGTTGAAGATCGTGGTGAAGGTTCTGCAGCGTTTCGCGAACGGTCGGGATGTAGTCTTCCGGCAGTGCGCGCGAGTCGGTGCGCGGGTAGGTGATCATCTTGTGCCGCTCGTAGAGTGCTTGCGCGATCTGAAGCGTGCGGCGGGCGGAGAGGCCGAAGCGGTTGTTGGCCTCGCGCTGGAGCGTGGTGAGATCGTAGAGGCGCGGCGAGGCCTGCGTGCTGGCCTTTTTTTCTTCGGTGACGGAGGCGAGCGGCGAGCCCTGGCAGGCGGCGAGGACGGCTTCGGCGAGGGCTTTTTCCCAAATGCGATCGATGCGATCGTGCTCGTCGTTTTCCGCGCGTTTGAAGTTGGCGCGCTGATACACGCCCTCGTAGCGGCCCTTCGCGACTTCGAAGGTGGCGGTGACGCGCCAGTAATCGCGGGGCTTGAAATTACGGATCTCGAGTTCGCGCGCGTAGACGATGGCGAGCGTGGGGGTTTGGACACGGCCGACGGAGGCGACGTTGCCGGCGCGGGAGCCGAACATGCGTTTGGTGAGGGCGCGGGTGCCGTTGATGCCGATGAGCCAGTCGCTCTCGCTGCGGCAGCGGGCGGCGTCGGCGAGGCCGGCCATTTGCTCGCCGTCGCGGAGGGTGCGGAAGGCTTCCTTGATGCCCTCGACGGTCATGGTCTGCATCCACGCGCGCTTCACGGGAAGTTTGCACTTCGTGAGCTGGTAGAGGTAGGCGAAGATGAGCTCGCCCTCGCGGCCGGCGTCGCAGGCGTTGATGACCTGGTCGATGTCTTTTCGGGCGAGAAGTTTTTTGAGGGCGTTGAAGCGCTCCTTGGAATCCTCGATGGGCTTCAGGCCGAATTTTTCCGGAATGATCGGAAGCGTTTCGAGCCGCCAGAAGCCGTATTTCTTCTTGTCGATATCCTCGGGCATCTCGAGTTCGACCAAGTGGCCGAGCGCATACGAGATGACGTATTCGTCGTTTTCGTAGTGATCGCCTTTCTTGGGAATTTTGCCGAGGGCGCGCGCGAGATCTGCAGCGACGGAGGGCTTCTCGGCGATGACAAGAGACTTCATGAAGGGGCGAGCCGTTAGGCGGCGCCGCGGGGGAGTGCAAGAAATTGTTTCACGAGGGCAACGCGAGCGGGTGCGAAGAGCGATGCGAGTGCAGGAGGAATTTCGGGTGGAGATTTTGGAGTTTGTCTTTGTCGCCGCGCGGGATGCTGTGCGTGCGCTGTGTCGACGGTTTCACTTTCGTTTCGCGAGCTCGGTGGTGCCGGAAAATCGCCGCTCGTGATCTTGCACGGGCTGCTGGGGTCGTCGCGCAACTGGCAGACGGCGGGGAAGGATTTGGCGGAGTGGTATCACGTGTTTGCGCTGGATCTGCGGAATCACGGAGCGTCGCCGCA
>JAEZAD010000100.1 GCA_023430565.1 Verrucomicrobiota bacterium
GGCGTGCGGTTCGCCCACTAATGCCGCGGGCTAAAAGCTTGTTGGTCGCGTTGAGAGGGATGGCTGCCTTACCTCTGACGGAAACGCGATTGACCGCTTTGGATGTCTCCATCCCGGCGCTGGGATAAAGGGGGCACGTCCGGTTCCTAACGCGCCCAACGATCGTTGGGTGCGCTCGCCTCCGAATGCATCCAAGCGATTCTCCTTCCCGACCCACGTCGGCGCTTCCGGCCCACACTCCGGCGGTCGCCGCTTCTGTTTCCTCTGTCCCGCCGTTCGAAGCGGCCGACACCTCCGCTCCGGCGCCGGCGCTGGCGATCTCGCCCTCGGTTGTGCCGTGTGACGATGCGCTGCTCGCCGTGCTTCGTTCCCTGCGGGGGAAACGCATCGTCGTTTTGTTCAATCGCGGCAATCGCGGCGACGGTGTGATCCATCTCGGGGGGCGGAGGCTTTTGGCCGCGCTCGATTTGCAATGGACCGAGATTCGCGAAGCCGAAGCGCCTGAAACGATCGAAGGAGACGTGCTGGTGGTGTTTGGCTGCGGGGCGTTTTGCCGGGGCACGCACACGATGGTGGACGTGGTGGAAAGGTATGCGCGGCAGGTGACCGAGGTGGTGATCTTGCCGGCGTCATTCGATCTGGAGTGCGGGCGTGTGCGGGAATTTCTGCGGGCGTGGGACGAGCGGTATGTGGTGTTCTGTCGCGAGCGGCGGAGTTTCGTGGCGGTGAACGCGATGCGGACGCGCGCAAAGCAGGTGCTCCTCTCGCATGACATTGCGTTCTGGATGGATGTGCGCGCGTGGGCGGAGCGGCCGCACGCGGGGGTGGGCGCGGTGTTTCGCCGCGACGCGGAGGCGGTGTTCGACCGGCGGCCGCAGATTGCCGGCGCGCTGGACGTGTCGCGCGGGCCGGACACGCAGCCGGAGGTGTTGCTCGATTTCGTGGCGCGACACGCGGTGATTCACACGGACCGCACGCACGCGGCGATCACGGGCGCGATGATGGGCCGCGAGGTGTGGTTTTATCGCAACGCGTATTTCAAGAACGAAGCCATCCACGAACACAGCCTCGCGCATCTGCCGAACGTGCGGTTCGTCGGCAAGCAGCCGTTCTCCTGGCGGCAGTGCGGCCGCACCCTCTATGCGCATCATGTGCAGCGCAATGCCTGGCGGGTGCGCGCGAAGCTGACGGCGATCCGCCAGCGCCGATCCGCCCGTCGCTCCCGGCCGGCCAACGAGATGGCGCCGTGCGGTATCCGGGTTTCGGAGACCCCGGCCCTTTCGGTGATCATGCCCGCGTATAATGCGGTGAAGTTCGTGGGGGCCGCGATCGAGAGCGTGCTCGGGCAGACGTGGCGCGATTTCGAGTTCATCATCGTCGACGACGGGTCGACGGACGGCACGCGGGAGCTGATCGAGCAGTATGCCGCGCGGGATCCGCGGATCCGCAGTTGTCCGAACGAGCGGAACCTTGGCGTGGTGAAAACGTTGAATCGCGCGCTGTCGCTCGCGCGGGCCGACTGGGTGGCGCGGATGGATGCCGACGACGTGTCGCTGCCGACGCGTTTCGAGCGGCAGATGGCGGTGGTGAAGGCGGACCCGAGCGTGAGCCTGGTCACGTGTCCCTTCGACGTCATCGATGCGCGCGAACGCCGCGTGCCGGGCTGGCGCGGCATCTGTTTTCAGCAGGAACTGCTGCCGTTCTTTCTGTTGTTCTACAACCGGCTCAACGCGCACGGGCAGGTGCTGTATTCGGCGAAGCTGGTGCGCGAGCTTGGCGGATATCGCGAGCAGTATCATCTGAGCGAGGCGACCGATCTTTGGATCCGCATGATGCGCGGGGCGAAGTGCCGGGTGGTGCCGGAGCCGTTGTATCTGTGGCGTTCGGCGAATCCGAATTCGGTGACGAAGCAGAATACATTTCGCTACGCGGAGTGGAGTCTGCGCGCGTGCCAGGAGGAGATCGCGCGGACGTGCGGGCTGGAGTTGTCGCGCGAGCAGATGGTGGCGCTCCGGGATTACTGGCTGCGATTCGACGATGGCACGAACGACTGGGGCGACGTGGAGCGGCTCGTGCAAACGATCGCGCGGCAATATCGCCCGCCGCGGCCGGTCGAGGGGTGGGAACGAAAAGTGGCCGTGGCGACCGGCGGCGCCTGGTTGTCGCTGGCGGCGCTGGAGATGCGACGGCGCAACTTCGGGGCATTATTCGCCCGGCTGCGTGCCGCGGGCCGAATGGCGGGTTGGTGGCTGCCGCTGGCGGCGATGCAATTTTGCCGGGAAACGCTCGCGGTGCGGGGCCACGTGACGCGGAGGGCGTGAGCTCTCGGCTCAGTGTTTTCCTGATAAGCCCCGGGGCAGAAGCACCAAGGGTGGGCGATGGTATTGCAGGGGGCGTTTTGGAGCGGCGCTCCCACCCGGATCTGGCGGATCGGCCGGAAGGCCGGTGAGACGGTGTTGGTGTCACACGCGCCGGCTATGTCACGTATCGCTTACAGGCCTGAGATCGACGGATTGCGCGCGCTCGCGGTGTTGCCCGTGGTGTTTTTCCACAGTGGACTGAAATTCCACGGCGGCTACATCGGCGTCGATGTGTTCTTCGTGATCTCGGGTTTTCTGATCACGTCGCTGATTCGCGCGGAGATGATGGCGGGGACATTCTCGCTGCGCGATTTCTGGGAGCGCCGGATCCGGCGGATCATGCCGGCGGCGACGGTGACGGTCGCGGTGTCGTTGGTCTTGGGATTCTTTCTGATGCTGCCGGCGGATTTCTCGGATCTGGGCGAGTCGGCGATCGCGCAGGCGTTGTTGTCGGCGAACGTCTATTTTCACCAAACGACGGGTTACTTCGACCGGCCGGCGGACACGAAGCCGCTGCTGCACTTCTGGTCGCTGGCGGTGGAGGAGCAGTTTTATCTCATCTTTCCCTTCATCCTGCTCGTGCTCCAGCGTTGGAGCGCGAAGACGATGACCACGGTGGTCGGCGGGATCGCGGCGGTGTCGTTTGCGTTGAGCGTGGTGGGCGTCTGGGCGTTTCCGCAGGCGACGTTTTATTTGCTGCCGACGCGGGCGTGGGAGCTGGCGCTTGGGGCGCTGCTGGCGTTGAGCGGCGGGCGGCTGCCGCTGCCGGAGCAGGCGCGGACATCGCTCGGTTGGGTTGGCCTGGCGATGATGATGGTGCCAGTGGCGATCTACGATGCGGACACGCCCTTTCCTGGCATCATGGCGCTGCCGCCGTGCCTGGGGGCGCTGCTGGTGATTTGGGCGACGGCGACGGAGCGGTCGGTGTTGAAGCGGCTGCTGACGTTGCGGCCGTTGGTTTTTGTCGGGCTGATTTCCTATTCGCTGTATCTGTGGCACTGGCCGGTGAAGGTGTTTTCGCACTACTGGTTCACGGGGCTGCACAGTCCGCTGGTGATGCGTCTCGCCGTGGTGGTGGTGAGTTTCGGCCTGGCGTGGTTGTCGTGGCGCTATGTGGAGACGCCGTTCCGCACGCGTCGCGTGCGGATACCGATGCGCCAGCTCGTGCGCGGTGCGGTGGCGGCGACGGTGGCGATGGTCGGCGCTGGCGCGACGATCATGGCGAACGATGGATTTCCCGGGCGATTCCCGTCGCAAGTGGTGCAATACGCGGCGGCGTATGAGGACCGGCCGAGTGTCGAGGAGGCGGACCTGACGACGGAAGCGGCGGAGGCGGGAGCGATTCCGCTGCTGGGCGGCGCGGAGGAGTGGCGGGGACCGACGATTCTATTGTGGGGCGACAGCCATGCGCGCGTTGTCTCGCCGGCGGTCGAGGCAATGTGCCGGCAACTGGGGGTGCGCGGGCATCGCGCGAGCCGCTCGGAAACGGCGTCGTTGCTGGACTGGGGAGCCGAGGACGTGCGACGGCACAACGAGGCGGTGTTTCGCTGGATCGAGCGGACGCGACCGACGGTGGTGGTGCTGGCATCGCGTTGGGAAAAAGTGCTGCGCACGCCGGAGGACGAGGCGGACCTGCGGGCGACGGTGGAGCGGATCCATGCGCTCGGGATTGCCGTGTCGGTGATGCGACAGGTGGCATCGCAACAGCAGGACATCCCGAAGGCGCTCGCGCGGGCGGAACTCCTGGGCGAGGGCACGGAGGAAGTCGGCGTGCCGGTGAAGACGCACGAAAAGGTCACGCAGCAGTCGAACGATATCATCGACCGGGTGTATGCCGAGGTGCCGGGGTTGCTGGTGCTCGATCCGATTCCCTATCTTTCGCACGAGGAGCGGTGCCTCGCGGAGGAGCACGGCCGGCCGCTCTATTACGATTATCAGCACCTGACGACGTTTGGCGCGGAACGGCTGACGCCGATGTTTGCGGCGTTGATCAAGACCGTGGCGGACGGGAAACGGCAGGGGCTGATCGTGCCCGAAGACTGGATACGCGAGGAAAGGG
The DNA here is from genome assembly GCA_023430565.1 of Verrucomicrobiota bacterium. Classification (GTDB taxonomy): domain Bacteria; phylum Verrucomicrobiota; class Verrucomicrobiia; order Opitutales; family Opitutaceae; genus Opitutus. The sequence goes on from JAEZAD010000100.1 coordinate 4,420, forward strand.
TGGCGGCCGCTATGGCGACGGGCGCTCCTGTTTTTTGACGAGGGCGAGCCAGTCGTCGGCGGTCGGCGCGGTCAGGTTCACGATGGAATTGCCGGATAAGTCGCCGGCCGATTCGAGCGGGCCGCCTTCGCGAGGGTTGAACCAGGAGAGCGTGAAGTTTCCGGCGGCGGCGGTGAGATCGAGCTCGGCGGTGCCGCCGGTCGGAAGAAAGACGAGGTAGAGTTCGCCCGGCTGGGCGAGGCAGTAGCGGGAGTTGTCGTGGGACGGGTTGCCGACGAATTCGTCGGCGTTGCGCATGGCGCGGAGCGGAAGTTTTTCGCGGGCGAAGAAGTCGAGGGCGATGCGGCAGAATTCCCAGGAGCGGTGGCGGCTGCGGAAGTCTTCGGCGAGCAGGTCGTTCTCGGGGAGCGCGTATCCAAAATAATATTCCACGCCGGCGCCGCCGGCCATGAGCGTGCCCCAGAGCGTGGCCTGGCGGATGTCGTGAAGATCGTAGTCGATGGTTTCGCCGTTGCTGGCGCGGCCGGCGTAGCCGCGATAGCCGGGGTCGGGCGGGACGCCGCTGAGATGGGAGTTTTGCTCGTCGTTGCAGACGACCCAGGGCTGGCCGGCGGCGGCGGAGGCGCGGAGCCATTCAAGGGTGCGGGCGTGGGACTCGCGCCAGCTGTTTTGGAGGGAGGCGCCGGTGAGCGGCGAGTCGGGGCCGAGGAGCGGGGCGTAAACGCGGTCATGATCCTGCGGGAAACTGTGGATGACGATGAGGTGATCGTAGGGATCGGTGTCGGCGAGGAAGCGGGCCATGGCGCGCTGCTCTTCGGGCGACTGCGTGTTTTCCTCGCCGAGATTCCAGTTGAGCGCGAGGGCGTGGCTGAAGCGGGCGATGAGCTCGCGCAGGTAGAGTTTGCGTTCGGGGCCGGTGAGACCGCCGTCGAGGGCTTCGGGGATCGGTTGCGGCGTGCGTTCGTGGCCGACGCGGTGGTCGTCGATTTCGTTTTCCTGCAGTTTGAAGTGGAGGAAGAGGCCGAGGCGGGTGGCGTGGTCGAAGACGATGCCCCACTGGTCGAGTTTGGAGCAGTCGTAGTGGAATTTCGCGTCGCGCGAGGTGAAGGGCCAGACGTTGTCGCCGTCGCCGCCGGCGTTGTAGGTGAGGAAGGAAAACGAATTCACGCCGACGCCGGCGAGGTAGTTGAGAGCGCCGATCAGGCCCTGGCCGCGGCCGTCGCGCCAGGTGGGATCGCCCTCGCGCCAGTCACGCCGGTGCGGCGTCCAGGTTTTGAGCGGGACGTTTTCGCGGCCGGCGACGGTGTCGTCGAAATCCGAATACGCGAGCAGGGTTTCGGGGGCGTCGGGGCCGGCTTTGAGGAAGAGTTCGCCGGAGCCGGCGTGCGCGAGGTAGTGCGTGCCGTTGTAGATGAGGCGGCCCTTGGCGCGGAAGTCGCGGCCGGTTTTGTCGGTGGGCGCGACGACGAACGTGCCGGTGCGTCCGTGAAACGGTGCGAGCGGCTCGCCGCCGCCGTCGATAGCGACGTGGTGGCCGCGGGTGAACGAAATCGTGTAGGACCACGTGCCGGGCTGGTCGGGCGAGAGGTGGGCGCGCCAGATGTGCCCGGCGGTGGCGGAGGACTCGGCGGCGCGGCCGTCGGCGGCGAAGTAGCCGGGGACGCTGTAGCGGGGCGTGCCGGATTCGTGCGTGAAGGTGACGTCGAAGCGGAAGTCGGTGAAGGGATTGGGAGCGGTGTCGGACTCGTTGGCGAAAGGGCCGGCGAGATCGAGGGTGACTTTGTGCCACTGGCGGAGCTCGCCAGAGATTTGGACGGTGCCGTCGCCGGGTGAGGCGGCGAAGAGGGAGCCGGTGATGAGAAGCGTGGCGAAGGCGAGGCCGAGAATGAGGCGGTGGGAGTTCACGCGGGGGTGTGGAGCGGGGCGGAGCGTTGGCAGAGTTGGAGCGGGACGCCCCAGGGGTCGCGGAGCATGAGGAGGAGCGAGCCGTCGGGGAGCGCGTCTTCGTGGGCGAAGGTGGCGCCGGCGGTTTCGAGCCGGGCGCGATCGGCGCGGGCATCGTGCGAGACGATGGCGATGTGAAAACAAAGCGGAGGCGTGGCGGCGTAGGGCGGAATGGGAGCGGCGGGATTGGTGTAGAGTTCGACGATCACGCGGCCGGTGTCGTCGGCGAGGAAGTGCGTGAACGGCGCGTCGTCGCGTTGGCGGACGACGTTGAAGTGGAGGTGATCGACATACCAGCGGGCGTGGGCGCGGGCGGCGGGAACGTTGAGCGCGAAGTGTTCGAAGGTCATCAGAGGACGGGGCGCCGTGGAGATTGCGGCGTGGGGCGCTCGCGAACGATATGTTTTTCGCGAGGTGCGGCTTGTTGAGCGCGCGCGCCGGGCGGCGAACGGGTCAGTAGCGCCAGGTGGCTTGAACGAAGCCGCCGCGCTGGACTTCGACGGGGCTGGCGGCGGCGCTGAATTCGGGGTGGCTGGCGTCGAGGAGATTGCGGCCGACGGCGGCGAGTTCGAGATGCGGCGAGGGGTGCCAGGCGAGGCGGAGGTCGAGTTCGACGTAACTCGGGACGTAGGGATTGGGCAGGCGGTCGACGTAGCGGAAGGTGCAGTCGAATTCGATGCCGCCGCGAATGTTGATGGCGGAGTTGAGCTTGGCGGCGTTAGGCGCGTCGTTGGTTTCGAAGAACCCGAGCGTGGGGTCGATCACGCCGGGTTCGAAGTGAAGGTCTTCGCGGAGGTGGGTGTAGCTACCGCTCAGCCGCCACCAATCGGCGGGCTGAAAGGTGACGATCAACTCGCCGCCATAGGTGTCGCCTTCGCGCTGATTGCGGAGCACGAGCGTGTTGGAGGGCGGTTCGAGGGCGAAGGTGCGGAGGTGGTCGTAGCGGTTGTAGAAAAGGGCGACGTCGACGAAGAGATTGTCGCGGGGCTGGACGCGGTAGCCGGTTTCGAAGGCGACGAGGGTTTCGGACTCGAAGCCGCGGTTGCCGCGGAAAAGGGCGATGCCGGAGTTGTAGTCGGGCACGTAGCGGGCGTCGTCCTCGGCGCGCGTGGGGGTGCGCACGGCGCGCGAAAGGGAGGCCCAAAGCGTTTGCTCGGGTGAGGGTCGATAGGCGACGCGGGCGCTCGGCTGGAGCTCGAAGCCGGTGAAATCGTTGTCCTCGAATTTCGAGCCAACGGAGAGGGTGAGTCGTTCGGGCACGAGGGTGATTTCATCCTGGATGAAACCGCCGACGAGCTGGAGGGTGCGGCTGGAGGGCGTGAAGATGTAGGGATCGCCGTTGCCGGTGTGGTCGGCGGAGTGACGGTAGTGGGCGCCGACGACGAGCTGGTGTCGGTCGAGGGGCGCGAGGCGATAGAACAGCTCGAGTTCGGTGGTGCGGCGGTCTTCGTAGAAGGAGTCGGGGACGTCGCGAATGTCGCGCTGGTAGTAGGCCTGGAGCTGGAATTCGGAGCCGGAGTCGAAGGCGTGGGTCCAGCGACCGAGGAGATTGCCGCCCTCGTTGCGGGAGCGGCCGCCGGCGCGGAGGCTGTTGCGGTTGAAATAGAGGTCGCCCTGGAGGGTGAACTGGTCGCTGCCGGAGGGGAAGGAGTCGAGGCGGAAGCCGGTTTGGGTCTGGCGAAGGTCGTCGTTGGCGGAGGCGCCGGTCGGCAGGATCAGGTCATCGCGTTCGACGTGTTTCACGAAGGCGCGGTAGTAGGTGTCGGTGCCGAGCTTGTCGCCGTAGCGCAGGCCGGCGAAAGCGCGCTCTTCGGTGCCGGCGCCGGCGGTGGTGAGGAGGCCCTGGGTTTCGTCGGCGGAGCGGGTGACGATGTTGATGACGCCGTTGACGGCGTTGGCGCCCCAGAGGACGGCGCCGGGGCCGCGGACGGTTTCGATGCGGTCGATGTCTTCGAGGAGCGTGTCCTGGATGTTCCAAGCGACGCCGGCGAAGAGGGGGGTGTAGAGGCTGCGGCCGTCCATGAGGACTTCCATTTTGTTGCCGACGGCGCTGCTGAAACCGCGGGCGTTGATGGCGTAGCCGCTGCCGGCGTTGCGGCCGACGTGGAAGCCGGGGGCGAGGCGGAGGACGTCGGCGAGGCGCACGGCGCCGGAGCGGCGGATGTCCTCGGACGTGAGCACGCTGATGGCGGTGGGCGCGGTGCGCCAGTCTTCGAGCGTGCGCGAGGCGGAGATGACCTGCACTTCGAGCAAGTCGTCGAGGCTCATGGTCTTGAGCTCGCGCGCGGTCGGAAACGTCTGCGCGAGCGCGGGTGCGCTGGCGGCGAGCAGGAGGAACGTGCGGAGCGAACCGGCGAAGAGGCCGGAGAAAGGGACACGCGAGGTCGGCGCGGCAAGGAACACGGGTGGCGTGCTGGTTTGGGTCGCCCAGGCAAAAGGCCTAGTTGGCGATATTGTTAGTCAGCGGCGGGATACCAAGGTGCGTGAAAGTTGAGTAAATATGCCGGCGGGGCAGACGGCCGGTTTCAAAGCGTGATTGGTCGAGGGCGGCGGCGCGCGACGCGGACGCAGTCAAGCGGACACGAGGGTCCGTCGACGCGCGTAGGAGGCTCGACACCAGAAAACGGATACGGGTGAAAGCTCAGGCCAGGGCGGGCCTTTCCCGGGTTTCGGGGACGTAGCGGCCCTGCCGCGGAAGGCCGCGGCGATCGAAATCGGAAAGAAGCGTATCCAGTTCCTGGAGCCAGCCCTCGCGTCGGAGGGGCAGGCCGTGGCCGGTGGCGGCGAGGGCGGGCGAAAGGGCGCGAAGGCGTTGGAGCGAGTCGAAGGCGGCGCGCCAGTCGGGGGTGAAGTAGGCGGGGGGCGGACGGACTTCGATTTTCTGCTGCCAGACGGCGAACAGCGATTCCTGCCGGGTGCTGATGAGGGCGTCGCCGGAAATGAGCACGCGATCGAACGGGCGCCAGAAGGAGATGTGGCCGGGAGAGTGTCCTGGCGTGGCGAGCCATTTCCATTCCGGCAGACCGGGCACGGTGCCGTCGGCCGGCAGGGGGGAGACGGGAACGGGAAGTTTGGTGGGCCGGGTGGGATAAAGGGGCGAAAGGAGCGCCAGCAGTCCACCGCCGACGGAGGGATCGGGAGCGGCATAGGGCTCGAGTCGATTGAGGAACGGCAGCTCGGCGGCGTGGGCGTAGATGGGGACGGACCAGCGTCTCGCGAGATCGGGCAACGCGCCGGTGTGATCGAAATGCCCGTGCGTGAGCACGATGGCCTGGGGCGGATTGTCGCGGCCGAAGCACAATTCCGCTTCGTGGGCGATGCGCGGTCCGGAGCCGCGGAGGCCGGCGTCGACGAGCACCCATCGCTTGGGCGACTCGAGCGAACTGGCGAAGAAGAAGTTGACCATCACCGTGCGGAAGCCGGTGAGACCTGGGGCGATTTCGAAACGGGGCGAGGGGCGCATGGGTCGGCAGAGGGGGTTTGGGGTTCGCGCGACTCCAGAACGTAGCCGTTTCTGGCGCGGCGGCCATCCGGGGAGTCCCCGGAGACGAGTGCCGGAGCGAATGCTCCGGCGGGCGCCCAGCGATCCTCGGGAGATGCGGGCCGCAAGGCATCGCGGTGGACGGGTTTCGGCGGTGGGGCGGGAGCGATTCGGTTTGAGCTTCGGGCGGTTTGGCGCGATTCGCGGGGGGCCGACATGCTGGTTTCCGAGATATTCTATTCGTTGCAGGGCGAAGGTGCGCTGACGGGGGTGCCGTCGGTGTTCGTGCGCGCGAGCGGGTGCAATCTGCGGTGCAACTGGTGCGACACGCCGTATGCGTCGTGGGAACCCGAGGGGGGGCAGCGGACGATCGCGCAGATCGTGGGCGAAATTCAGAATCATGCGGCGGCGCGGCACGTGGTGTTGACGGGCGGCGAACCGATGATCGCGAAGGACGTGCGCGTGTTGGCGGACGAGATCAAGAAACTCGGGCATCACATCACGATCGAGACGGCGGCGACGGTGCCTCCGGGCGGGATCGCGTGCGATCTGGCGTCGCTGTCGCCGAAATTGTTGAACTCGGCGCCGGACGAGCGGTTGAGCGTGGCGTGGCGGAAAAAGCATGAGCAGACCCGCTGGCAACCGGACGTGGTGCGGGCGTGGGTGGATCGTTACACGTATCAATTCAAGTTCGTGATTTCGCGGCCGGAGGACGTGGAGGAAATGGAGGGGATGCTGGCGTCGCTGCAGCGGGAGATTCCGCGGAGCCGGGTTTTTCTGATGCCGGAAGGGACGACGCTGGAGGCGATTCGCGGGCGGGCTGGCTGGCTGGGGGAACTGTGCAAGGCGCGCGGCTACCGTTATGCGCACCGGCTGCACATCGAACTGTATGGCAACACCCGAGGGACGTGATTCGCGCGAGACGGCGGAGGAGCGGGCGCGCTCGCCGTTGAGTGGACAGGACGTGCAGATCGGGCCGGCGGTGCCGCGAAAGCTGTCGGACGATCTCGGCTTGATCGTGCGTGAGTTCGAGGTGGAGCGGGTGACGCTGCGCGAGGTGCTGGCGGTGATGCACGGGCGCGGCTACGTGCTGCTGGTGATGCTGCTCGCCCTCCCTTTTTCGACGCCGATTCCGCTGCCGGGGCTGTCGACGCCGTTTGGGCTGGTGATCGCGTTGATCGGGGCGCGGCTGGCGCTGGGGCAGAAGCCGTGGCTGCCGGCGCGGTTGTTGGATACGCAGTTGTCGCCGAAATTTTTCGCGAAGGTTTTCGCGGCGGCGCGAAGGATTTTGCGGTGGTTCGAATACCTGCTGCGGCCGCGGGTGTTGTGGCTGACGCGGTCGGCGGGGATGCAGCAGCTGCATGCGGTGCCCATCCTGATCAATGCGTTGATGCTGTTGCTGCCGTTGCCGGTGCCGATGAGCAACGTGGTGCCGGCGTTCAGCATTCTGCTGCTGGCGGCGGGGCTGCTGGAGCGGGACGGGTGGTTTATCGTGGGCGGGTATTTCGCGTTTTTGTTGGGCGCGGCGTATTTCGCGCTCGTGGGTGTGGCGGGGGTGGAGGGGGTGGCGAAGTTGTGGGAGTGGATGGCGAGGTGAGGCCACTTGCCGACGCTGGTGGTTGCGCGGTGTTGGCTTTTGGGGGGCGACGGGTTTTGTCGGGAAGATGACTTTGGATGTTTTGCCGACGCGGGTCGGCGGTGCGGCCGAGAACATGGCGTTGGATTTCCTGCTGTTGCAGCGGTATCCGCGCGCGGGCGTGCCGCGGTTTCGGCATTACGGGTGGCGGGGGGCGTCGTTCACGTTTGGATACAGCCAGAAGATCGCTTTTGTGCGCGGGCAGCTGCCGCCGGGGGAGCGGTTCGATTTATGTCGTCGGCCGACGGGCGGCGGCGTGGTGGATCATCGCGACGACTGGACGTTCTCGCTGGTCATTCCGCGCGGGCATCCGCTGGAGGATGTGCGGGCGACGCAGAGTTATCGGGAGGTGCACGAGTGCCTGGCGGAGGCGTTGCGGCGGCAGAACGTGCCGGCGGCGACGAAGCAGCGGCCGGATCCGCCGCATGCGAACGGGCCGATGGGGCCGGGCGTCTGTTTTCAGCGGGCGGAGCTGTATGACGTGGTCCACACGACTACGGGCGAAAAGATCGCGGGCGCGGCGCAGAAGCGGAACAAGCACGGGCTCTTGATGCAGGGCTCGCTGTGGCGGCCGTCGCTGGGCGGCGCGATCGACGAGGAGAAGTTGCGCGAGGATTTCGCGGAGCTGCTCGCGCGGGCGCTGGGCGGGACGGCGGAGGCGGTGCCGTGGCCGGAATTGAACGAGGACGAAGTCAGCGGGCTGACGGAGGAGTATTCGTCGACCGAGTGGATGGAGTTTCGGTAGGCGGGGACGCGTCGCCCTACCCTGCTCGTTTCAGCGTGATCACGCATTCGAGGTGGCGGGTTTGGGGAAAGAGGTCGAAGGGCTGGACGGCCGTGAGCGTGTAACCGGCGGCGAGGAAGTCGCGGAGGTCGCGCATTTGCGTGGCGGGGTCGCAGGAGACGTAGACGACGGCGCGCGGGGCGAACGCGAAGAGCTGTTGGAGAAAGGTTTGGTCGCAGCCTTTGCGCGGGGGATCGATGATGACGACGGAGTCGGCGGGCGGAAACGGGAGGCCGGCGAAGATGGCGGAGGCGTCGCCCGCGAGGAAGGTGGCGTTGGCGATGTGGTTGGCGGCGGCGTTTTCGCGGGCGAATTTGATGGAGGTTTCGCTGATTTCGACGCCCGCGACGCGTTCGAAGGACG
>JAEZAD010000117.1 GCA_023430565.1 Verrucomicrobiota bacterium
GGCGCTGACGGTGCGCGGGCGGCCGTATTTGGAGCACGATGCTCGTTTCACCGTATTCAGAATGGTGAGACCGTTCAGCTTCGAGACGGACGTGCGGGCGATCGAGGTGCCGTTCCCGGTGACCTATCAGATGGTGGACAACGTGAACCTTGGTTTGATGCATGCGCCGAGCCGGATGTTCGTGCGGGTGCCGACGCTCGCGAAAACGGTGAGCGGGCACTACGGCCTGATGCCGGCCGCCTCGGAGCAGCCGGGCGCGACGGACGGGGCGATTTTTAGAATCGTGCTGCGATCGGACGGAGAATCGCAGGTGCTGCTGGAACGAAAGCTGGATCCGGTGTCGCAGCCGGAGCATCGGAGCGTGCAGGAATATCGACTGGAGCTGCCGCCGGGGCGCGCGAGTGGGGCGGAATTGGTTTACGAAATCGGTCCAGGCGGCAACGAGGCGAAGGACTGGACGTGCTGGGATGTGCCGGATTTTCGGTGAGAACGGCTCGGCGAGGGAATCAGGCTGAAGGGCCTTTGGAGAGGTGGCCGGCGGCGACGATGTCTTCGAGCATTTTTTCGGCGTAGTGCCAGAGGTCGGTGCAGCCGTCGGCGATGTGGCGGTTGCGGGCGATGACGCGGTCGTGCGTGATGCCGTGGCGGTTCCAGGCCGCGCCTTTGGTGAGGCAGTTGAGGAGCATCGGCTGGAAGCGGTCGACGGCCATGGCGAATTTGGCCTCGGGCGTCTGCTGGGCTTCGAATTCGTCCCAGAGCGCGCGGAAATCGCGGCCTTGATCCGGTGGAAGCAGGCCGAAGATGCGGTCGGCGGCGCGGGCTTCGCGTTCGTGTTGTCCGACCATGGCGGCGGTGTCGTAGGCGAAGGTGTCGCCGGCGTCGATTTCGACGAGGTCGTGAAGGATGACCATTTTTAGCACGCGCAGGACGTCGAGCGCGGGGACGTTGGCGTGCTCGGCGAGGACGATCACGCAGAGGCAGAGATGCCAGGAGTGCTCGGCGTCGTTTTCGGCGCGGGCGCTTTGGGTGGTGATGGTCTGGCGGAAAATGTCCTTCAGCCGGTCGCACTCGCCGATGAACTGGATCTGCCGGACGAGGCGCGCGGCGGGGGTTTCGGTCGTATTCACGGTTTCAGCACGGGGGCGACGACGCGGGTCCAGATGGCGTAGCCGGCTTTGTTCATGTGCAGCATGTCATCGAGGAAGAGGTCGCGACGGGGTTCGCCGTCGGCGTCGAGCATCGGCGTGTAAATATCGACGAAGACGCGGCGGGGGTCTTTGGCGCAGTGGGCTTGGATGAGCGAATTCGTGCGGACAACGGCGTCGCGGATTTTCCCGCGTGACGGGCTCGGTTTGATGGCGATGTAGGCGACGCGGGCGTCGGGAAAAGCGGCGTGGGCCTTGGTGCAGAAGGCTTGAAAGTCGGCGAGGACGGTTTCGGGGGATTTGCCGGACCAGAGGTCGTTTTCGCCGGCGTAGAGGACGATCGCGCGAGGCGCGTGCGGGCGAACGAGCTGGTCGAAGAAGTGAACGCTGTCGGCGAGCTCGGAGCCGCCGAAGCCGCGGTTGACGACATGGACGCCGGGGAAGTCGTTCGCGAGCGAGTCCCACATGCGGATTGACGAACTGCCGACGAAGACGACGCCGCCGGGCTGCGGGGCTTGGGCGGCGTCGCGGGCGACGAAGGCGTCGATGTCTTTTTGCCAGCGCTCGGGCGCGGCCGCGGCGGAAACGGCGAGGGCGACCAAGGCGAGCAGGAGCAGGGGGGCGCGGAGAAGATGCATGCCCGACAAAGTAGCGTTGGGCGCGGTTCTGCAATGCGGGAGCGAGGCGGCTGTCATAGGCGAAACCTTTTCCTTGCTACGCCCCGGCGGGGGGATTCTGTTCGTAAACATTTTCCCTATGAAAGTCCTCGTCGCCGACAAGATATCGCCCAAGGGAGTCGCCTACCTGCGTCAGCAGCCGGGCTTGGAAGTGGTCGAGGCTTACGGCTCTTCTCCCGAGAAGGTGCTCGAGCTGGTGAAGGACGTGCACGCGATCGCGGTGCGGTCGGAGACGAAGATCACGGCGGAGGTGATGGCGGCGGCGCCGCTGTTGAAGGTCGTCGGGCGGGCGGGCGTGGGCGTGGACAACGTCGACGTCGAGGCGGCGACGCAGCGCGGCGTGATCGTGATGAACACGCCCTCGGGCAACACGATTGCGACGGCGGAGCTGACGTTCACGCATCTGCTTTGCGGCGCGCGGCCGGTGCCGCAGGCGGCGGCGTCGATGAAAGCGGGGCAGTGGGACCGGAAGAGTTTCTCGGGCATCGAGCTGTTTCGAAAAACGCTGGGCATCGTGGGCTTGGGCCGCATCGGTTCGGAGGTGGCGAAGCGGGCGCAGGCGTTTGGCATGCGCGTGCTGGCGTTCGATCCGTATCTGGCGCCGAGCCGGGCGAAGGCGATGCAAATCGAGTCGGTGACGCTCGACGAGCTGCTCGCGCAGTCGGACTACATCACGGTGCACATGCCGCTGACGGACGACACGAAATACATGATCGACGAGACCGCGCTCGAGAAGTGCAAGAAAGGCGTGCGGCTCTTCAACTGCGCTCGTGGCGGCATCATCAAGGAAGCGGCGCTGATTGCGGCATTGAAGTCGGGCAAGGTCGCGGCGGCGGGTCTGGACGTGTTTGAGGACGAACCGTTGGCGAAGGACAGCGAATTTCGCACGCTGCCGAATGTCGTGCTGACGCCTCATCTGGGTGCGTCGACGGCGGAAGCACAGGAATCGGTCGGCATCGAGATCGCGGAGCAGATCGCGGACGTGTTGAACGGCGGTGTGATTCGCAACGCGGTGAATGTGCCCTCGCTCGATGCGGCGACCGTGAAAGTGCTCGGGCCTTACCTCGATCTGGGCGCGAAGCTCGGGACGCTGGTGCAGCAGATCGCGGCGGCGCAGATCGCGTCGTTGCGCGTGACGTATTGGGGCAAGGTCGTGGAGCTCGACGCGAACGCGATCACGCGTGGGATCCTGCGCGGTTATCTGCGTCGGATCAGCGGCGAGGAAGTGAACTTCGTGAATGCGCCGGTGATGCTGGAGCGGCTGGGCGTGAAATCGGAAGTGATCAAGTCGACGAGCGATTCGGGTTACACGGATCTTATTCAGGTCGAGGCGATCGCGCCGGACGGTGCGGTGTTTTCGGCGGCGGGGACGTTGATCGGCAAGGGCAACCAGCCGCGCATCGTGAGCATCAACGGACGCGAGGTCGAAGTGCTGGCGGAAGGAAAGCTGCTAGTGCTCGAAAACGCGGATCAGCCCGGGATGGTCGGCGACGTCGGCACGATTCTGGGCAAGGACAACGTGAACATCGCGGACATGTCGTTGAGCCGGCTCACGCCGGGTGGCACGGCCTACATGGTGGTGCGCGTCGACACCGAGCCGAGCGAAGCGGCGCGGAAAGTCATCAAGGGCCACGCGGCGATCAAGCAGGCGAAATTCGTGCAGCTATGAGCGGCGAGTGTTGCGGTCGGGAGAACGCTCATCTGCGCCGCGAAGGTGCAGCAAAGGTTTGCAGTCCCGCCGCTCTCGCGGCGGGCTACTCCTGAACCATGCTGCTGCCGCACGTCGTCGCCGCGATTGTCGGATACCTCCTGGGCGCGTTGCCTTTCGGGTATCTCGTCGCGCGGGCGAAGGGCGTGAACATCTTCGAGGTCGGCAGCAGGAATCCCGGGGCGACGAATGTGCGCCGCGTGCTCGGGCCGGGGCCGGGGAATCTGGTGTTTGCGCTCGACGGGCTGAAAGGCGCGATCGCGGCATCGTGGGCACTGCTGAGCTTCACGACGGCGACGATGAACTACGTGGTGGACGAAAGTGCGCTCGCCGAAACGGGATCGGTGGCGGGAGCGGGTTGGACGGCGCTTGGCGTCACGGGCCTGATCGCGGCGCTGGTGGGGCATAGCTTTTCGTGTTTCACGAAGTTTCGCGGCGGCAAGGGCGTGGCGACGTCGATGGGCGGACTGATTGTGTTGATGCCGCTGGCGACCTTGATCGCGGGTGCGGCGTGGGCGGCGGTGTTTTTCACGAGCCGCTATGTGTCGCTGGCGTCGATCGCTTCGGCGGTCGTGTTGGTGGTGGCGGCGTATCTCTTGAAATTATCCGGCGTGCTCGTCGGCATGGCGGTGGCGGTGGCGGCCTTCGTGATTCTGCGCCATCGCACGAACATCGTGCGGTTGTTGAACGGCACCGAAAATCGATTCGTGAAGAAGAACACTCCTGAACCATGAGCGCTCCCGCGGTGATTCGCATCGGTATTTGCGGTTTTGGCACGGTCGGGCAGGGCGTGTGGAAGCATTTCGCGCGCGCGAAGAGCGATCTCGAATCGCGATTGGGCGTGCGGCTCGAACTCGCGCGGGCGTCGGTGCGCGACCTCAAGAAGAAGCGCGCGGTGAAGCTGCCGGCGAGCAAGCTGACGGACGACCCGATCGACGTGGCGTCCGATCCCTCGATCGACATTGTGTGCGAGTTGATTGGCGGGACGGATACGGCGCGAGACGTGACCCTGGCGGCATTGTCGATGGGCAAGGTCGTGGTCTCGGCGAACAAGGCGCTGATCTGCAAGCACGGCGCGGAGATCTTCGAGACGGCGCGGCGGCATGGCGGGTATTTCCTCTTCGAGGCAAGCGTTGCGGGTGGCATCCCGATCATCAAGGCGCTGCGTGAGGGGCTCGTGGCGAATCGGTTTCCGCTGATCTACGGAATCCTGAACGGCACGTGTAACTACATTCTCACGCAGATGGAGGAACTGGATACACCGTATGAAACCGTGCTCGCGGAGGCGAAGCGGCTCGGCTACGCGGAGGCGGACGAAGCGCTCGATGTGAAAGGCTGGGACGCGGCGCACAAGGCGGCCGTGCTCGCGTATCTCGCGCACGGCGTGTGGGTGCCGGAGGACAAGATGGTGGTCGAAGGCATCGACCGGCTGACGCCGGCGGATTTCCAGCACGCGGAGGCGTTTGGCTACGGGATCAAGCTGCTCGCGATTATCGCGCGGGATTTCGCGCACAACGAACTCAGCGTGCGCGTGCACCCGACGCTGCTGCCGAAAGGGCACGTCGTGGCGAACGTGAACGGCGTTTTCAACGCCGTCTCGGTCAAAGGTGACGTGGTCGGCACGACGCTCTACATCGGGCGCGGTGCGGGACAGGACGCGACCTCGAGCGCGGTGATCAGCGACATCGTCGACGCGGTGGGGTTGTTGAAGAACGACCGGCGGGCATTTGTGACGACGCGCCGGGAGGCCGCGGCGATCGCGCCGGGGGCGCAGTGCCGGCTGGCGCCGCCGGAACGGATTCACGGGCGGTATTATTTGCGGCTGACCGTAAAGGACCGGCCCGGCGTGCTCGCACGCGTGGCGTCGGTGATGGCGGAGCAACACGTGAGCATCGCGAGCGTGATTCAGAATCGAGCGAATCGGCCGGATGCGGCGTCGCTGGTGTTGACGACGCATGACAGCAACGAAGGCGCGATCCAGAAGACGATCGCGCGCCTGACGAAACTGCCGGTGGTGCTCGAAGCGCCGCTGTTGCTGCGGATCGCGGAGTTCTCGGAGTAATTTTCCATGGCCCGTATCGTTCAAAAATACGGCGGCACCTCGGTGGGTGACGTCGATCGCATCAAGAACGTCGCCGCGCGCGTGAAGGCGGTGCGCGACCAAGGCAACGAAGTCGTCGTGGTCGTGTCCGCGCGGGCGGGCGTGACCAACGAGCTGATCGCGAAAGCGAAGGCCGTCTGCGCGATGCCGAGCGAGCGCGAGATGGACCAGTTGCTCGCGATCGGCGAGCAGGAGACGATCGCGCTGACCGCGATGGCGCTGCACGGCCTCGGCGTCGATGCCGTGAGTTACACAGGCGCGCAGGCGGGCATTTCGACGGACGAGGTGCACACGAAGGCGAAGATCAAAAGCATCAACGCGAAGGCGCTGCAGAAGGACCTCGCGGCGGGGAGAGTGATCATCGTGGCGGGCTTTCAGGGCATGAACGACGGCGGGCAGGTGACGACGCTCGGGCGGGGCGGTTCGGATCTGACGGCGATCGCGCTCGCGGCGGCGATCAACGCGGATAAGTGCGAGATCTACACGGACGTCGATGGCGTTTATACGGCCGATCCGCGGGTGGTGAAGGACGCGAAGAAGCTCACCGAAATCAGCTACGACGAGATGCTCGAGCTGGCGTCGCTCGGCAGCAAAGTCATGCAGTCGCGCTCCGTCGAGTTCGCGGCGAAATACAACGTCGTTTTCGAAGTCCGCTCCTCTTTTAACAACAACCCAGGAACCATCGTGAAACAGGAAGTCGCCTACATGGAAAAGGTCGTCGTGCGCGGCGTCGCCGTCGACAAGGACCAGGCCAAGGTGCTCGTGAGCAACATCGCCGACAAGCCGGGCACGGCGGCGGCGGTGTTCAAGGCGCTCGCCGACGCGCACATCAACGTCGACATGATCGTGCAAAACGTGGGCCGGCAGGGCATCGCGAACCTCACGTTTACGGTGCCGCAGACGGAGAGTGCAAAGGCGTCGAAGGCATTGGAGCCGGTGTTGAAGGAGATCGGCGGCGAGGTGCGCTTCGACGAGAACATTGCCAAGCTGTCGGTCGTGGGCGTGGGCATGCGCACGCACAGCGGCGTGGCGGCGACGCTGTTCGACGCGCTGGCGCAGGCGGGAATCAATCTCGAGCTGATCAGCACGTCGGAGATCAAGATCTCGGTCGTGATCTCGAAGGAGAAGGCGGACGAAGCGGCGCGGGTGGCGCATGCGGCGTTCGGGTTGGAGAAACTGTGAGGTAGATCGTTCTCGTTCTCGTAATCGTGCTCGTTCTCTCGACGAGGACGGACACGAGAGAACGAGAAAGAGAACGAGAAAGAGAACGATGCGATTCATCTCCACACGCGGGCAGACGCAGCCGGTTCGGTTTTCCGAGGCGGTGGCGACGGGACTGGCGCCGGACGGCGGGCTTTATTTGCCGGAGGAGCTGCCGAATCTTGGACGCGAGATCGCGCGGTTCGAGGGGCTCGCGTATGCGGATCTCTGTTACGAGTTCCTCCGGGTGTTCGCGACGGATATCGAGCCCGCGAAGCTGCGGGAGATTGTCACGCAATCCTACACGACGTTTTCGCATCCGGAGATCGCGCCGCTGAAGCAGCTCGGGCCGAAGCTGCACGTGCTGGAGCTGTGGCATGGGCCGACGCTCGCGTTCAAGGATTTCGCGCTGCAGGTGCTGGGGAATCTCTACGAGCGCCAGTGCGCGGTGCGGCAGGAGACGATCAACGTGCTTGGCGCGACCTCGGGCGACACGGGCGCGGCGGCGATTCACGGGTTGTTGGGCAAGCCGGGCACGGCGATCTTTATTCTTTATCCGGACGGTCGCGTGTCGCCGCTGCAGGAGCGGCAGATGGCGTGCACGGGGGCGGACAATGTGTTCGCGCTGGCGATCGACGGGACGTTCGACCACGCGCAGGCGGCGCTAAAGGAGATCTTCGCCGATCAGGCGTTTCGGACGAAGCACCGGCTCTCGGCGGTGAACTCGATCAATCTCGCGCGGGTGCTGGCGCAGTGCGTCTATTATCTCCACGCCTGGCTCAAACTGCCGGCGGCGGAGCGGGACAATGTGGAGTTCGTGGTGCCGACGGGAAACTTCGGCAACGTGCTGGCGGGTTGGTTGCTGCAGCAGATGGGAGTGCCGATTCGGGGGTTCAAGGTGGCGACGAATCAAAACGACATCCTGCACCGGCTGTTCACGACGGGCGAATATCGCGTGGGTGACGTGCAGCCGAGTCTGGCGCCGTCGATGGACATCCAGGTAGCGTCGAACTTCGAGCGGTTCCTGTATTTCAGCGTGGGGCGAGATGCCGCCCGCGTGCGCGAGGTGATGCAGACGTTCAAGACGGCAGGTGTTTACCGGTTCGAGAATTTCGACCGGGCGACGTTCTCGGCATCGCGCAGCACGGATGCGGAGATCCCGGGAATCATCCAGCGGGTGTATCGCGATTTCGGCTACGTGGTCGACCCGCACACGGCGTGCGCGTTCCAGGAGCACGACCCGGAGCGGGTGAACGTGGTGTTGTCGACGGCGAGTCCGGCGAAATTTCCGGAAACGATCCGGACGGCGATCGGCGTGGAGCCGACGCATCCGAGTCTGGAAGCGCTTAAGCAGCGGCCGGTGGTGAAGCACCGGGTGAAGGCCGATGCGGGCGCGATTCGGGAATTCATCGAGTCACGGGCCGTCTGATGAGGCAACGGGGCGCGAAGCGCTTCGTCCGCGACTCAGGGGAGTCGTTCGAGTTCGACCGTCACGAGATCGAAGGCGAACGGCAGCTGCTCCCTGGTGTGCGGCGTGACCCTGAAGTAGAGGCGGTTGGAGCCTTCGATCAGATCGAGTTCGCCGATTGGAAGCAGGGGCGAGCGGGCGCGTGCGGCAGCGTGGCCCGAATGACGGGGACCGGCGGGCGCGGAGCGGCCGAAAAGTTCGACCGCGCCCTGTTCGGGGCCCTGCATCATTTCGATCGACACGCGATACCGGCCGGATTGCGGAACGTCGCAGAAGAGCGCGAGGTGGTGTTGAGAACCGAAGAGCTCCTCGCCCGTCGCCCGGAGGGAGAGCGACTGATGATCGCGGTCGTTCAACTTTTCACGTTTCTTGGTCACGGTGGCGTTCTGGAGGGAGAAGGTGAAACTGGGCGTGGCCCAGCCGGGGCTGAAGACGAGTCGTGACGGATCGTCGATCAGGCGCTCGGAGATGGGCGGAAGGGTGAGCTGCGGGATGGGCGGTTTCTCGAGGTAAAAGTAGGTGACGCCCGTGTGGTCGGTGGATTCTTCGTTGCCCGTCGGCCAGTGTTCGATGTCGAGCGCGATGCTTGTTTGGAATACATATGCGTCGCCGAGAAAAAGGCGGTAGCCTCCGGTGCGCGCGAGGGGACGAATGTAGTCGAGGCATCCGGTGAGCGGATACGACGCGCGGGTTTCCCACCGGCCGGGCACGTCATACCAGCCGCCGCTGAAAAAATCCTCGGAGCCGGTGCCATGGATCGCGAGTTCTCCGTCGATGATGGCGCGGTCGTCGCCTTCGAAGAACCACGTATCGCCGGGCTTGTTGCCTTCGGCCTGGAGCGCCACGCCGACGACGTGGCCGCGGCCCTCGAGATCGACGAAGGTGAATGGCTTTCCTTTGGTCGTCGGATTTTCACGGCGCCACGCGGCATGAAACCGCGCCTCGCCGGGCTCGCGGGGGAGGTCGGCGTGCGCGACCTCGGTGCGGATCTCGATCGGAGGTCAGGCGGTGCGTTCGGAGACGAGTTCGATGCGCGCGGAGCGATCGAAGGGCATCGGGAAGTAGGCGTAAGCGGTGTCGCTGGCGGTGCCGACGAGCAGAGATCGGGCGGCCGGTTCGCCCCAGGAAAAGCCGAAGAAATCGCCGGCGGGACAGAGGACGGCCGGCGATTCGGCGTCGTCCCAGGTAATTTTCAGCACGATGCCTCGGTCGCGACCGGCGAAGGCGGAGGCGGGGCTGAATCGAAGCCCGGCGATGCGGCCTCCGCGTCGGGATTCGAACACGGTGGCGGACTGACCGGGCGCGAGATTGACCTGTTTTTCGGCGACATGGAGCGGCGTGCCGGGCGGCACGACGGCGTCGCTGATGTCCTGGCCATAACGGGCAAGGAGGGCGCGGGCTTTTTCGAACACGGACCCGCTGAACAAGGGATCGTTGGGCTGAAACGAGGCGAGCGAGGTCGCGTCGGGAAAGCGCGCGTAGTTGATTTGGTAGAACTGGACCCGTTGGGCGCGCGCGACGATTTTCAGCGATTTCGCGTAGGGGATGGGCAGGTAGCTGGTGTGGCCGCCGGAGCCGATTTGCGCGAGCGGGGGGAGGAAGGGCGCGGTGCTGCCGTCGAAGAATTTTCGAAACGGAAGGCGGAGGCGCGGCTCGGATTCGCCGTCGAAGTAGAACTCGATGGGATCGTCGGTGGGCGTCGGGGTGTAGAAACGATAGACGATTCCGGGACCTTGCAGATCGGCGAGCACGAGGGCATCGCCCTCCTTGCGGATGAAGGAGTGTGTGCCGGAAAAACCGTCGTCATTGCCTCCGGTGCGATCGTAGCTGGAAACCATTCCAACTTTTTGCGCGGTGCGGAGCAGCGGCAGGCGATCGAGCCGCGTGAGCTCGGCGAGACCGAGTTCGCTCGGGGCGGAAGGCGCGGCATAGCCGTTGAGGGAAAACGTCAGCGCGGCGAAACAGGCGGAAGCGAGCAGGGGAGCGAGGCGGGTCATGACGAGCGGTGAGCGTGGGCTCGGACGGATGGGGGGTGGGTGCAAGAAAGCGGCGGCGAGCTCCGTTCACAACTCACGGGGCGGAAAAACAGATTCGACAGGAGCCGAAACGTCACCACAGTCCGCGGCACTGACATGCTGAACGCGCCCGCCACGATCATCGCCCACGCGATTATTATCCGCCTCCTTCCGGGGCGTGCACGCGTGGCTTGAGCTGATCGAAAGCAGCCGTTCCACTGATGCCCCGGGAAGCACTCCCGGGGTTTTTCGTTTTTATCCCATGAGCACCACCAACGTTAAGATCTACGACACGACCCTCCGCGACGGCACGCAGGGGGAGGGCATCAGCTTTTCCGTGGCGGACAAGCTGCTGATCGCGCAGAAGCTCGATCAATTCGGCGTGGATTACATCGAGGGTGGATTTCCGGGATCGAATCCGCGCGACATCACGTTTTTCGCGGAAGCGAAGAAGTTGAAATTGACGCATGCGAGGATGGCGGCGTTTGGGGCCACGCGGCGTGCGAACGTGAAAGCGTCGGAGGATCCGCAATTGCGGACGTTGCTGGAAAGCGAGATGCCGGTGCTGACCATCGTCGGGAAAACGTGGCTCATGCACGTGCATGAAATCCTGCGCACGACGCCGGAAGAGAACCTCGCGATGATCGAGGACAGCGTGCGTTATCTCGTGTCGCAGGGCCGCGAGGTGATCTATGACGCGGAGCATTTCTTTGACGGGTATCTCGACAATGCCGACTACGCGCTGCGCACGCTCGAGGCGGCGGCGAAAGGCGGGGCGAGCAACCTGACCTTGTGCGAGACGAATGGGGGCAAGCTGGTGCCGGAGGTTTCGAGGATCGTCGCGGCGGCGGTGGCGCGCTTCGGCGGCGAGAAGGTCGGCGTGCATTGTCACAACGACAGCGGGCTGGGCGTGGCCGTCACGCTGGCCGGCGTCGATGCGGGCGCGATGCTCGTGCAGGGCACGATCAACGGCTACGGCGAACGCGTGGGGAATGCGAATCTCGTGACGGTGCTGCCGAACCTCGTGTTGAAAATGGGCAAGACGGCGCATTGCGCGCCGAATCTCGCCCAGGTGCGGGACCTGTCGTTGTTTTTCGACGAGCTGGCGAATCTCCGGCCGGATCCGAAGGCGCCGTTCGTGGGGCAGTCGGCGTTCGCGCACAAAGGCGGTTTGCACGCCAATGCGGCGCAGAAAGTGGCGCGGAGTTACGAGCACATCGACCCGGCGCTGGTCGGAAATCGCACGCGCGTTCTCGTATCCGACATGGCAGGACGGAGCAGCCTGGCGTTGAAGGCGCGCGAGATGGGCCTGGAGTTGGACGAGAAGAAGCCGGAGATGAAGGGCCTGATCGACGAGCTGAAGGAGCGGGAATTTCGCGGCTACGAATACGAGGCGGCGGATGCGTCGTTCAAGCTGCTCGTCGCGAAATGGCTGGGCCAGCGGAAGGCGTTTTTCGAGGTGGAGAACTACCGCGTGATCATCGAGCGGCACGGCGAGGAGCTGTGGGCGGAGGCGACGGTGAAGTTGAAGATCAACGGCCAGACCGTGCACACGGTGGCGGAGGAGAGCGGGCCGATCGGCGCGCTGGACAAGGCGTTGCGGCTGGCGCTGGCGAACGCTTTTCCGCAGCTCGGCGAGATGATCCTGCGCGATTACAAGGTGCGCATCCTCGAGAGCAACCAGGGCGCGGGTTCGCGCACGCGGGTGCTGATCGAGAGCGGCGACGGCGAGCGGATCTGGGGCACGGTCGGCGTTAGCGACAACATCATCGACGCGAGCTGGGAAGCGCTGCGCGAATCGGTGGAGTATAAACTCATGCAAGGCTGAGGCGCGGCGGCCTCGCCCCGCTTCACAGCATCGGGGCGAGGAGGCGGCTGACGTCTTCGAGAATCGTGCCGACGATGCGGCGGCGGCCGGGGCGTTCGTTTTTGGGCGCGCGGCAGGAGGCGATCAGGCTTTCGGCCCAGCGCTTGATCGCGCGAACGTCGGGCGCGGAGTGAACGAGCACGCCGGCTTCGAAGTTCACGAACAGGCTGCGCGGGTCGAAGTTGGCCGAGCCGAAGAGCGCGACGCGTTCGTCGACGATCATGGCTTTGCTGTGCATCATGCCGGGGTGGTAGAGCCAGACATGAGCGCCGGCGCGACGGAGCTCGCGCACGTAGTGGCGGCGGGCGAGATCGGTGATCGGGTGATTGGAGCGCGCGGGCAGAATGAGGGTCACCGAGCAGCCGGCGTGGATTTTCACTTTGAGCGAGCGGAGCAGAACCTCGTCGGGAAGGAAATAGGGCGTGACGATCCAGAGGCTGCGCTCGGCCTCCTGGATCATCGCAAGAATGCCCTCGTAGAGCGGATCGCCAGGGACGTCGGGCCCGCTGGCGACGACCTGAAGATCGCTGTCGCCGCGGGGAACGACGACGCTTTCGACGGGAATTTCCGCGTGCAGCGGGTCGACTGGCTGCCGGCTGGCGAAGCACCAATCGGCGATGAAGATCTCGTTGAGGAGGACGGCGGCGGGGCCCTTGATGAGCGCGCCGAAATCGTTGAAGCGTTTTCGAAAAGGCGCGGGCCCCATGTATTCGCGCGCGAGGTTGTGACCGCCGATGAGCGCGGAGTTGTGGTCGAAGACGGCGATTTTGCGGTGATTGCGAAGATTGGCGGAGCCGCGTGAGGTGAACGGAATCACGGGCATGAACCAAACGACTTCGCCGCCGGCGCGCTTGATCGGGTGGACGAATTGCCGGCTGAGAAACATGCAGCCGATCGAGTCGAGCAGGAGGCGGACTTTTACGCCGGCGCGGGCTTTTTCGGCGAGGAGCCGGACGATGCGGCGACCGGTGTCGTCGCGACCAAGGATGAAGGTGGTGATGTGGATCGAGCGCGTGGCGGAGCGAATGCCGGCTTCGAGCGCGCGATAGGCGTCCTGGCCGGTGGTCAGGAGTTCAAGGCTGTTGCCGGCGACAGGGGCGGCTGCGCCGCTGGCCATGACGGTGTGGGCAACGGGACGAGTGGCGAAGACGGACGGGCTCGCGAGGTGGGCGGGAAGAGCGGGGAGGAGGCGCGATTTGCGTTCCTGGATGCGGCGAAGTTTGCGTCCGCCGACGAGGAGGTAGAGCGGCACGCCTACGTAAGGCAGAAGGACGATGATGAGGAGCCAGGCGAAGGTATTGGCGGGTGCGCGTTTCTCGCTCATCAACCGGGCGACGAGGAAGAAGGCCAGGAGAAAGCCGGCGATGCTGAAGACGACGGGAAGCAGGCCGCGATCGAGGAACTGCTCCAGCAGGTCGCGGGGTAGTTCGAGCATGCGGACCTGAGGAAATCCGCCTCGGAAAAGCTGGCAAGGTTGTGGTAAAAAAACCTTGCCGTCGCGGAGGTGAGCCGAGAATTTGCGCCTTCCCTTCGTGGTAGGATACTCAAGTGGCCAACGAGGGCAGACTGTAAATCTGCTGGGCTCCGCCCTACACTGGTTCGAATCCAGTTCCTACCACCATTTTATCCCCGGCCTGTTTGGGCGGGGTTCGGAACCGCCGCTCGGCTCGCAGTGAGAGCAGGGCGTAACGTCGAGCCTTCGTAAATATCCCGCGAAAGTCCCTCGAGCGAGGGGCGTGGGGCGCCGGACTTCCCCTCTGTCGGTCGGTTTTGTGGGGCAAGTTGCGCTCCGGCAAACAAGCGGCATCGCCGGGTGGCAGAAACTTTCCAGTCGCTTGCGGGTCGAAGCGGCTCACTGCTCCGTCATGGATTCGAGTCGCACATCGCAGAATGGCTGGCCGATCGCCGAAGGCTCTTTGGATGAGAAGACCGCGGAGATCACTCGCCGGGCGTGGCGGGAGCTGGGGTTTTGGTATGATTGCGATGTGGACGGGAAACGCTGGGTGTTCCGCGCTGACCGGAAAGGCGTCGCGGCGTTTGCGGCGGAGGTGAGGCGTTTTCTGGATTCCGCGGAATGTAACGAAGTGGGCGAGCACGCGCATCTCGGGCCGTTCTCGAATCTGCGACTGATCCGGGCGGAGGCGCCGGCGGTGGGCTGGCGAGGGATCGCGGGGCGGCGGGAGAATTTCGAAGAACTCGCGCGCGAGCTCGATCAGCTGGCCGGAGACTCGGTGGCCGGAAATCATTCGCTGGCCGCGGGCTTGGCAAACGGCGACAGCTACCGCCTGGTTCTGGTGTTGGAGGAGGACGGCTTCGACCCGGCCACGGCCGACCGGGGTATGCCGTCCGACAGCGGCTCGACGTGAGCCGTCTGCGGCGGCCGGAGCTCAATCCACGAGCATCGCGGCGAAGTCGTCGAGGGTGAGGTCGCTGGAAACCTCGAGACGGGGCAGGGCAAGCAGGCGATCTTCGATCTCGCACAGCCGGTGGGCGCACGTGAGACCGAAGACGTAGCCGCACGCGCCGAAGACGGACTCGACGACGCGATCCGTCGCGCCAAACGGATACGCGATACTCGTGACCGGTTCGCCGAGCTGTTCCTCGATGCTCGTGCGGGAACGCAGCGCTTCGCGGGCCATTTCTTCCAGGGACAAACCGGTCAAGAGCGGGTGACTGGCGGTGTGCGAGCCGAATTCGACGCCCTCGGCGCGAAGCGCGCGGATCTGCGCCCAATCCATGATCGGCGCGGCGGCACCGAAACGGGCATCCCAGCGGCAGCGTCCGCCGATTTCGTCGGAAGGAAGGAACACCACCGCGCCAAAACCGTGCCGTTGCAGGATGGGCCAGGCGGTGGTGGCGAAGTCGACGCAACCGTCGTCAAAGGTGAGGAGTATCCGCTTTCCGGCGACGGGCCGTTTCGCTTCGCGGGCGGTGCGCCAGTCTTCGAGGGACACGCTGCGATAGCCGGCGCCCGCGAGGTATTCGATCTGTTCCTCGAAACGGTCCGGCGAGAGGCGGTAGCGCGAGAGTCCAGGCGGACCGTCCACGGCGATCCGGTGATACATGAGAATCGGAAGACGTTCGGTCTGCCCGGGGCTTGCACGGTCGTCGGAGGTGGGCGCATGCCAAAGGACCTGTCGCGCGACGTGGTCGGGAAGGGCGGTGGGAAGAGGGATCGAACGGCGTCGCGGGGTCGTGGGCAGGAGCTTTCGCAGCCAGGGCCGCCGGCGTTGAAACAGCTGGATGCGGTAAAGGGGGGTGCAGAGTTCGCGCGTGAGCTGCAGGCCCGGCGTGGCGGCGAAGACTTCGCCGATGGTTTTGGCGCCGAACGGAAGATCCCAGTCGAAGCCGGGCTGGCTGGGGTCGTCGGCGTGGACGTTGCCATGCGCGAGGACGATGTGACCTCCTGGCGAGACGGACTGGGCGAGCTTGTCGGCGACGACTTCCAGCGTTGCGCGCGACCCGGTGAAATAGAGAACCTCGCTGCAAACGATCAGGTCGAAGTCGTGTCCAGGCAAAGGATCGTAGACCAAGTCGAGCTGCTGGAAACGGACGTGGCCAAAACGCGCGCAGCGCTGCTGCGCGCGTTGCACGGCGATGGCGGAAACGTCGGTGGCGAGGAGGCCATCGACGCGGGCGGCGAGTTGCTCGGTGAAGTGTCCTTCGGCGCACGCGAGTTCGAGCGCGCGATCGATGCGGGACGAAGGCAGCAGGTCGAGGGTCTGGCGATATTTCGTCTGCTCGTAGTCCGACGTGTAGTCCCACGGGTCGATGCGGCTGGAAAAGAGTTGATCGAAGAACCGAGGGTCCTCCGGGGGCGCGACTTTCGCGGTGGGAGACGAGGCCAGCCGGCTCCGACGCGGACGAAGCAGAAGTTCGGGGCTGTAGAGAATTGTGGCGCCGACTGCGGTCGCAGGCGATGGCGTCAGCAAGTCGACCCCTTGGATGAGGGCGAGGCGATGCACGTCTTCGACGGCGACGCGAGGAAGCAGGGCACGGCGCGATCCGCTCGAGCCACACGGGGAGGATGGGAAACGGGGACAGAGCGTGAGATCCGGGCGAGGTGCCGTGGCGATGGCAAACGGCGCGGGTCCGCGCATGCCGGTAGGAGAAGGCGACGCGGTGTTTCCGTTCGAGCTGCGCTGGCGGCGCCTCCTGCGGGCTTCGGTGAGACGCTCGCGCAATGTGCGTTGAGGCGAGAGCGGCTGCTGGAGCAGCGCTTCACGCACGCAAATGCGACAGAGCTCAAAACCTGCGTCGGCGGTGGTGGCGGCACGGAGGGCGTGAGCGGTGAGGGTGCGTTTCGGGACAATCGCCGGCGTGCGCGAGACCGGCACGTCGGCGATCGTGAGGACAAGGTCGACGTGGGGCGGAACGCGGCGGGGGTCGCTGAACGAGTCGAGCACGTCGACCGCCAGCCACTCGGCGTCGAAGTCCTTCGCGTTGGCGGGCATTTTCCGGCGGCTAAGGGTGTCGGCGGCGTAGAACGCCTCGCTGTCCGGTTGAGGCAACGCCCAGATTTCCTGCAGGAACAGCGTCCAGCCGATGACGTCGTGCGCGTCCGACCACGAGAACGACTTGCCGGGCAGAGCGTGCGCGAGGACATGCTCGCCGCGAAGAACGCTCCATCCGCTGGCGTCGCGCCGCACGCGGAGAGTGCGATAGATCGAGCTCGAAAAAAAACGGCCGAGAATCGGCCAGGCGAATTCCGCGGCAACGGCATCGGCCAGGACTTCGCCGACCACCAGCCCATCGCAGACCGGCAGCTCGAGTTCGCCCAGCGGCTCGCCTTCGATTTCGACGCGGCAATGCAGGCGGTCGATTGGTGCGGGGAGACGGAGATCGGGAAACGGTTGCGTGATCTCGATGGCGATGGCGTGGGTGTGGCCGACGGTGTCAGGACGAGGGAATGAGGCGGCGCGGACTGCACGACGCTCGAGGACGTTGAGGATGGTGCGCGCCACGCCTTTCTGGCGGTTGTGAGTTTCGAGGGCGGTGAGGAACCGCTCGATCGGAAGCGCGATGGAGCGGTAGAGCCGCCACCACGAATCCTGCGGACTCGCGGTTGGCAGCAGCAGCGCTTCGAACAAGCTGCACGCGGTCGACTCGGGAGCGAGACTGACCGGAGGATCGTTGGAAACGGCCTGGAGGAGTTCGGTGGCATCGTGTCCCGCTCCGAGAATGAGGCCGGCTTGCCAAATGAGATTATCGAGTCGTGCGGACGGGAGGGTTTCGGGCGAAAGTCCTGGCGCGTAACGCGGAGTCGGTTTGGGAACGCGGGGATCGCACGTGAAGGCGCGGCCGATGACTTTGAAGCCGTCGGAGAACATCTGGCGGCCGTCCATCGACGCGGAATTGGGTCGCGCCCGGTAGCAGGCGAGGATTTCCGGAAGCGCGGCAAAGCGAGCGCCGGCGCGCGCGAGCCGTTGCCACAAGTCCCAGTCTTCGCACGTCCGCAGCGATGGATCGAAGCTGCCGACCTCACGCACGAGTGAGCGTCGGACCAGGCAGGCATGGATCGCGAACGGACAGGTGCGCGCGAGCAGCGGAAAGAGGTCGGAGTCGTCTGATCCGAACTCCTCGAACATCGTGACGCCCTCGATGTTGACCCGCCGCCAGCCGCAGTGCACCGCGTCGATCGAAGGATCGGAGGCGAGAATGGCTGTCAGTTTTTCGAGATGCGACGGCAGGATCCAGTCGTCGGCGTCGAGAAACAAGAGCCAGTCGTGGCGCGCCAGTTCGATCCCGCAATTGCGAGCCGGGCTGACGCCCTTGATCGGGTTCGACACGGCGCGGATCCGCGGATCGCGCGAGGCGAAGCCGAGCGCGACGTCGGCGGTGTGATCGGTCGAGCCGTTCTCGACGATGACGATCTCCCAATCCTGGTGGGACTGGGAAAAAACCGACGCGAGCGTGGCGCCGAGCGTGGCGGCGGCGTTGTGCGCCGGGATTACGATACTGACGGCGAGAGGCATCGGACGACGAAGGCGACGAGGGGGGAAGGAACGCGGACGAGTTGCCAGTGGACGAAAAGGGGCAGGAGCAGCAGCGCGGAACCGGAAGAGAGGCAGTAGAGGAGGGACTCGGTGCGATGGACGGGATCGCGCCACGCAGACGCGAGGGCGGCAGTCAGCAGGCCGATCGCGGCCGCGGCGGTCGCGAGCGGCATGAGCCGAAGCAGCGCGATCGAGCGCGGCTCGCCGAAGGCGGCGGACATAAATTCAAGGTCCTGCAACACCCAGACGAGCCCCGCGAGCATGACCACGATCGAGGCCGGCACGAAGACGGCGAGGGCGCGCTGGCTGTGAACGGCCGGGCCGCAACTCGCGCCGCGAAAACCAAGCCAGCGGGCGGTTCGCCACGCGCCGAAAAAACCGCCGACGGAAGCCAGCGCCAACAGGCCCACGGCGATGGGAATGTGGCGCTCGAAATCGTCCCAGAAGCCGACCCGATGGTAGGACATGAATTGAACCGAGCCGAGGATGCGCGTGCCTCGTCCCTCGGCATCCGTTTGAAATAAAACCTGCTCGTCGGAGCCTTCGCGGCGAAACACGCGCGGCTCGACCGGCAGCCAGCGGGTGCCCTGCGGCTGGAAAAGCAGGCTGCCGTCGGTCTGGGCGCGGACGTCGATCTCCGTGGCGAGGCCGGCGAGGACAAAAATCTTGTCGATGGAGAAGCGCGAGTATTGATCGCAACGATACACACCGGACAGGCCTGAAACGTCCGCCGATGCCGGTGGGGCAACGTGAGGGGCCGAATCGATTTCAGCGGATGGGAGCGGTGAGAACCGTTCGACAATTTTCCGGAGCAGATCGCTTTCGAGCGACTCGATGAGGTCGAAGCGATTCGCCGCGATGCACAGGCCGATATCGGTTTCCGGGATGATCACGAGGACCGCCGTGAATCCTGGCAGCATGCCGCCGTGAACCAGGGCGCGGCGGCCGCCGTGGAGGAATTCGTAGAAGCCATATCCCGTGCCGGGAAAGGAGGGATGGTGAGCAAACTGTTTCTGCCACATGGCCGCGACCGAGCTCGAACGAAGCAAACGGCTTCGGTCGGCGTGAGCCGAGTGCAGCAGGGCTTTCAGCAGCGGCGCCATGTCGGAAACAGGCGCCGTCATCCCGGAGGCAGGGTTGGCGTGTGGGTAGACGATGGGCATGGGCCCAAAGCGCCCGGAGAAGTCGTAGGCATAACCGGTGGCGCGGTCGCGGGCGTAAAAGTCGCGGTGCGGGCTAAAGGTCGTCCGGGTCATGTCCAGCGGGCGAAAGATCCTCTGTTCCACGTAGTCGGCGAAAGGCTGGCCCGAGACGCGTTCGACGATGTAGCCGGCCAGCGTCATGCCGACGTCGCTGTAAACGTAGACATCGCCCGGCGGAAGCGTCCGGGCGGGCAGGCGGGAGGCGATCGCCGAGAGAGGCGAAACTTTTTCAGGCACGCGCGCGGCGCCTCCGACCAGCCAGCGAACGTCGAAGCCGTCGGTGTGCGTGAGCAGATGATGAAGCGTCAGTGGCTGGTCGAAGCGGGAATCGATCGCGAGGTCGCTGCTGTAGCGGCGGATGTCCGCGTGCAGGTCGACGGCGCCGGCCTCGGCGAGCTGCAGGACGGCGATGGTGGTGAGCAGCTTGGAGATGGAGCCGAGCGGGAACACGGTGCGCGCGGGGTCCATGGGGATCTGACGCTGAACATCGGCGAGACCGTAACCGGCGCTGAAAATGGTGCGATCGCCGCGAACGAAGACCGCGGCGACGCCGGGGACGTTGTGCTGCTCCATCATCGCGGTGAGTTCACGGTCGAAGAACGCGCGATCTGATTCCGACTCGACGGCGGGAAGGGCGGACGCAACGGCCAAAAGCAGCGCGCCGAGCAGGGGCGATCGGGCGCGAAGGCGGGTGGGGTGGAGCGTTTTCATAGGCCGGACGAAACGGGCGCGGGGACCGGCGGGGTGTCCCATTTGCAAAGGGGAGCCACGATGCCGCGTTGAGACGGAGCCCCGTCGACGGAAAACGGATACATCTGCCAATGATGATCGTAGGCGTGGCTCCAATCCGGATCGAAAATGCCGACGTTGGCAAAATAGCGACCGGCGCCGAGTTCGAGCCGCGGAATGGAGAAACGGATGGTGCCCGGCGAAGGCAGGCGCTCGGTCGAGATGCGTGCGGCTTCGGTGTTGGTGTCGACGCAGACCGCGCCGCTGTCGTTCGTGATCGAGACGACGAAGATCGGGGCGAGGTCGGACCGGCCGCCGCGGTAGGCGATCTCGAGCACGAACGGAGCGCCCGAACGCAGGGCGTTGCCGCCGGGAAACTGAACGCCGGCGATTTCCATTTCGCGCGAGCCGATGCGTTGGCCCGGGGCGCGTTTTCGGCGGTTGCGCGCCGGTTCGGCGGCGGACGGGGAGAGTTGCAAGGTGCGCTGGTGCATTTCCTCCTCGTATTGGCTGGCAACGACGTCCGGGTCATCGAGGGCGGCGACTCCGCCGTCGCGCAGCCAGAGGACACGGTCGCAGGTTTCGCGCACCTCGCCCATGCCATGGGAGACCAGCACGATGGCACACCCGGCGGAGCGAAGGTCGGCAATCCGCCCGCGACAACGGGCCTGGAAAGCGAGGTCTCCGACGGAGAGAAATTCGTCCACGAGCAGCACGTCGGGCGAGGTGTGGACCGCCACGGAGAAAGCGAGGCGCATCCGCATGCCGGTGCTGTAAGTGCGAACCGGCGTGTCGAGAAAAGCGGTCATTTCCGCGAACTCGGCGATGTCGTTGAGCCGCGAATACACCTCACGCCGCGTGAGGCCGGCGCTCACGCCGGCGAGGACGACGTTTTCCCGTCCGGTCAAATCGTCGACAAAGCCGCCGCCGAGCTCGAGCAGCCCGCCGATCCGGCCGTCGATCGAAATGGAGCCGCGCGTCGGGCGGATGACGCCGGCGAGGAGGTTGAGCAAGGTGGATTTGCCGGCGCCGTTGCGGCCGATGACACCGAGCATTTCGCCGGCGGAGACGGAGAGCGAAACGTCGCGCAAGGCGGAGACGGACGGGCGGGCGGGACGTCCCAGCCCGCGGAACAGTCCGCGCCACGTGAGCGGACCCGGCTCCTGCGGGTTCCGGAAGTCCTTGCACAGGTCGGTGACTTCGATGCGGGATGGGCTCACAATTCCTCCACGAAGCGTCGGCTATGTTGCACGAAGATGCGCTGACCGACGATCAGCGCCACGGAGGACATGAGCGCGACAATCACGAGGCGCGACGTGTCGGGCCACAGGCCGCGCATGATCACGTCGCGCCAGCCGTCCAGGAGAACCACGATGGGGTTGAGCTGCAGCCACTGGCTCAACGCAGGCGGCACCGAATGCAGGCTGTAGAAAATCGGGGTGAGATACATCGCGAGTTGAAGCAGCACGGTGGTGACGTGATGCGTGTCGCGCAGGCGGACGTTCAACGCGGCGAGTGGGTAAGCGAAGGCGGCGGTGAGGATGAACTGGACCAACACCAGCAGAGGAAGGCACGACCAGGACGGCGTGGGCCGGATGCCTTGAAACCAGAGGAGCCCGAAGAGAAACGGCAGCGCGAGGGAGAAGTGGAAGAGTCGGACGGCGACGGTGACCAGTGGCAAAAGACTGAGCGGAAAGCCGGGCTGGCGGACGAGGGCGCGGTTGCTGGTGATGAGCGACGTGCTTTGTCCGACCGACGCGTGAAACCACCCCCAGACCAGCACGCCGGTGAAGACGAACGACGCGTAGTTCTCGATCGGCGCGCCGAGCACGCGGCGGAAGACGAGGACGAAGATGCACACCTGCAGCAGCGGCGTGACGAGCGCCCAGCCGAAGCCGAGAGAGGAGCGCTTGTAGAGCAACTTCAGGTCGCGTGCGACCAACACGGCGAGGACGTCGAACGCGTGCTGTAGTGAGCGGCGCGTCGGAAGCGGGAGAGGGGCAGCGACGCTCGTCATGGGTGCGATTCCAACGCGGGGGAAAGCGGGGCTGCGGCGGCGGGAGCAGGCGCCGGCGCAAGGGCGCGGGGACGTTGCTGTTTCCACGCGCGCGCCTGGCGATGGGCGCGCCAGAGGGACCACGGTCCGAGCAGCATACCGACGAATTCGAGGCCGAGAAGGCGGAGCGGATACTCGGAACGTCCTCGAATCCGGTCGAACGCGCGCTGCCAGAGCGAAAGGGGCAACTCGATGGCGAGGCGAACGAGCGCACGGCCGTCACGGTAATCGGCAAACGTGCGGAGGTGATAAGCCACGTGACCCTTGCTGTAGGCGAAGAGCTGACGACGTAGTTCGGGCAGTTCGATGCGGTGGTGGTGCCACGCCGTGGCGGACGGTTCGTAGGCAATGGTGTAGCCCGCGTGAAGGATGTCGTAGAAAAGCTTCGTGTCTTCGCCCACGCCGGTGGGGACGCCCGCGCCGAGAAGAAGATCGAACCGGGCAATTTCGCGGAACACTTCGCGGCGGAAAGCAGCGTTGCCGGAACCGCCGATCTGCCACGTGGGAACCGAGCGACGACGGGCGCGGTGAAACCACACGCTGTCGAAATCGCGAGCAACGAAGCCGCGTCCGAAACCGCCATAGGCTTCAAGGAGCCGTTCGGCGCGAGTCTCGAGGCGGGCGGGAAGAGTGTTGCCCGTTACCGCCATGACGTCGTCACGTGCGAAGGGCGCGAGCAGGTGCTCGAGCCAGTCGGGCGAGACATGCATATCGTCGTCAACCATGGCAATGAAATCGCCACGCGCGGCGGCGACACCCGCGTTGCGGGCGGCGGACGATCCGGGTCTTGGCTCGAGCACCAACTCCGTGCCGGGGAACTCGCGGACGATCGGTGCAGCGACGTTCAAGTGGGGACGATTGTCGACGACCACAATTTGAAGATCTCGCGAGCTGCGAAGCTGTCGCAGCGAGGCGAGGCATCGCCGCAGCTGGTCCGGGCGGTTGCACGTTGTGACGACGATCGTAGCCGTCTGCGCGGGCGCGGGTGATGGGGGCTGCGAAGTGAAAGAAAGTTGCTCGCGAAAGCGGTCGAGGAACGCGACGTAGGCGGAAGATGGGTTGCTTTGATGCGGATCGAGCAGCCGATACCACAGCGCGTGCGCGATTTCGTCCGCGAGGCGTTGAGCGGAGAGAACGTGGCCGAAGGTGGGGATGTGAACCGTGCCGAGCGCACGACCGTGGCAGCTCACGAGTAGATCGACAGCGGCGGTGTCAGCGGCCTCGTGGAGGGGGCACAATGGCGCGGTGACATCGAGTTCAATCAGGCGCCGTTGCGAGCGAACCGCGACGGTTGGGTGAATGGCCGAAGGGCGAGATGCATCGGGCCGCTGGCTCTCGTCGGGGACGATTCGCGCGCGGGCCCGGCGATAGGCGCGGGCGGCTTGAAGGTAGCCTTTGATTTCGGCCCACACGAATCTCCGAGGCACGAGGGCAGGGCGG